>DASYZD010000331.1:0-4809 GCA_035946655.1 Allostellaceae bacterium | reverse complement strand
TGACGCCGATATTCGACCACAGGAAAGCGAGCGCGAAGGCCGAGGGCGCGACGTGCCAGGCATGCGTCAAGGACGGCACCGACCAGCCGATCGAGCCGTCATCGTAGCCGTCGCACATCTGAATGAGGCCGCAGAGCACGGCGACGCGGATCTGCAAGCCGCCGAGCCGCTGGTTCTCCAGCGCGTGCTCGGTCGCCGATAGCACCCTTGTCTCCGCCATCCCTTCCTCCTATGGTCCCGATCCGGATCGCCGGCTTGCCGCCGGTCTCTCTTGCTGCTCGCGCCATGCCCAACCGCCCGTCCGCCGCAATCGGCGCCGCCTTCACCGAGGTCGGCCGGGCGGGGCGGCGCGATTATCACCTCGGCCCGCGAGGCGGGCGGTCAGGCGACGGTCAGTTCGGCGATCAGCACTCTGCCCTTGGTCTCCGGGCTCAACATGACGGCAACCAGGAAGACGGCCAGGCCGACGACCGTCGTGGCCAGGATCGGGCCGGACAGCCCGATCTGGTGCGTGGTTGCATACCAGACGAGCAGCGGCGAGATCAGCCCGCCCCAGATCGCCCCCTGATGGAAGCAGAAGGCGACCGCCGTCGCCCGCACCTCGGTCGGGAAGCGTTCGGAAAGATAGGCCGGATACTGCGCGTGCATGCCGCCGCAGGCGAACATCCCCTGCAAGGCAAACCCGACGACGACCAAGGTGTAGTCGCGGGTCAGCAGGTAAAGGAAGGCGGTCGGAACACCGAGCGCCGCGGGGATGATGATCGCCCAACGCCGGCCCAGGCGTTCCGCCACCCAGCCCCAGAATATCGAGGACAAGAAGAAGAGCGTGTTGGCCAGCGCGATCGGCAGCGCGACCAGGGCCGGGCTCAGATGCAGATCGAGCTGCAGATGGGTCGCGAACAGCGCGTAGTTCGCATAGTAGATGACAAAGGCAGACCCCATCATCAGGCAGGTCGTCAGCGTGTTGCCGAGCAATTCCGGCTTGAAGATCGCGAACAGCGGCGCGCGCATTTCGCGGTTTTGCAAGGTCTGCTGGCGCCGGTTCTCCACCCAGACGGCGGGCTCTTTCACATAGAAGCGGATGTAGATGATCAGCAGGGCGGGCGCGATGCCGATCATCAAGAGGCCGCGCCAGCCGATATAGTTGTAGAAGAGCCCGTAGATCCCGCTCGACAGCAGAAACCCGATGCCCCACGAGCCCTGCATGACCGCGCCCATGAAACCGCGCGAGCGGACGGGCCAGGTCTCCATTGCCAGCGCCGCGCCGGCCGGCCATTCGGCGCCCATGCCGATGCCGAGCAGGGCGCGGAACAGGAACAGCACGAAGAAGCTCGGCGCCAGGCCGGCGATGAAATTGCACACCGAGTACCAGGCGATCGAGATCATCAGCGGCGCCTTGCGCCCGACCCGGTCGGCGAGCCAGCCGTTGGCGGTGGCGCCGAGGAGCCGCATCCAGAGCGTGATCGTCAGCACCGCGACGACCTCGGGCACCGGCACGTGGAATTCGTTCGCGATCGGCGCGATGATCAACAGGAAGGCGGTGAAATCGAAGGCGTCGAGCGTCCACCCGAGCCAGGCCGCCACCCAAGCATACCACTGATCCTTGGTCGGCTCCCGCCACCACGGAATTGCCGTCGCCGCAACTGCCGTCGCCATGGCGCACCTCTCCTGTTCAAAAGCGGCCCGATTACCGGGTCTTGCCGGCCAGTCTATCGCCGTTGCGGCGAGAGGTCATGCGAATTTATGCGCTAGATTAATGATCTGTATTAATAGCGGCGGACATCCGCCGGCACGGATTTCGCACGCTGATCGACGGCAGCGCCATTGTGCACATCGAATCGGATCGCGTAAGCTCGCCGGCAACAGAAATGCGCGAACAGGGAGAGCACCGATGACCATGGTTGCCAGAATCCTGCGGTCGGCGTGCCTGCTGACGGTCGCGGCGCTGGCTCTCGCCGCGCCCGCCTCCCAGGCATTTGCCGAAAAGGTGCTGCGCTTCATCCCGCAGGCGGATCTCCGAAGCATCGACCCGATTTGGACGACCGCCTATGTCACCCGCAACTTCGGCTACATGGTGTTCGATACCCTCTTCGCGCTCGACAAGAACCTGCAGCCGCAGCCGCAGATGGTCGATCACTGGCGGGTCAGCGCCGACAAGCTGACCTGGACCTTCACCCTGCGCGACGGGCTCAAATGGCACGACGGCACGCCGGTGCGCGCGATTGATTGCGTCTATTCGGTCGAGCGCTGGGGCAAGCGCGATGCGTTCGGGCAAAAGCTGATGGAGGCGGTCGGCGCGATCAAGGCGATCGACGACAAGAGCTTCAGCATCGCGCTCAAGACGCCGTTCCCGCTGATGCTCTCCGCGCTCGGCAAATTGTCGAGCAACGTGCCGTTCATGATGCCGGAGCGGCTGGCAAAAACCGACGCGTTCAAACAGATCCCCGAGGCGATCGGCTCCGGCCCGTTCAAATTCGTCAAGAACGAATGGGTGCCGGGCAGCAAGGCGGTCTTCGTCAAGAACCCCGATTACGTGCCGCGCAAGGAGCCGCCGAGTTTCGCCGCCGGCGGCAAGGTGGCGAAGGTCGACCGCGTCGAATGGCTGTACATACCGGATTCGGCGACGGCGGCGGCGGCCTTGAATTCCGGCGAGGTCGACTGGTGGGAGCAGCCGCCGACCGATCTCTTGCCGGTATTCGCCAAGAACCCCGACATCGTGGTCGCAACGGTCGACCCGCTCGGCAACCAGGGCATCCTGCGTTTCAACCAGGTGCTGCCGCCCTTCAACAATCAGAAGATGCGCGAGGCGGTGCTGAATCTCGTCAACCAGAAGGACTATATGCGCGCCGCCGCCGGCGACCCGAAATACTGGAAGACCTGCGCCGCGCTGTTCGGCTGCGGCACGCCGCTCGAGACCAAGGCCGGGGCCGAGGAGCTGCTGCACGCGCCCAATCTCGCGAGAGCGAAGCAGCTGATGAAGGAGGCCGGCTACCACGGCGAAAAGATCGTGCTGATGGACGCGACGGACCAGCCGCCGATCCATGCCCAGGCGCTGGTGTCGCTGGCGATGCTGAAGAGCGCCGGCTTCAACGTCGATTTTCAGTCGATGGATTGGGGCACGCTGATCAACCGCCGCGCCTCGAAGGCGCCGATCGACAAGGGCGGCTGGAACATCTTTCACACCTGGACCGCCGCCCCCGATCTGCTGTCGCCGGCCTTGAACGGCCAGGTGCGCACGAACGGCGACCAGGCGTGGTTCGGCTGGCCCAGGGACGACCGGCTCGAGGCGCTGATCAGCGATTGGTTCAAGGCGCCCGATCTGGCGGCGCAAAAGAAGCTCGCGGCGCAGATCCAGATCGAAGCGTACAAGAAAGCCCTTCCCTACATCCCGACCGGCCAGTTCGTGCTTCCGACCGCCTATCGCAAGACGCTGAGCGGCATCATCATCGCGCCCGTCGTGTTTCTGTGGAACGTCGCGAAAGAGTGAGCGCGCTCTGCTTCGGCAGGGCGAGGATGCGCGATCGCCCGAGGGGCGGCTGAGATGTTCGCCTATATCGTGCGGCGCGTGTTGGCGACGATCCCGGTCATGGTCGTCGTTGCGCTGTTCGTCTTCGCGCTGTTGCATTTGAGCCCGGGCGATCCGGCGGCGATCATTGCCGGCGACACGGCTTCGCCCGCCGACATCGTGCGCATCCGGGTGGCGCTCGGGCTCGACCAGCCGCTCTACATCCAGTTTGGCGACTGGGTGTGGCGCCTGCTGCACGGCGATCTCGGCATCTCGATCTTCACCGACCTGCCGGTGTCGACGTTGATCGCGCAGCGCCTCGAACCGACGGTCGCGCTGACCGTGTCGACCCTCCTCGTCTCGGTGCTGACGGCGATCCCGATGGGCGTCCTGGCCGCCTGGAACGCCGGGACGTGGATCGACCGGCTGGTCATGGTGTTCGCGGTGCTGGGCTTCTCGGTGCCGGTCTTCGTTCTCGCCTACATCCTGATCTACGTCTTCGCCATCGACACCGACCTTTTGCCGGTGCAGGGCTATGTCAGCATCCGCCACGGCGTTCAGCCGTTCCTGTCGCATATCGTGTTGCCGAGCATCGCGCTCGGCACGGTCTACACGGCCCTCATCGCGCGCATCACGCGGGCCAGCATGCTCGACGTGCTGGCGCAGGACTATGTCCGCACGGCGCAGGCCAAGGGTCTGTCGAACGAGCGCGTTCTGCTCGGCCATGCGCTGAAGAACGCCGCCGTGCCGATCGCCACCATCGTCGGCATCGGCGTCGCGCTGCTGATCAGCGGCGTCGTCGTCACCGAGACGGTGTTTGCGATCCCCGGCATCGGCCGGCTGACGGTCGATGCGATTTTGCGGCGCGACTATCCGATCATTCAGGGGATCATCCTGATCTTTTCGGCCGCCTACGTGCTGATCAACCTGCTCGTCGACATCAGCTATACCTTTCTCGACCCGCGTATCCGGTATTGATCGCGATGAGCGTTGCGCCGACCGATATCGCCGTCGCCGCGCCGCCGCCGCGCTCGGCGCGCGCCTATCTGCGGCGCCACCCGACGATCGTCGTCGGCGGCGCGCTGTTGCTGGCGATGGTGGCGATGGCGGTCTTCGCCCCCTATCTCGGCACCGTCGATCCGCAGGCGCTGGCGCCGATCGAGCGGCTGCGATGGCCGTCCTCGGCGCATTGGTTCGGCACCGACATGCTCGGGCGGGACGTCTACAGCCGCACCGTGTACGGCGCGCGGGTGTCGCTGATCGTCGGGCTCGGCGTCGCGGCGCTGTCGACCGGGCTCGGGCGC
>DASYZD010000330.1:0-2598 GCA_035946655.1 Allostellaceae bacterium | reverse complement strand
GCGTGGTGCGCATAGGGCGTCGCCAGGACCGAGGAGCGCGGCACCGTGGTCCACACGTCGCGCGGGTCGTAATAGCCGGTCTCCTTGTCTTTCAGCGCGTCGAGCACCTTTGCGCAATCGCCGATCGTGCGGCACAGAACGCCGGTGCGGTCGCAATAGAGATCGGCGCCGATCGCCCCGCCGACAAAGCCGAGCATTGCCTTGTGCGGCAGAATGAGGGCGACGGCGTTGTGGTTGGCGGGCCCGCGGGTCGAGGCGCGGGTTTCTTCGCCAAGGCTCGCCATCACCAGGTTGGCGCTGACCGACACCCCCGAGCCCGAACTCGATCCCAATGAGGCGGCACGGGTCGTATCGTAGACATTGGCCGGGTTGCCGGCCCACGAGCTGCGCTGATAGCCGAGGGTCGATGGCAGCACCTTGTCCGGCGTATGGCGGCCGCCGGGGTTGCCGGCGCGGCCGTTATATTCGGTGCACACGGCCTTGGCGAAGATGATCGCCCCCTTGTTGCGCAACTGCTCGACGAGGATGTGGTCCTGCGCGGGGAAATCGATGTCGTAGGCGGCGTCGCCCCCCGCGGTCGTGCGCATGTCCTTGGTGTCGAACGGATCCTTGAACGAGAAGACGACCCCATACATCGGCATCTCGTCGAGCGGCGGGTTCCGTCCATAGCGGGCGTCGAGCTCGGCGGCGCGCTCGAGCGCGTCGGGATAATGGCGGAAGGTCTCGCACACCGGCGGTGCGCCGGGCGGGAGCTGACCCAGCGAGGGATGCCGGTCGAATTCGCCCTTGCAGGTGACCGAGCGCTCACCGCGGATGTTGAACGTGGCGAGCGCGTTGAGTTGGCCCCCATCCGCGGTGCCAACAATCATGCCATATTGCTGCGCGACCGCGGGGTCGGAGGCGGTCCTTTCCATGCGGCCGAACTCGAGGGGCGGGCCCCGGTATTTGTCCAGATCCGGGAACAGCGTCGAAGCCTTGACCGTCGCGGTCGGGAAGGTGAGCGCCGCCCCGGCACGCACCGCGCCGGTCGCGTCGGGGATCTGGGCGCCGTCCTCGGTGACGAGGAGGCTCGCCGCCCCATTATACGCCCGCGCGCACTCGATATACTGCCGCACCACCGCAACGCAGGTGGTCTCCCCGGCCCGGATCGCGGTGTGCAATTGGTCGATCGTCGCCTCTTCGAGGCGAAATGGCCGCCGCTCGGTCATCGCGATCGCTCCTGGTCGCATCCACCGACGGGGGGATCAACGGTACAGTGAAGGATGCACGTTTTTTTTGGCGCGCATCTCCAAGCGATAGGTTTGCTCGCGTTTGGAAAATAGCAAACGGCGTTGCACTCCACGGTCTGCGCGAAAGATGAGCGTACCAGCTCGCTGACGACACCGATGGCCTGATCATAGATCTGCGTTCGAACGCTCAGCCGCCCAACATCCTTGTGCTCCGCGGTCGCGCGACCTTCGGGCTGCTGCGCCGCGACCAGTGCGGGGAGCATGCACAGCAATATCGATAGCGACACCGTATTTCGCATCTGGGTCAATTCCGCATGCGGTCTCGCGTCGGAACGAGAGGCAAGGCAGAGGAAGTGGAAAAGCTTGCGCGTTGCGACCTCCTGTGTCCATTGCGTCCTCCGCGACAAAGCGCTTTCTTCTCGCCGTCGCACCGCTCCGGCAAGCCGTAGATGAAACTTCCCTCCCCGCCGCTCCTCGTCATCTCCGACCGCAGCCAGGCGCGGCGGGCGCTCGTTGAGATCGCCGCGGCGGCGTTTCGCGGCGGGTGCCGCTGGTTCAGCCTGCGCGAGAAGGATCTGCCGGCGGCGGAGCGGCGTGATCTGCTGCGCGCGCTGGTGGCGCTCGGGCATCGTTACGGCGCAACCGTCACCGCGCACGATGACATCGCCGCGGTCGTCGCGGTTGGCGCCGGCGGCGTGCATCTGCCGAGCGGCGGCGATCCCGCGGCAGCGCGCCGGCAGTTGCCGTCAGGCCTCATTGGGGTGTCCGCCCATGCTCCGGAAGAGGCTGCTCTACAGCTCGCCGCCGGGGCCGATTACGTCACCCTTTCGCCGATTTTCCTCACCGCCAGCAAGCCCGGCTACGGCCCGGCCGTCGGCGTCGATGCGCTCGCCGCTGCGGCGCGGCTCGCGACCGGGCCGGTCGTCGCCCTCGGCGGCATTGACGCAGCCAACGCCGCCGCCTGTCTCGCCGTGGGAGCGGCCGGCATCGCCGTCATGGGTGAAGCGATGCGCGCCGCCGACCCCGAGGCAACGGTGCGGCGCCTCCTCGCCGCGATCGCCGCGAAATAGCAACAGCCGCCCGTGACCCCGGCGAAGGCCGGGATCCACGCTTCAACCATTCGAGCGGCAGGTCAACGGGTCCCGGCCTTCGCCGGGAACCTGGACGGGAGTCATGGCTAACTTCGTGCCGTCCGTGTCTGCCTGGTGTATGAAAACCACGCAAAACCGATGGGATACGCAACCATGGACGCGGACGCCGATTATGTGGTGGTGGGGGCGGGCTCGGCCGGATGCGTCGTCGCCGCCCGCCTCTCCGAAGGCGGCGCGCGCGTCGTCCTCCTCGAAGCCGGACCCCCCGACCGCGACCC
>DASYZD010000329.1:0-2623 GCA_035946655.1 Allostellaceae bacterium | reverse complement strand
GTCAATGACGTCATCCTGCGGATGGCCCGCCCGTTCGCCACAAAGCTGATCAGCTTTGTGGTGTTACCGGTGATCGTCGCCGCCATCCTCGGCGGCATCCTCCTACCCCTGTTCAGCCAGCTGCCCGGTTTATTGGCGAATGTCGTCACCGGTGTGCTGACCGGCGCCTTCGGCGCGCTGATCATCGGCATTGCCGCGAGCGCCTCGGTCGATTGGGTGCTGAACCGCACCGACGCGACGCTGAACCGCGCCGGCTTCGAGGCCGGTGTGCGCAAGGCGATCGCCGCCGCCGAAACCGATTTCGAGACCCGCGTGCTCAATGCCCAGCAGCGTCCGATCGACGCTCAGATGCAGGCGCTGGCGACGGAAATGGCCGGCAAGATTGCGCTGCCATAGCCCGACCGCGACCGGGGGGTGATCCGCCGGAGCGGATACCCGCCTAATACTTGATCTCCAAGATCAGCTCGGCGAGGGTTTCGGTGCGGCCGGTGGCGCGGCCGGCCGGGCCATTATCGGCAACGAAGGCCTGGGCCGCCTGCTTCAGGCCGGCGCCGGGCACGGCGAACCCAAAGACACCGGTGACCCCGAGCCAGTCGGTGGGCGTCCACTTCGCGTAGAGATCGAGTTCGTCGGCCGCGTGGTGCGCGGTGATCCGCGGATCGTTGAACTGAGCGGGATGGTCAAAGTCGAAACTGTAGTAGATCGCCCCGATGTCGAGGAGATCGGGCAGCGGCGTCGATTTGAGGTGCGCCATCTTCACATTGAGATTGCTGTTCGGGCCGATGAACGCCCCGAAGATTTCGCCCATGGTCCAGCTGCCGAAACCGCGATCGCCACTGGCGGCGAAAAGCGGGTCGTAAGACTCCTTGATCCGGTCGTTGGGGTTGGGATCGCCGCTGAAATGGGCGTAGCGCACATTGAGTTGCGGGGTCCACGGCAGCGCCGAGAACCGGTAGCCCGGCTCGACGTACCAGGCATCGGCGCTGACCCGCCGGTTGGCGGCGTCGTTGCGCTCGAGGACAAACTGGCTGTAGAGCAATATATCGGGTTCGCTCTCGACAAACGCCCCCTGCAGGTAGCCCGAATAGACATTGAGGCCATTGCGGTTGCCGTTGACGCTGAGCGTCGGGGATGGCTCGCCGGCCGGAAAGCTGAAGGGTCCGGGTGTGCTGTCGGCATCGTAGATATGGAGGAAGTTGACGCCGGCGGTCCAGGTGTCCGCCGTCTCCTTTTTATCCCGCGCCGCCGCGGTCTCTTGCGCCGCCTGGTTGGCCTCCTTCTCGCCGGCGGCCTTTTGGCCCGAGAGTTCCGCGCCCGACTTGAACAGCGCCAGATCGAACCCGGCCACTTTGGCCTTCGGCTGGTCAAAGCCGTGCATCAGATTTTGATCCGTTCGGGTCTCGAGATTGAACAGCTGGAGGCGCACCGGCGCGCTGTTGACCTTGAGGATTGCCGCGTGGTCGAACGAGGTGTGCGGCTGGAGGGTGAACGCGGCGCGGCCAAACCCGTTGACGACGCCACTGCCGATCAGGAACGCGTCGCCCACGACAAAGGATTGCCGGCCGGCCGAGAGGTCGACGGCGTCGTCGCCGAGCGAATCGGTGAAGAGTCCGCCCGAGTGCCAGCCGATGACGAGGTCTTCAAGTTCGGTGTCTTGTGGGGCGTCGGAGGTCGTCGAACGCGCTCCCTGCGATGCCAGGCTCGAGAGCGCGTCGCCCGAGCCGCGCGTCAACGCACCATCGACGCCGACGACGCCGTAAGTATGGCCGAACCCGAAAAACGGCGTTTCAACTTCGGCAAAAGCCTTGGCATAGGTTTCGAACCAGGTCCGCGTCGCCCGGCGCTGCCACGCCGGGAAGGGGCCGTCCACCGGTACCCGCGAATTGATATCGCCGACACCGAAATCGACGTCGTCGGCGCCAAAGACACCGAACCCGACATGCATGCCGACGACGAGTTTGTAGCCGTCCGCGTCGTACACCGTCTCGTTTGCGGCGGCCGGACCGGCGGCCGCCGCCAGGACGAGAACGGCAACGAGGTTGAGGCCCCATCGTCGAGGCCGCAGCCCATCCATCAGCGCCCGCTAACTGAGGCGACCCGCCACAAACCCCGCGCCGCCGCGCACAGGCTCAGTCCGCGGCGGCCGAGAATGCCGCCGTATGCAATCCCGGCTGGCGCCCGTCGGAGTAGCCGATCAACTGGAATCTGGGGCGCGGCTGATCGGTGAATTTCATTTTCATCTTGCCTGCGGTCCCGCCGTCGCGGCTCAGTGCGGCGGTATACCACCAGTCGCCGATCGCGCCGCCGCCGATGACGCCGATCGTCGTCGCCGCGACACCGGTGAAGTAATAATAGCCGACGGCGCCCCCGATCGCCGCGCCCACGATCGTCGAGGCGATCGCGCCCGGGCTCAGCCCGCCTTCCTGCGCCGCGGCCTCTCGCGGAGCGGCGCCGATCAGTGCAAGCGTAACGGCCGCAGCGGCCAAGGTTTTCATCAGATCCCTCCTTTGAGGCAGCCCGCGCAGTGGGTCTAACATGGATGTTCGGCGATGATCAAACGTCGATAACGCCATAGACCCGGCCGCCTCGGACTAGCGGTCCCGGGCCGGCGACCAATCGCGGG
>DASYZD010000328.1:0-23314 GCA_035946655.1 Allostellaceae bacterium | reverse complement strand
AACGCGCAATTCATGCCCGGAATGCCCGCGATGCCCGGAATGCCGGCGATGCCGCCGATGCTAGCGCCGCAGCCGGGAGGCACCCAGGGCAGCATGGGCGGCGGGATGGCGATGGTGATGACCGGCGACACCATCGCCGAGATGATGGCGGGCGCCTGTGCCGCCGGATTGTTTATCGGCGGCGTCGCGGCGGTGGCGTCGACGGGGCCGGTCGCAGCAAGCGTCGTTCTCAGTTCGGCGGGGATCGGATGCGGGTTTGCGATGGCGGCGACCGCAGCGGGCATGGCCGGGATGATAGGCGCGCGGGCGCTCTCCGGGCTGGTCAAATGAGCGGGTGCACCTGATCCGGCGTTACGGCGGGGGGATCGTAAGGGCGATCAGCGTCGCGGCGGCGCGCTCGACGGAATCGAGATGGCGGCAGGTGTCGACGAGGCGCGCGAATTGCGCCTCGCCGATCGCCAGGCCCGCCGCGATCGGCGCGATGCGTCGCGCCTCTTCCTCGAAATCCCAGATGAATTCGCGGCCGGTGCCTTCGCGGGTGAACGAGCGGCCATCCTTGGTGAAGACCGTGATGCGCGGCCCAAACAGCGGGCGGCGCACCGTGGGGATCAGGGTCACGCGGCCCATCAGGTCGAGGACCTCCGGCGGGTCGGTTTCGCCCGGCCCCGGCACCCCGCTGCGCAACAGCGGATAGCCCCGCGCGACCGCGCCATAGGCGGTGAAGTATTGCGTGCTGCCGACGCTGGGCGGGTTCTCGATGCCGCGGCTCGGGAATAGGGGGCTCGGGTATTCGGTTTCCAGCCAGTTGACGACCGCCTCGATACGCTCGATCTGGTCATAGGTGATGGCGTGCTCGGCGCACAGCGCGGCGGTCACATCGATATGGGCGATGTTGTAGCCGGCCGTCGAATAGATCCGGTAGAGCGTTTCGAGAAAGATCCACTCGCGCCCGAGGCCTGCGGTGATTTTCGAGAGATCGGCGCGGTTGTCGCCGGTGAAGCTGTAGCGCAGTTCGCCCCGGTTGTTGCCGGCGTAGGCATGGTAGAAGCCGGCCTCGCCCTCCAGCACCGTTTCGCCGCCGGGGATGCCGCTCCGGCCGAGGGCGACGGCGAGGAGCGCATTCCTGACCGCGCCGCCCTCGCGCAACAGGCGGCCGCCGCTCCTCGCGCCTTCGAGGTTGCCCGAGGCGAGGTTGACGCATTGCGCGATCGTGCCGTGGATCTGCTCGGCATTGAGGCCGCCGATCTTGGCCGCGGCAATGGCGGCGCCGAAGATCCCGAAGACCGGGCTGGCGTGAAACCCGCGCGCCATGACGGTCGGAATGAACTCCGCGGCCATCCGCTCCATGACCTCGTAGCCGGCCGCAACCGCGGTGAGGAACACCTTCCCCGAGGCGCCGGCAATCTCGGCCGCGGCAAGCGCCGCCGGCAGGATCGCCGTACCGGGATGGGTCAGCATGCGGAAGGTGTCCCACTTGCCGCCGGCGAAGATGATCTCGGTATTGACAAAGGCGGCGCCGCCCTTGGTGAGCTTGGCGCCGCTGCACAGCACGGTCGCCGCGCCGCCGCCGCCCGCCTCCTCATCCTGCATCAGTTGGAGCGCCTGCCGCCCCGCCGGCATCGCATGCGCGACAAGCGCCGACGAAAGCGCCTCCAGCGTCACCCCCTTCGCCCGGTCAACCACCGCCGCCGGCAGATCCTCGTTGCGAAGCCCGGCGACAAACGCGGCGAATTCCCGGCTCAGCGACATGGCGGGGTTCCTGTATTCGATGTCGATTACCCATCACCGTCATCCGCGGGCTTGACCCAGGGATCCACGTGGATGGCCGGGTTAAGCCCGGCCATGACGGTTTTAGGAGGAGGTCCGGCTCTATCGTGATCAGCCGAATGGGCCCTGGAAGACCTGGTCGACGTAGCTGTCGCTGAGCGGTTCCAGTGCCTCGGGCCAGTCGGGCTTCACCGCGCGGCGCTCGGCGGCCGAGCGCACCCTGCCGTCCCAGCCGATCTGCTCCATGTAGTAATAAAGCTGGATGCAATGCCCGTCGGGGTCGATCGCAAACGCCGCATAATCGATGCCCGGATAGAGCTCGGGCGGGATGTCGACAAAAGTGCAGCCTGAGGATTTGAGGAAATCCCTGGCGGCGCGCAATTGCCCGTAATTGGCGACTTCGACCCCGAACGACATGCAGGTCGTGTGCGGGCTGAGGCCGAGAACGCCGCGCAGCTGCTTCGGGTAGAGGGCGAGCGAGTGGTGCTCGGCGCCGCAGCGCAGAAAGACCGAGCGCGCTCCGCGATAGGTGGTCTCCTCGCTCTTGGTCAGCCCGAGGCGCTCGGTATAGAAGCGCTCGGCCTCGGCGACATCGTCGACGAAGAGCCGAACAGGTCCGATCTTGGTGATCTTGAACGGCCGCTCCAGGAGGACGCCGTCGACATCGAACCGCGCCCCGCCATTGGGCCGCGCCGGATGGGGGCCCGAGAAGATATCGATGCCCTTGGCTTCGGCCTCGGCGAGTTCCGCGGCTTCCGACATCTGCGGCAATTCGGGCTTGTCCTGGAAGCCGCGGTAATACATCGCGCGCGGTTTCGACTTCTGGTTCCAGCCGACCTGTTCGATCCCGTAATAGAATTCGTTGGTATGGCCGTCCGGGTCGTAGACATAGACGTGCCAGTTCGACCCCGGCATGTCGCGCCCGACGCGCTGGACGCGGACCTGCTGTTCCTGGAAATAACTGTGCGCCTCGCCGATCTCGCGGAGACTGCCGCATTGCCAGGTGATCTGGTTGATCGTCACCTCGGGGGCGAATTTGCGGTCGGCGCGCTGGTCCATCACCGGCTTGGAAAACAGCACCATCGCGTGATGGTCGGTGCCGTAGCGCATAAAATAGCCGTGGGTGTCGCCGAGCCCCTGATCCTTCGGAAACCACGGCGCGCGCGAGAAATCGGCCTTGTCAGAGATCGTGAAGCCGAGCAGGTCGCCGTAGAAATGGCGGGCCTCTTCGAGCTTTGTGATGTTGAAGCCGAAGTGTCCCAGCCGCCTGATCTTGAACGGCCGCTCCAGCATGATCCCGCCGACATTGTAGCGCTGGCCATTGGCTGACATTGCTTCCTCCTCCACGAGCCCCGAACGCCCGCTTTCGCGGGCATGACGACCGAGATTTGCGCTATCATGACGCAAACCCGCGCCACAGTGAACAGGGCGGCGCACGACGCCCAGGAGGACACCATGAAATCAGCCTATGGCCGGCAGGTTCCGCGCCCCGATTACGAATTGACCTGCGTCGAGCCGGGGAGCCCGATGGGCGAGCTGTTGCGCCGCTATTGGCAGCCGGTCTGCACCTCCGACGAACTCGGCGACCTGCCGCACAAGGAAAAGCTCCTCTGCGAGGAGATCGTCGTCTTTCGCGACAAACAGGGCCGGGTCGGCGCCCTCGACCCGCATTGCGCCCATCGCGGCGCCTCATTGGAATGGGGCTGCGTCGAAGAGGGCGGCTTGCGCTGCTGCTATCACGGCTGGCTCTACGACACATCCGGTCAGTGCGTCGAGATGCCGTGCGAGAGCGCAGAGACCCGCCAGAGCCTCGACGTCTGGCAGCCGGCCTACAAGACGCTCGAATATGGCGGGCTCGTCTTCGTCTATATGGGCCCGCCCGGTACCGAGCCGCTGTTCCCGGCCTACGACATCGTCGACCCCGACCGCGGCGAGGATGTCGTCTTGCGCGGCATGCGCCTCTGGGGCGATTACGCGGTCGGCATGGTCAAGGACTGCAACTGGCTGCAGCACTACGAAAACATCGTCGACCCCTACCACCTCTTGATGCTGCACCAGATGATCAGCGGCGACCAGTTCGAGGGCGCGTTGATGCAAGGCATTCCGAAGATCGGCTGGGAGCGGACCTTGCTCGGGGTGCGCTACAACCTCGTCAAGGATCTGCCGAACGGCAACCGCATGGTGCGCCACGCCGAATGCATCGTCCCCAACGCCTTCATCATTCCCAATATCCGCGAACCCGGCACCGCGCCGAAGCGCCAGGAGCGCGGCACCGAACTGTCGTGGGCGGTGCCGATCGACAACGAGCATGTGCGCGGCATCAGCATCGTCGCCTGGCCCTTGGAAAACGGCGAACCGAAGCCGGATTGGCGGGCTGGCACCGACACGATCCAGGATATTCGGCCGGGCTCGCGGCTCGAACGCACTTACGAAGAGCGCCAAAGGAAGCCCGACGATCTCGAAGCCCAGGAAAGCCAGCGCACGATCGCCGTCCATGCGCTCGAAAACCTCGCCCCGTCCGATACCGGGATCGCCATGCTGCGCCACATGCTGCGCGAGCAGCTCCGGCGGATCGAAATGGGGCAGGACCCGATCAACGTGATCCGCGACCCCGGCGTCAACCACCGCATCCCGACCAACGCCTGGAACACCGTCTTGTCGCCGGCCGAGGCCGCCTCGCTCTCCTATGCGGCGGATGTGTAGAGCCGCTCTCGTGAGCGCACTAACTACCCGTGATCCCGGCCGGGACCATGGATCGGACGCTCGTGCGATTGCCAAATTGGGTCCCGGCCTGCACCGGGATCACGATGAATTTGGGGGAGTATCACCATGGCCACAGCCCGGCATCCGGTGCCGCCCGAAATCGCCGCGTTGAGCCTCGAAGAAATTGCCGAGCGCTATATCGGGCGGTTCCGCGACAAGGTCGCCGATTGGGAAGCTTTCGAAGACGCCAAGATCGAGGGCTATCGCCGCGCCCAGCACCGCTTCATCGGGGCCGGCGGCTCGGGTAAGCACGACGACCCGAGCGTCATCCCGCCGCGCGGCTTTACCCTCTCGATCGTCTTCGTGCCGCCTGGCCAGGGCAATGCCGCGCATACCCACGAGGTCGAGGAGGTGTTTTTCGTCCTTCAGGGCTATCTGACCGTGTTCCTCGAGGACGAGACCGGTCGCCGCATCGACCGCAAGCTAGCGCCCTGGGAGTGCATCGCCTGCCCGCCCGGCGTTATCCACGGGTTTCAGAATGACGGGCTGGAGCCGGTCTACATGCAGGTCATGCTCGGTCGCGGCCGGCCAGAGGCGATGGGCTACGCCGACGACGAACTCTATCGCCGCCGCGCCGCCCATCTGAGCGAGTAGCAGCGGCAACACCAGGGAGGCAGGACCATGGCTGAGGTCACACCCGATCCGATTATGCGGATCGCGCTGGGCTTTATGGCGGCGAAGCATCTCTTCGTCGCCAGTGCAATCGGCCTGTTCGAGGGCTTGGCCAGCGGTCCGGCGACGCTCGACGAGCTGGCCGCGAAATGCGGCGTGCCGCGCCGCACGCTCGGCATCAGCGCCGATGCGATGGCAAGCCTCGGGCTGGTGGAGCGCGATGGCGATCGCTATCGCAACAGCGCCGCTGCTGCGGCCTTCCTGAGCGGCGGGCGAGGCGCCGATCTGCGGCCGATGCTGCGATTCTGGGATCGCATCAGCTACCCGGCGTGGATGAGGCTCGAAACCGCCGTTCGCGCCGGCGAAGGGCAATCCTATTTCGATCGCTTCTCGGCGGAGGAGCAGCAGATTTTTTCGACCGGCGTCGAGGCCTTTACCGCCGGCGCCGCCGCCGCGCTTGCCGCCGCGTATGATTTCGCCGCGCATCGCCGGGTGCTCGATATCGCCGGCGGCACCGGTTCCTTTCTGGTAGCGATCTTGCGGCGTTACCCCGGCCTGCAAGGTACGCTGTTCGAGCTGCCGGGCACTTGCGTGGTCGCCCGCCAGCGCCTGGCCGATGTCCCCGAGGGGGCACGGGTCGCTGTGGTGGAAGGTGACCTGCTGACGGACCCAATACCGGACGGCCATGACGTGATGATCGCCGCCAACATCGTCCATGGCCTCTCCGCCGCCCACAATATCGCGCTGCTGAACAAGGCGCGCGCCCATGCAGTGGCCGGAGGCCGGCTGCTGCTGGTCGATCTGTGGATGGACCCGAGCCATACCGAGCCGCCGGCCGCGCCGCTGATGTCGGGCGAATTCCTGGTCCATTCCGGCGAAGGCCAGTCCTATGCCGAAGCGGACGCCGATGCCTGGCTGGCGCCGACCGGCTGGCGCAAGCTCGAACGCCGGCCGCTGGCCGGGCCGGCCAGCGTGATCATCGCCGAAGCAGCCTGAGCGGAGCATCCGCCATGCCCTACGCAGCCCCGGTCGACGAGATGCGCTTTGTCATCGACACGGTGGCGCCGCTCGACGGCGAGGCTGCCGATCTTGCCGACGCGGTCCTCGGCGAGGCGGCTCGCTTTGCCGCCGCCGAGCTCGACCCGCTCAACCAGCCGGCCGACCGCATCGGCAGCGTCCTCGAGAACGGCGTCGTGCGCACCCCGCCGGGTTTCCGCGCAGCCTATCGGCGCTACGTCGAGGGTGGCTGGATGGGGCTCCAATCTGACCCCGCGCAGGGCGGCCAGGGGCTGCCGTTGTCGCTCGCCGCTCCGGTCGTCGAGATGTGGAACTCGGCCTGCATGGGCTGGGCCCTCTGTCCGCTCCTCACCTTCGGCGCGATCGAACTGTTGCAGGCGCATGGCTCGCCCGAACAACAGCGCCTCTATCTCAGAAAGCTGGTTGCGGGCGAATGGACCGGGACGATGAACCTGACCGAGCCGCAGGCCGGCTCCGACCTCGGCGCGCTCAGAACCCGAGCCCTGCGCACGACCGACGAGCGCTGGGGCGAGCATTACCGGATCAGGGGCCAGAAGATCTTCATCACCTACGGCGACCACGATCTCACCGACAACATCATCCACATGGTGCTGGCGCGCACCCCGGGTGCGCCGCCCGGCAGCCGCGGCATCTCGTTGTTCCTGGTGCCGAAATTCCTGCCCGATGCGGAGGGGAACCCGGGTGAGCGCAACGATCTGCGCGCATTGCGCCTCGAAGAAAAGCTCGGCATTCACGCCTCGCCCACCTGCGTCATGTCGTATGGCGAGGGCGAGGGCGCGGTCGGCTGGCGGATTGGCGAAGAAAACCGCGGCCTCGAATGCATGTTCACGATGATGAACAGCGAGCGCCTCCTGGTCGGCGTCCAGGGCGTGGCGATCGCCGAGCGCGCCTACCAGCAGGCGCGCGAGTATGCCCGCACCCGGGTGCAGGGTCATCCCGTCGGCACTCCCCGCGACGCCGGGGCATTGCCGATCATCCACCATCCCGATATCCGCCGCATGCTCTGGGCGATGCGCGCCGGCGTCGAAGCAATGCGGGCCTTGACCTATTTCGCCGCGGCGGCGATCGACCAGAGCCGCGCCGCCGGCGACGACAAGGCGAGGGCAAGCGCGCAGCGGCGGGCCGACCTGTTGATCCCGGTGGTCAAGGCGTGGTGCACCGATCTCGGGGTCGAGATCGCCTCATCGGGCGTCCAGGTGCACGGCGGGATGGGCTATATCGAGGAAACCGGTGCAGCGCAGTATCTGCGCGATGCGCGGATTGCGCCGATTTACGAAGGCACCAACGGCATCCAGGCGAACGACCTGGTTGCCCGCAAGCTCGGCCGCGACCACGGCGAGGCGGCCCGCGCGTTGTTCAACGAGATGCGGGCAACCCTGCCGGAACTCGCCGGCAAGGCCGAGCTGGCGCCGATCCGCCGCGCCCTCGCCGAGGGGCTCGACGCCCTCGATCGCGCGACGGAATACCTCCTCGCCGCCGAGCCCGCCCTCGCCGCCGCTGGGTCCTCGCCCTACCTCGCGCTCTTCGGCACGGTCGCCGGCGGCTGGCTGATGGCGCGCCTCGCGCTGGCCTCCCGCCGCCGCGGCGCCGAGGGATTTGCCGCGGCCAGGCTCGCCACGGCGCGCTGCTACGCCGAGCATTACCTCGCCCGCGCGCCGGCCTATCTGCCGGCGATCATGGGCGGCGCGACGATCATGAGCCTCGATCCCGAGCTTCTGTGATCGGCGAGGCCTTCCCGCCCGCCTAGAACTTAAAGGTCAGGTTGGCATCGAGAAACGTCGTCGTCCGGCCGCCGGCGGTGCGCAGCGCCACTCCGGGCCAGAACAGCCCGAATTCGAAGAGCGTCAGCACATGCGGGGTGATTGTCCAGGTAACGCGCAAATCGGATTGCTGGCCGATGGCGCGCCCGGGTGTTAGCGCGGTAACCGCAAAGCTGTTTTGCCCCTGGCCGCCCGGCCACGGCGCTCCGGTGTAGATGGCGTCGCTCGCGGAGTAGCGCCACAGAAACGAGTAGTAGTACTCGGCCTTGACCGTTGGGCTGGGTGTGACGCTGATGCGGGGCGCGAAATCATAGAAATTGGTCGGGGAAAACTCGTTGTTGGGCACATAATACTGGGTGTCCGGGTACATCGGCTGATAGGTGTGCAGCGTCTTGCCGAGCTTGTCGGCGCCACCGGACGCGCCGTCGATATGGGCCCCGATGCGCGGCTTCCATGGCAGGTTGTGGAAGGTGTAGCCGGTATCGGTGTTGAACGCGAAAGCATCGACCGCGAACCCGGCATAGCTGCCGGTCTGGTAGGCGCCCTGCCAGCCGTAATCGATATTTTCGCCGACCTCGCCGTCCGCTCGCAGCCCGAAAGTATCGCGATGGTCCTGACTGGTGAGGAAGCCGGCCCCGGTCGCCGCGATGATCTTGCCGCCGGTCAGGAACGCCGCGTCGTCATAGAGGCCCGCCCCCTTGCCGCTGGCAAACGGGTCTGAGCGCCAGCCGAGATAGAACAGATCGACCGACGCTCGCGCCTCTTCGCCCGCGGCCAGCGCCAGTTTCGGCAGGTCATAGCTGCCGTAGACGCCCCATAGATTGACGTGGGCGTTGTCGCGGTCCTGCAGAACCTCGTCGGCAAAATTCACCAGATTGAAGGCGAACGCATCGACCCTGAGATAGCCCCAATCGCGGTAGGCGCGAACCCCGTCGAACACCGGCGAGGGCAGGTTCGTCGATACATTGGCGCGGACCTGCAAATCGTCGCCGAGATAGACCTGCTGGCGGCCGGTGCGCAGCCCGGTCTTGGCGTCGTCGAGGATGCCGTAAACTTCGCCAAACCCATTCACCAGCCCGAGTTCGTCGCGCTGGCTGCCGGGTACCGAGGGCCCGGCGTCGTGGCCGGTCTGCTGGCCGTGGTAGAGTTCGCCATAGAAACGGATGTTGGGACCGAGATGAAGATCGGCGCCGAGCTCATAGCGTTGCTTGTAGAGTTCGTTGCTGCCGACGCCGGTCGCCAGCGGGAAGATCGCAGGCGCGCCGGGCTTTTTTGCCGGTATCGCCACGCCGGCGACGGCGAAATTCCGGTAGCCGGTGTAATCGTAGCGAAAGCGCGCCTCGCCATTCAGGGTCAGGTAGATGTCGTTCGCGGGGTCGATCGCGATGAATTTCAGCGGGTCGAAGAAATCGGTGGATTTCGCCGGATCGCGCAAATCGGCGTAATCCTCCTCAAACCGCGCGACATAGGAGTTTCCCCGGCCCGGTCCCTTCCCTTTGTAGAACTGGGTTTCCTCTGCGGTGAGTGTTTGCCCGGCGGTTAGCGGCTTGGTAGGCAATTCCGGGCTTTCCTGCGCCCAGGCCGCGGCGCCGGTCATAGCGGCCGCGCCGCACAAAACGGCGAGCCATGCCCGTAGCCATCGCGTCCTATGCCGGCAAGCGCGCATCGGATGTCACCATCACGGCTGCGAGAGGAAATGTGCCACTCATGGCTGTCCTCCCCGGCGGCGTCGTTGGCGACGCTGCCTCCGTTCACCCGCACGCAATCGGAAGTGAATATCGGCGCCCGAGGAATTGCAACCGTGAGAGTAGATCGCGCGGGTTGAGCGCCCTCTGTTCAGGCGGCGAGGAGCCCGGGCAATTGGGCGAGCGAGCCGATCTCGCGATCGGGCGCGCCCGGCAGCCGTTCGCGGCCCTGGCCGTAGCGGTTGCACCATACGGTGCGCAACCCGAACACCGAGGCGGCATAGACGTCCCACGCGTTCGACGACACGAAGAGGATCGCCGCCGGCGCCAGGGCCAACCGGTCGACGGCGAGCTGATAGACTCTTGGATGCGGCTTATAGACCCCAACCTCCTCGACCGAGAGCACGAGATCGACTACCGCGCCGAGCCCGGCGTTGGCGACAGCGCTGCCCAGCATCGCCGGCGTCCCGTTCGACAGGATCGCGGTTCCGAGCCCCGCCGCCTTCAGCGCGCGCAACACCGGGCGCACCTCGGGGAAGGCGTCGAGCGTCAGATAAAGCTGCATCAGCCGCTCGCGCAGCCCCGCTTGATCGAGGCGCAATTCCTCCAGCGCGAAATCGAGCGCGTCACCCGTCACCGCCCAAAAATCGGCGTGGCGCCCCTGAACCACGCGCAACCAGGTGTATTGCAGCTGCTTGTTCCGCCACAGCCGGGTCAGCCGAGCCGCCTGATCGCCGAGCACATCGGCGCATTCGGAGGCCGCCGAGGCAAAGTCGAACAGCGTCCCATAGGCATCGAACACGCAGGCGCGGACCTCGGCGAATTTTTGACCAGCCACGATCGTCTTCCTCGTCTTTGCGCGGGCCGCCCCGCCCTGGCGCATTTTCCGCCGGGGCATTACGATCGCCGCTCGCGCAGACAATCGCGCCGCGAGTGGGACGGGACAACCCTCCCGCGCTCGACCGCGCAGATGGGCGCGCAGGTGGGAGGACACACAATGACCATGCCCGCGTCCGATAGCGCGCCGGTGCTGCCCTATACCGGCAAGGAATTCCTCGCCAGCCTCGACGACGGCCGCGAGGTCTGGATCTATGGCGAGCGCGTCAAGAACATCGCCGCTCACCCGGCCTTCCGCAATACCGCGCGGATGATTGCCCGGCTCTACGACGCCCTGCACAAGGACCACGCCGAGGGCGCTGGCATCCTCACTTGCCCGACCGAATGGGGCGGCTTCACCCACCGCTATTTCGTCGCGCCGCGCTTCGCCGAGGAGCTCGTTGCCGGGCGCGACGCGATCGCCGCCTGGGCGCGCCTCACCTGGGGCTGGCTCGGCCGCTCGCCGGACTACAAGGCGGCATTGCTGGCGACGCTGGGCGGTAACAACGCGTTCTACGAGCCCTATCAGGAGAATGCGCGACGCTGGTACCGTTACAGCCAGGAGCGGGTGCCGTTTGTCGGCCACGCGTTGCTGCACCCGCCGGTCGACCGCAACCTAGCGCCCGACGCCGCCGGCGGCCTGGGCGAGGTCACCGCGCATGTTACGCGTGAGACCGACGCGGGAATCTACGTCACCGGCGCCAAGGTCGTCGCCACCGGATCGGCGCTGACCCATTACACCTTCATCGGCAGCTATGGGCTGATCCCGATGCAGGACCCGAAATACGCGCTGGTCTTCATGGTGCCGACCAACGCCAAGGGCGTGAAGCTGATCTGCCGCGTGTCCAACGAACAGCGCGCCGCCGCGATCGGCAGCCCGTTCGACTATCCGTTGTCGAGCCGGCTCGACGAGAACGACGCGATCTTCGTCATGGATGACGTGTTCATCCCGTGGGAGGACGTCTTCGTCTGTGGCGATGTGGAGAAGGCCAACACGTTTTTCCCGCGCAGCGGGTTTGTCCCGCGCTTTCAGCTGCATGGCTGCACCCGGCTCGCGGTCAAGCTCGACTTCATCGCCGGGCTCATGATCAAGGCGACCGAGACCGCCGGCACCAGCGGCTTCCGCGGGGTCGAGGCCAATGTCGGCGAGGTCATCACCTGGCGCCACTGCATGTGGGCCTTGACCGACGCGATGGCGCGAAACCCGAGCCCTTGGGCCGGTGGCTATGTCCTGCCCAATCAGGATGCCGGCGCGGCCTATCACGTGCTGGCGCCGGACGCCTATGTCCAGGTCAAGCATCAGATCGAAAAGACCGTCGCCAGCAGCCTCATCTACCTCAATTCGCACGCCCGCGATTTCAAGACGCCCGAATTGCGCAAATACCTCGACCTCTATGTCCGCGGGTCGGGCGGCGTCACCGCGGTCGAGCGGGTCAAGCTGATGAAGCTCCTGTGGGATGCGATCGGCACCGAGTTCGGCGCCCGCCACGAGCTCTACGAAGTCAATTATTCGGGCAGCCACGAGGAGATCCGCCGCTTCGCCATCCTCGGCGCCAACGCCTCGGGCGAAGCTGCGCGCTGGAAGGCCTTCGCCGAATCCTGCATGGCCGAATACGACCTTGACGGCTGGACCACCCCCGACCTCATCAACCCCGACGACGTCAGCTCCCTGCCGCGCCGCTAGAATTCTCGATAGGCGTCGACGCGCGCGCGGCCCCGCCCCACCGTCGTCATTCCCGCGCAAGCCGGACCCGGGAGGCGGCCTTCCCGACCCGTAGCGCCGTAGCCGTTGGCCGTTTCCAAACCTTCAGCGCGCTTCGAGATTGTCGCGAAGGCGCCTATTCTGTCAGGGGGGCCGCCGGATCGGTGAGCGGCGACGCCCAGTTTCGCACGATTTTAGGGGCGCATAATGAGCACGCGGATCGATGAAATCGCCGAGCGCATTTATCGTTTTTCGAGCTTCGTTCCGGAGATCGCGGCCCCGGCCGGGTTCACGTTCAATCAATATCTGATCGATGCGGAAGAACCGCTGCTGTTTCATTGCGGCCCGCGCACGATGTTTCCGCTGGTCTCCTCGGCGTTCGCCACGATCCTCCCGATTGAGCGGTTGCGCTGGATCACCTTTGGCCACATCGAGGCCGACGAATGCGGGTCGATGAATCTGTGGCTTGCCGCCGCGCCGACGGCGCAGATCGTCCATGGCCATACGGCGTGCATGGTGTCGCTGAACGATCTGGCCGACCGGCCTCCGCGAGCGCTTGCTAACGGTGAGGTTCTGGATATCGGCGGCAGGCGCGTGCGCTACATCGACACGCCGCATGTGCCGCACGCCTGGGAATCCGGCCTGATCTACGAGGAGATCACCGGCACGCTGTTCTGTGGCGATCTGTTCACCCAAATCGGGCAAGGACCGGCGATCGCCGAGGACAGCATCGTCGCGGCGGCGATCGCGGCGGAGAATGCATTTCAGGCGACCGCGCTGACACCGGCCACCGGGCCGACCCTTCGCATGCTTGCGGCGCTCAAGCCCAGCCGCCTCGCGGTCATGCACGGATCCTGCTATGCCGGTGACTGCGCCGCCGCGCTTTCTGAACTCGCCGGCTATTACGACACGGCCCATGCCGCGAAGGCAGCCAGCGCCTGAAACAAATTTCCTGCCGGCAGGGAATTTGGCCAATCGCGATTGGGGCGCCGAGCCACCGACGCCGAGGAGGGTCGGCCTGTCGATTCTCCGTAAAACCGGCGGAACAGGCGGTCGCAGCGAATTGACAAAGCCGGCGCCCGCCGGGTCAACTGCGTTGCTGTGAACATTCCGGGAGGACGGGGCGATGGGCATGCTGGAGGGACGGGTCGCGATCTGCACCGGGGCGGCGCGCGGGGTCGGGGCTGAGGTTGCCAAGCTGATGGCGGCGCACGGCGCCAAGATCGTCGTCGTCGATCCCGGTGTCGGCGGCGCCGGCGAGGGCGGCGACACCCGGCCGGCGCAGGCCACCGCCGACCAGATCAAGGCCGCCGGAGGCGAGGCGGTCGCCAATTTCGGTTCGGTCACCAAGTTCGACGATTGCCTCCAGATGGTGGCCCAGGCGCGCGACACCTTCGGCGGCCTCGATATCGTCTTCAACGCCGCCGGGATCCTGCGCGACAAGATGTTCCACAACATGTTCCCGGAAGACTGGCAGGCGGTGATCGATGTCCACCTGACCGGCCACTTCAACGTCAACCGGGCGGCGATCAACCTGTTCCGCGAGCAGAATTACGGGCGGATCATCATGGTGTCGTCGACCTCGGGCCTCCTCGGCAATATCGGCCAGACCAATTACGGCGCGGCCAAGATGGGCGTCGTCGCGCTCGCGCGCATCGTTGCGATGGAGAACCAGTCGCGCGGCATCACCGCCAATATCATTTGCCCCTCGGCCGACACGCGGATGACGCGCTCGGTGCCGACCCCGAAGGACCCGGCGGCGGCGGCCATGCGCGAAGAGCGGCTGCGCCGCAGCCCGGCCGATGCGATCGCGCCCCTATGCGTCTATCTCGCCTCGGAAGGTGCGGCGCATGTCACCGGCCAGGTGTTCCACCAGCGCGCCGCCGAACTCTCGCTCTACGGCCACATGCGCCCCTTGCGCATGGTGCACCATCAGGGCGGCTGGACCCCGGAACTCATAGCAGAAGTGGCGATGCCCTCGCTCGCCAACGCCTTCACCCCGCTCGATTCGCGCAACACCCACGCCGGGATGCCGATGGAGTAGGCGCGCTCTGCGGCTGCCGCCGGTCCCGGTTCACGGGGTGTCGGCGACCCCCTGGGCGCAGAGCTCCCAACTCCGCATCGCCTCTTCGGGGGTTGCCGGTTCCTTGCGCATCGCCACCACGGGCGAGGCGTTCGGGTGCTCCTGCAGATACTTCGCCAATTCAACCGTCGACAGCCCGCCCGGCTTCAGCGGCGGCACAACATAGTCGAGCCATTTGCGGCAGGATTCGGCGCAGCGCTTTTGGCCGTTCTGCTCGCAGTGTTCGGCGATCGCGGTGATCGCCGCGATTACCGCATCGGTGGAATCGAAATCCGGCAGGCGCTGCCATGGTTCGGGGTTGTCGCCACCCTCCTTGAACCGGTCGAGGGCCGCGCCCATCAGCCCGCGCGGCCAGGGCCGCTGGGCGGCGGCGACCGACGGCGGGTCGATCTGCATCGCCAGCACCTCGGCGAGCGCCCGCGGATGCCACTCGGCGGCGCGCTTTTTCGCCTCGTCGAGCTGCGCCGAAGTCATTTTCGATTCGATGCTGTTGCGAATGCTGGGATTGTCGTGGAATTGCGAGCGCGCCGCCAGCCGCAGCCACATATCGGCGGCGACCGGATCGGGAGCGATGACGGTGTGCGCCCCGATCATCGCGCCGTCGTTCAATAAGACGCTCAAATCTTCCTGGGCGGCGTAGTTATTGAGCAACGCCGCCCGCATCAGCCAGCGATATCCCTTGGCCGGATCGCGCCCGTCATTGTCCGGGGCGTGGGTGTACATGTAGCCGACCTGGTGCATCGCATCGATGTTGCCGTGCGTCCCGGCTACCTCCATCCAGCGGAAGCCTTTGCCGCGGTTCTTCGGCACCCCCGGCGCGCCGCTCAGATAGAGGTTGGCCAGATCGATCTCCGCATCCGAATCGCCGGCCGTCGAGGCGCGCCGCAACAGCGCGAGCGCAGCTTCGGCGTCGCGCGGTGCGCCGCGGCCATAGATCCGCATGTCCGCGAGCGCGCGCATCGCATCGGTGTTGCCCTTGTCGATCTCTACGCCGAGGGCGGCGACGATCTTGGTTTCGTCGGCCTCGATCGCCGCGCCGTCATGGCGGGCACGGTTGAGCGCGAGCGCGGCCTTCGCGTGCCCCAGCTCGGCGGCGCGCCCGTACCAGCCGGTCGCCCCGCGCTGATCGCGCGGCAGCCCGTCGCCGCGATCGAGGATCAAGCCCAGCCGATATTGCGCCTCGCGGTCACCGCCGACCGCGTCCTCGAGCAACTGGTATTTGTCGGAGCCGATCGGGCAGAGGAACGAGATTGCACAGCGCATGCGCAGCGCGTCGACCGTGCGGGCGGCGTTTTCCGGCGCGTAATCACTCTGCGCATAGGCCGCGCCGCCGAGCACCAAGAGGGCGAGAACCGCCGCGCCGGCCGGCCGCGACAATCGCAGCCGGCGCATTTACGGTTGTCGCTCGAAGCGCGCGACCTGGGTCAGATCCATCGACCACGGCAAGGCCGAGCGGCACCAGCCCTGGCGCGCCGGGCGAAGTTCGGCGCGGCGGTCGAGCACACCGACCCTGAGGCCATAGGTCGTCGGGTTGGGACCCGGTGCGACCGAATAGAGCGGCGTGCCGCAATCCGGGCAGAACCCGTGCGCGCGCTGGTTCCCGCTCTCGGCGGTCTTGATATAGATCTTCGGGCTGCCGCTTTTTAAGACGAAACTCCCCGGGAGCGAGGCGACATTGGTGCGGAAGGCGGTGCCGGTCAGCGTCTGGCAATCGGTGCAATGGCACACCCTGACCTGGGCGGGATCGATCTCAGCCTCGAAGCTGATCTGCCCGCAATGGCAGCGTCCGGTGACTTTCATTCTCGTCCCCTTGCTGTTGATATATCATAATCTTCCACAGCGATCCCGGCCTTCGCCGGGATCGCGGTTTGAGCAGGCCCGCGTCAAAACGCCCCCAGCCCGAAAATCCCGTCAACCGGGTCGAGGCCGGCCAGAACGCGGCGGCCGATCAGGTCCTTCAGCGTTTCGGTGGTGCCGCCACCGAGCGTCCCGTAGCGGGCGCCGCGGTAGAACCGCGAGACCGGGAACTCGTCGGTGAAGCCGTAGCCGCCATGCACCTGGATTGCCTCGCTCGTGACGCGCAGCGCCATCTCGTTGACGGTGATCTTGGCGGCGGCCGCCAGCAGCGGGTCGGGAAACGGATCGGCCGAGGCGCAGGCCCGGTAGAGGATCGAGCGCGAGGCCTCGATGTCGCGGTACATCTCGGCGATCTTCCAGCGGATGCCCTGGAAATCGGCGATCGGGCGGCCGAAGGCGCGGCGTTCCTTGACATACTTGACCGCCTCCTCCAACGCTCCCTCGGCGAGGCCAAGGGAGATCGAGGGATTGAGGCAGCGTTGGGTGTTGAAAGCCGAGAGAAGCTTCCTGAACCCGTCTTCGAGAACGAGGTTCTCCGGCGGCAATTCGCAATCTTCAAAGCGGATTTCGTGCAAATTCTCCCCGCCCATCGTGTGATAGGTGCCGGTGACCGAAAACCCGGGTGTGCCCTTCTCGATCAGCACGCAGCCGATGCCGTCGCGCCCGGGCTTCTTGTCGATACGGGTGAAGACGACAAACATTCCGGCCTCCTCGGCGCGGCTGATCAGGGTCTTGACCCCATTGAGCTGGAGGCGGTTGCCGACGTGGTCCACATTGGTCTTGTAGTTGGCGACATCGGTGCCGGCATCGGGCTCGGTCATACAGATCGCGAGCAGGCACTCGCCGCTCACCACCGCCGGCAGGATGCGCCGCTTGATCGCGTCGGGGGCATAGGTTGCGATGATCCGGGTTTGCACGCCGACTTCGCCCAGGACCGCCATCGCGGTCACGTAACAAACTTTGGCGATCTCTTCGAGGACGAGCGCGGTGTCGAAGACCGGCAGGCCCAGCCCGCCATATTCCTCGGGCACCGCCATGCCGAGGACGCCCAATCCGGCGAGCGCCCTCATGTTCTCGAACGGAAAGGTGCCGTCCATCCAGCGCGGGGCCCGCTCACGGAACTCGCCTTGCGCCAGCTCGCGCACGGTCGAGACGAAACGGCGCTGTTCGTCGCTGAGAGTGGGAAACACGGGGGCTCTCCTCGCCGGGATCTGTGTGGAGCGCCGCCCCCGCTTCCGGGGCGTTGCCCGGGCGGCTGCGGTGCCGCGATCAGCTTAGCGCCGACGGCTCGGCCGGGCCATTGTGCGTTTGACGCGCTATAGCTGGTCCGGGGGTTAGGTCCGGAGATGATCCGGGAATCCCGGCCCGGATCGGCCTCGCCCCGCGAAGCCCGGACCTGTCCTTGTACGTTACAAAAGCCGTGCCAACCGCACCGCTACAATCGCCTGGCCGGTGGATAGCATATGCGTCCTTCGAGACGCGCCCGTCGGGCGCTCCTCAGGATGACGTTCTTTCTCAATGCCATCATAGATTTACGTCATCCTGAGGAGGCGCGAAGCGCCGTCTCGAAGGACGCGGATCTCGTTGTGCAGCCCTGAATTCTCGCGCAGCCCAGACTAATTCTGCTCTCTCGTCGCGGTGAACCGGATGGCCGGCCATTCCTCGATCGTCGTGCGCAAATCCCAGGCATTGCGGGCGAGGTAGATGGGCACGCCATCATGGTCTTGCGCCAGCGCGGCGCCGTTCCGGGCGCGGAAGCGGTCGAGTTCGGCGGGTTCCGCATCGAGCCAGCGCGCCGCCTCGTAGGGTGCAGAGTCGAGCCGGGTCGCCAGGCCATATTCCGCCGCCAGCCGCGCCTCCAGCACATCGAGCTGCAAGGCGCCGACGACGCCGATGATCCAGTCGCTGCCGTCCCCCGGCTTGAATACGCGGGTGACGCCCTCATCGGCGAGCTGGGTCAGCGCATGGCGCAGATGCTTCGACTTCATCGGGTCCTCGATCCGCACCCGCCTGAGGATCTCGGGGGCAAAGTTCGGCAGCCCGGTGACCCGGAGATCGGCCCCCTCGGTCAGCGTGTCGCCGAGACGCAGCGTGCCGTGATTAGGGATGCCGATGATGTCGCCGGGCCAGGCTTCCTCCGCGAGATTGCGCTCTCGCGCCAGGAACAGCACCGGGTTCTGGACGCTCATCGGCCGGCCGGTGCGCGAATTCTTCAGCTTCATGCCGCGGTGGAAGTGCCCCGAACACAGCCGCACAAAGGCGATGCGGTCGCGGTGCTGCGGATCGATATTGGCCTGCACCTTGAACACAAATCCGGCAACCGCTTCTTCCTCGGGCAGGACAGGGCGATTGCCCACGGCATCGATCGCCGGCTGGGGCCGGGGCGGCGGGGCGAGCTCGGCAATCCCGCGCAGCAATTCGCGCACTCCGAAATTGTGGAGCGCGCTGCCGAAGAAGATCGGCGTCAGATGGCCCTGGCGGAATGCTTCGAGGTCAAAGGGCGGGCAGAGCCCGCGCGCCATCTCGACTTCGCCGCGCAGCGTGGCGATGGCCTTCGCCGGCAGGCGCTGCGCCAGCGCGGGGTCGTCGAGCCCGCGGCAGTGGATCGGCGGCACGAGCTCGCCACCGAGGCCGCGCTCGAAAAGCAAAAGTGAATCGCCGAACACATCGTAGGTGCCGAGGAAATCGCGGCCCATGCCAATCGGCCAGCTCGCCGGTGTGGCATCGAGCGCGAGGGTCTGCTCGATCTCGTCAATAAGGTCGAACGGGTCACGGCTTTCGCGGTCGAGCTTGTTGATGAAGGTGACGATCGGCACGTCGCGCAGGCGGCACACCTCGAACAGCTTTCGGGTCTGCTCCTCGATGCCGCGGGCTGCGTCGATCACCATGATCGCGCTGTCGACCGCGGTCAGCGTGCGATAGGTGTCCTCGCTGAAATCCTGGTGGCCGGGCGTGTCGAGCAGGTTGAAGACGAGGCCCTCATGCTCAAAGGTCATCACTGCCGACGACACCGAGATGCCGCGCTCGCGCTCGATTGCCATCCAGTCGGAGCGGGCGCGCCGGCGCTCGCCGCGCGCCCTGACTTCGCCGGCGAGCTGGATCGCGCCGCCGAACAACAGGAGCTTTTCAGTGAGCGTCGTCTTGCCGGCGTCGGGGTGCGAGATGATCGCGAAGGTGCGCCGGCGCGCGATCTCGTCGGGAAGCGTGCCCATGGACCCTGGATCGAGGCTGCGGGATCGTCCCTATATGCTGTGCCGAGCTGGCAATGCCAAGTCGGGACCACCGAGGGCTACGACAGCAGCTTTTCCAGCCGGTTGGCGATGGCCTGCGCCGGGGCGTCCGGGGAGAGGGTCGCCGCAGCGCGACCCTGCGGGTCCATCAGGTAGATCGCCGCGCTATGGTCCATGTCGTAGCCGCCATCGGGGAGCGGATGCTTGGCGGAATAGACGCGATATGCCTTCTCCGCCGCTTGCACCGCCTCGGCGCTCCCAGTCAGGGCGATGATCGGCGCGTCGAAGTTGGCGACGTAGGATTTGAGGACAGAAGGGGTGTCGCGCTCGGGGTCGGTCGTGATGAACACGATGCCCACCCCGTCGCGCGCCTTGCCGAGCCGGTCGAGCGCCAGCGCCATCTCGTTGAGCACTGTCGGGCAGGTGTCCTGGCAATTTGAATAGCCGAAGAAGATCAGGTGCCATTTGCCCTTGAGGTCGGCATCGCTGAACGGGTTGCCGTTCTGGTCGACGAGATGGAACGGGCCGCCGATCGCGCTGGCAAAGAGGCTCCCCGCCGCGCCGTTCGGATTATTACGAACCGCAAGGGTGAGGAGGGCGCCGGCGGCGATGACGAGAAGCCCCGCCAGGACCATCGCCATCACCCCAAAGCGCGACGCGCCCTTTGGGATCTCGGGGGGAACGGCCATCGCTCGGCCCTATCAACGACCCGGCGGGGTCGGATTGCTGGCGTCTTCGGCCTTCTCCGGTCCCGTCGCCCCGGGCTTGGCGACGTTGACCGTGACCTCGCGCGTGCCCCCCTTCTCGAACGTGAGGGTCAGAGGGAACGACTGGCCGGGACGCAGCTTCTCGGTCAACCCCAGGAGCATGATATGGGTGGCGCCGGGCTCGAGCTTGATCGACCGGCCCGCCGGGAGGTCGAGCGCGGCAATGCGGCTCATCTTCGTGATCCCACCTTGCCGGCTCGTCGTGTGCAGCTGGGCAATTTGGGCGACCGGGGTCGACAGGCCGGTCAGGCGATCGGCAATTGGCGATTGGAGCGTGAGATAAGCGGCGGCGATTTCAGACGGGGTGGCGCGGGCCCAGGCGTCGGTGACTGCGACGGAGCCGGTCTGCGCCGCGGCGGCGCCGGCGCCCAGCAGCAAGGTGGCGAAGACGAGGAACTTTTTCGACATCGGGTTCCGTCGGCACGGCCGGCCATTGCGACAGCCGCGCTTGGCCAAAATCTGTCGCCCGCGACCGGATCAAGCGGCAGAATTATCATGCGGGCGGGCTAGACGAAAGGGATGCCGGTTGACCGCCGTCAATCGGCTGCGGCGATGATGACACGGCTGCGGCGGTTCACTAAGCTTCGGCCATGGACGTTCCGCGATCGCGACGCTCCGCGAACGATGACACTCTCGACCTGCGACAGCCGCCGCGGCGCGCCATCCCGCTCGTTGTCGCCTCGCCCCATAGTGGGGCCGATTATCCCGACGAGTTCCTTGCCGCCTCGCGTCTCGACCCGCTGACTCTGCGGCGCTCGGAAGATTGTTTTGTCGACGCGATCTTTGCCGCGGCGCCCGATCTCGGGGCGCCGCTGCTCGCCGCCCGCTTCCCGCGCGCCTATCTCGACGTCAACCGCGAGGCCTGGGAATTGGATCCGGCGATGTTCTCGGATCTGCTGCCGAGCTTCGTCAATGCCCGCTCGCCGAGGGTGCGGATGGGGCTCGGGACGATTGCCCGGATCGTCGCCAGCGGCGAGGAAATCTACGCCCGCAAGCTGCGCTTTGCCGAGGCGAGGATGCGGGTAGAGGCGCTTTATCAGCCCTATCATCATGCCTTGCGGCGCCTTGTCGATGAGACCGCGGCGAATTTCGGCGGCTATCTTCTGCTCGACTGCCATTCGATGCCGTCGGCGGCGAGCGCGATCGGCGGCGAGAGCGCGGATATTGTGCTGGGCGACTGCTACGGCGCCTCCTGTGCGCCGCGCATCGTCGAGGCCGCGCGCGCTTTCCTCGCCACGCGAAATTTTGCCGTCGGGCTCAATGCGCCTTATGCCGGCGGGTTCACGACAAGTCACTACGGCAACCCGCGGCGCGGCGGCCACACGCTGCAGATCGAGATCAACCGGGCGCTCTACATGGACGAGCGCCATTACCGGAAGAAGCCGGGATTCGCGCGCCTGGCGGCGGAAATGACCGGGCTCGTCGCCCATCTCGGGGAGATCATGCAGAAGTATTTGGCCGTTCCGCTCCGCCCCGCCGCTGAATAGCGTACCGCGCACCGGTCCCGGCGGCCGGTGATTGACGCGCTGCGCCGGCGTTCATACCTGCAAGGGGAATGGCGCGGGTGGCGGAGTGTCGGATGGGCGACATCCGGGATTACACGATCGAGCAGAACTGGTCGGGCTACAGCGCGGACGAGCACGCGATCTGGCGGCTCTTGTTCGACCGCCAGCAGCACCTGTTGGTCGGGCGCGCGTGCCGCGACTATCTCGCCGGGCTGCAGGGCCTCGGCGTCGCGGCCGCGGGGATCCCCGATTTTCGTCGGCTCAGCGACCTCCTCGACCGGGCGAGCGGGTGGCGCATCGCCGCCGTGCCGGGGCTCGTCCCGGACGATGTGTTTTTCGATTTTCTCGCGCGCCGCCGTTTTCCCTCGACCTGCTTCATCCGGCACCGTGACCAGCTCGACTATCTCGAGGAGCCCGATGTCTTTCACGACATCTGCGGCCATGTGCCGATGCTGATGAACCCGGTGTTCGCCGATTACATGCAGGCCTACGGAGAGGGCGGGCTGAAGGCGCTGCGGCTCGGCCATTTGCCGGAGCTCGCTCGGCTCTATTGGTATACCGTCGAGTTCGGGCTGATCGCGACCCAAGAGGGGCTGCGCATCTACGGCTCGGGTATTCTCTCCTCCGCGGGTGAGTCGGTTTACTGCCTCGACGACCCGCGCCCCAATCGGGTGCGCTTCGATCTGCGCCGGGTGATGCGGACCCGCTATCACATCGACCGCTACCAGGAGACCTATTTTGTGATCAACGATTTCACCGAGCTGTTCGCCGCGACGCGCCCCGATTTCGCACCGATCTACCGCAAGGTCGCCTCCCAGCCGGAAATTGCCGCGGATGCCGTGCTGCCCGGGGAAATCCGCTGGAATCCTGCGCTGCCAGAGGCGGTCTGCGCAAAAAAGAAGGGCCGCGCGTGAGCACGGCCCGAGTTTAGGGAGGAAACGCCTAGAAGACGTACGGCGGAACCACGTCATGGCTCATACCGCACCGCACAAGTTAGTGACGAGCTCCGCGAAGTCAACCCCCGTTGCATTTATGGCTGGCAGACTGTGATATTTCACATAGCTCGACGATGCCCGACTGCATGCCGTTGTGTGCGCCGCACAAGGCGCGGCCGAGCGCGATGACGCCGCACCAGCGGGGGCCGCAACGCCCGCTTGGCGCGACTTGGCTCGTCGGCGATGTCGGCGCGACCAACGCTCGCTTTGGGCTGGTCTCGCCCGACGGGACGCTCTTGCATTCGAGCATTTTCGCCGCCGCCGATTTTGCCGAGATCGGCGCGGCGATCGCCGCCTACCTGGCCACAAGCGGCGATCTCCCGATGCCGCGCCGGGGAGCGCTGGCCATTGCCGCGCCGATCACCGGCGACCGGATCGCGATGACCAACCATCCGTGGAGCTTTTCGCTGGCCGCGCTGCGCGACCGGCTTGGCCTCGAGCGGCTCATTGCGATCAACGATTTCACGGCGGTGGCGCTGGCCTTGCCGCGCCTCTCGGCGGGCGACCGGATCCCGGTCGGCGGCGGCGCGCCGGTCGGGGGGCGGCCGATCGGGGTCATTGGCCCCGGTTCGGGGTTGGGCGTTTCGGGGTTGATCCCGGACGGATCGGGGTGGGTCGCATTGGCCGGCGAGGGCGGCCATGTCACGATGGCCCCGGGAAACCAGCGCGAGAGT
>DASYZD010000327.1:0-3618 GCA_035946655.1 Allostellaceae bacterium | reverse complement strand
TGTCGAGGCTTAGCGCAAAGCCTTTCTCCTCGGCCAGCGGCTCATAGAGCTCGACCACCGCCCGGGCGATCTGGCCGAGGTCCAATGGCTCGTCGGTGCGCTCCCCGGCGCCGGCTTCCGCTTCGGCGATGCTGAGGAGCGCATTGAAAGTGGCGAGCAGCCGGTCGGCTTCGTCGATCGCGGCGCGGATCGCGTCGGTTCGCGCGAGCGGGTCGTCTGGACCAAGGAGCGCCAGTTCGAGCCGCGCCCGCAGCCGCGCCAACGGCGTCTTCAAATCATGCGCGACATTGTCGGTGACCTCGCGCATCGCGCTCATCAGCCGCTCGATCTGATCGAGCATGCCGTTGAGATTGGCGGCGAGCTGGTCGAATTCGTCGTTGGTCCCGCGCCGCGGCACGCGGTCCGACAAATTGCCGGCGATCACCCGCTCGGCGGTCCGGTTCACCTGCTCGACCCGGCGCAGCATGTTGCGGCTCATCACGGTCCCGCCGGCGAGCCCGATGCCGAGGGCAACGAGGCCCGACCATAGGAGCGTCGCCTTGATGCGGTTGCGAAACGCAGCGCCGTCGCTGATATCGCGCCCAACCAAGAGGCGATAGCCATCGGGGATCGTAAACAAGACGCCGCGCGCCGGGTGGGTCTCGCTCTGGCCCTTGACCGCCACGTCGATCTGAAAAGACAAGGGTCCCGAGCGGACCGGGACGCCGCTCGGCCAGCCGCTGATGTTGCCGGCGAGCGGCCTGCCCTCGCTGTTGGTCACCAGGTAGAGAATGCCGTCGCCGCGATCGCCGGCGCTGCGCGCCGCGACGATCTGGATGAGGCCGCTGAGGCCGCGCTGAGCGTATTGCTCTGCCAGGCCGGTGATTTCTGCATCGAGGGTCGCCTCGGTCTGCCGCTCGACAAAGTCGGCGCTGGTCCAATAGACAAAAAACAGGACGCCGATAACCGAGATCGCAAACACCAGAAAATAGAGGCCGGCCAGGCGAAATGCATGGGTCCGAAGGAGGCGCCGTAGCGGTCGGACGATCGCCCACGCCCGCCGCCCGCCGGCGGCGACCGGCACGCTCGCCGGCACGGCGAGCTTGGCGGCAATCCCGCTGACCGGCGCACCCGCCGCCGGCGGCATTTCGGCGACCCCATTCGGCATTACGAGCGGACCTCATGCCGCGCGGTCGCGCAGCGGGCGGCGGCAGCCCGGACCGGTGCCGTGCGTCCCCCTCCACGGTAAGCCGCGATCCGCATCTGCCACTCACTCCGCAGCGCGCAGGCAATACCCCGCGCCGCGTACGGTGTGCAGCAGCGGATGATCGAAGTTCTTGTCGATCTTCTGGCGCAGCCGGCTCACGTGCACGTCGATCACATTGGTCTGCGGGTCGAAATGATAGTCCCACACGTTTTCCAGCAGCATCGTCCGGGTCACGACATGGCCGGCATTGCGCATCAGGTACTCGAGCAGCTGGAACTCCCGCGGCAGCAGCTCGATCGTCTTGTCGCCGCGCTTCACCGACCGGGTCAATAAATCGAGTTCGAGATCGGCCACCCGCAGCCTCGTCAGGCTCGGCGCATCGCCGCCGCGCCGCAACAATACTTCGATCCGGGCCAAGAGTTCGCTGAACGCAAACGGCTTGACGAGGTAATCGTCGCCGCCCGAGCGCAGCCCCTTGACCCGATCGTCGACGCTGCCGAGCGCCGAGAGGATCAGCGCCGGCGTGCGGATCGCGGCGCCGCGCAGCGCCCCCAACAGCGCCAGTCCGTCCATCCCCGGCAGCATGCGATCGAGGATGATCGCGTCATAGCTGCCGGAGGTGGCGAGGAACAGACCGTCCCGGCCGTCATGCGAATGATCGATCGTATAGCCGCTTTCGCTCAGCCCCTTCACGAGATAGGCGGCGGTAGCGCGATCGTCTTCGATGATGAGCAGCTTCATCGAGCCCCGCTCCCCTGTCCGCCCAGGGTCGGGGCGCTGCGCCAGCGGGTCTCACCGGGCGCCGGCCATCGATGACCTGGAACTAACGTATCCGCCTCCTGTTAACGAACAGCACCTTGCGGTGATCGGCAGTTGGGGGCGTGCGGGTGGCAAGCGGTGGGTTTCAAGTGGTTGCGCCGCCCGACAGAAGCAAGAAGATGAGCATCCTCATCGTCGAGGACGAGGCGCTGATTGCCAGCTATATCGAGGAAGTTCTCGGCGAATCGGGGTTTGGCGTCGCCGGTCTCGCCGCCTCGGGCCGCGAGGCACTGTCCCTGGCGGCGGAACACCACCCCGCCCTGGCGCTCGTCGATATCCGGCTGACCGGGCCGATCGACGGGATCGAGCTGGCCTGCCGGTTGCGCCAGGAATTCGACGTGCCCTCGATCTTCCTCTCCGGGCTGGTCGACGCTGCGACGATCGAGCGCGCCCGGGCCGCCCGTCCGCTCGGTTTTCTCGCCAAGCCGTTTCGGCCAAGCCAGGTGTTCAACGCGATCCAACGCGCCCTCGACCTGGAAGGCTAGTCAGCCGGCGGGCCGGTCGTCAGCCGTCCGCACTGCGAAATATTTGCGGCGGAATGCCACAGCGCGCGAGTCGGCCGGCGCACCGGCCGATTTCGCCTTGACCAGGACCGCGGCAACGACGATCTATAGCGTACCAATCCAGTCCGAATTGACCCGCAACGATCGCTATGAGGCCTGCCCGGCCGATGATCATCCTGTCAAAGCTTGCCGATTACGGCGTCATTGTCGCCTCGCATCTCGCCGCCCATCCTGACCGGCAGGCGACCGCGGCCGCGATTGCCACGGCCACCCGGCTGCCCCCGGCGACCGTCGCCAAGCTGTTGAAGGCTTTGGCGCATGCCGGTCTCGTCAGCGCGACGCGGGGGGCCGCCGGCGGCTATCGCCTGGCCCGACTTCCGGCCACAATCTCGGTCGCCGAGGTCGTTGCCGCGATCGACGGCGATATCGGGCTGACGCAATGCTCGGTCCATGCCGCGGAATGCGAGCGCACCAATTATTGCCCGACCCGGCCGCATTGGGCCGCGATCAACCGCGCTGTCGGGGCGGCGCTGTCGGCGATCTCGCTCGACGAGATGATCGGGCCGATGGCGTTTGCGCCCGCTGCCGGGTTTGCCGCGCCGGCCCGCAGTCTGATGAACGAGTTGCCCTGATGACCGCCCCTCTCGATACCGAGGAAACCATCCGCTCGCTCTCGCAGGAGGGCTACAAATACGGCTTTGTCACCGAGATCGAAGCCGACAGTGCGCCGCCCGGCCTCAATGAAGAGACGGTGCGCTTCATCTCGGCCAAAAAGGGCGAGCCCGAGTGGCTCCTCGAATGGCGGCTCGCCGCGTTCCGCGCTTGGCGCGAGATGACCGGGCCCGATTGGGCCAAGGTCAAGATTGCGCCGATCGATTACCAGGCCTCGACCTACTATTCGGCGCCAAAGCAGCAGGCGGGCCCCTCCTCATTGGACGAGGTCGATCCCGAGCTTCTGGCGATGTACGCGAAGCTCGGCATCCCGCTGAAAGAACAGGCCGCGCTCGCCGGGGTCGCGGTCGACGCCGTCTTCGACAGCGTGTCGGTCGCGACCACCTTCAAGGGCCAGCTCGCCGAACTGGGGATCATCTTCTGCTCGTTCGGCGAGGC
>DASYZD010000326.1:0-5928 GCA_035946655.1 Allostellaceae bacterium | reverse complement strand
CGGCCAGCGCCGCGCGCTCGCCGCGGTCGCCGCGCGCCTGTCGGGCGGCACCACCCCAGCGAAGCTGCCAAAGCTCGATGACCAGGCGATCACCGACCTCGTTCTCAGCTTCGAAGTGGCGAGCGAGCGCATGACGGCGGTGCGTTATGCCGCCGAGTACACGTTTCATTTCCGACCGGAGGCAACCCGCCGCATCTTGGGCAGTGCAGCGCCCGCCGCTGCCCCCGGGACAGCGGCGAAGCCAGTGGTCGTCGTCCCGCTATACCAATCGGCCGGGCAACCCCGGCTGTGGGAGGATCCCAACCCGTGGCGCCAGGCCTGGGAACAGCTGCCGCCCGGGACGGGCCCCGTGCGCGTCGTCGTGCCGCTGGGCGACGCTGGCGATATTGCCGCGGTCGATGCCGATAAGGCACTTGCCGGCGATGCCGCGGCGCTGGCCGCGCTCGCCCGGCGCAACGGGGGCGAGGAATCGATCGTCATGCTCGCCACGCCGCGCGGCCCCCCCGACCAGCCTTCCGGGGTAGACGTTACCGTGCGGCGCTATCGGACCGACGCGCCGGTCGAGAGCCATGTCGAGAAGCTGACCGCCGATCCCGGCGAAAGTGGGAATGCGCTCCTGCGCCGCGCCGTGACGGCGATCGTCGCTGACATCGGTACCGGCTGGAAGAACGCGGCGGCGGCGCCCGACGATCAGGAGGGCAGCCTGACCGCAATCCTGCCGATCACCGGGCTCGACGATTGGGTGCGCGCCCGCGAGCGCCTGGCCAGGGTGCCGGAGATCCACAAGATCGATCTCCTTTCATTGTCGCGCGAGGAGGCGAAGATCGAGATCGGCTATGGCGGAAACATCGATCAGCTGAAGGCAAGCCTCGCCCAGATCAGCCTCGATCTGGTGCACGGCGACCCGCTCTGGCGCCTCGCCCGCACCGGGCCGGCGCCGCAGCCGTGACGCAACCCCTCCCGGCAAACGGTCGCGCGATGGTTCCCGAGATCAGCCCAGGCCCGGAAATGTCGGCGCCGCGCGCGATCGGCCCGCCGCAATCGGAGCGCCTTGAATTGAACCTGCCCAACCTGATCACTCTGGCGCGGCTGCTGTCGGTGCCGCTGACGATCTGGTTGATCTTCAACGCGCGATATGGTGCCGCGTTCTGGGTTTTTTTTGGGGCCGGGGTATCGGACGCGCTCGACGGGTATATCGCCAAGCGGTTCGACCGGCGCACGAGGCTCGGCGCGTTGCTCGATCCCGCCGCCGACAAGGCGATGCTCGCCGGGGTCTACGTGAGCCTGGGGCTGGCCGGACAACTGCCCGCCTGGCTCGTCGGCCTGGTGGTGTTGCGCGACATCTTGATCGTGCTCGGCTTTGTCCTGATCCAGGCGAGCGACGCCTCGCGCCAGCTTGGTCCGCACTTCGTCAGCAAACTCAACACGCTGATGCAGATCGTCCTCGTCGGGTTCGTGCTGGCGCGGCTCGGCCTCGGCATCGGGACCGGGCTGGCGGCCTCGGTTTTGATCGCCGCGGTGGCGGTGACGACGGTGCTCTCGGGCGTGGTCTACCTGGTGCTGTGGGCGCGCATTTTCCAGCGTCCGGCCGGGGTGTTATGAGCCCGTGGGCGTACCGGTTGCTGTTCTGGCTCGGCCTCTTCCTTCTTCTCGTTGTCGCGCTCGGCCTGGTCGAGGCCATACTGATGCCGTTCGCAACCGGGTTTGCGGTCGCCTATATCCTGGCACCGCTAGTGGCCCGCTTCGAGGGCTGGGGAGTCCGCCGCAGTCTGGCGAGTCTTTTTGTCCTGGCCATCTTCGTGTTCGGGCTGATCTGCATCCTCATCGTCCTGGTCCCGCTGATCCAGGGCCAGATCTTCCAGCTGATCACCCGAGTGCCGAACCTGGTGCACGCTCTCCAGGACCAGCTGGGCCGGCTGATCCTCCTGCTCCAAGAGCATCTGCCGGCCGAAGACGTCGGCAAATTGCGCGACCTGCTCAGCGCCAAGCTCGCCGAGGCGATGACCTGGCTGGCCGGGCTGGTGCAGGGAATGATCACCAGCAGCCTGGCGATCCTCAATATCCTGTCGCTGGTCGTGGTAACGCCGATCGTCACCTTCTTCCTCTTGCGCGATTGGGATAAGATGATCGCGCAGATCGATTCCTACCTGCCGCGGCAGTCCTTGGAGACCGTGCGCGGGCAGGCGCGGCTGGTCAGCGACACGCTGGTCGGCTTTGTTCACGGCCAGGCGCTGATCTGTCTGATCCTGGCGGTTTATTACGGCACCGCCCTGACCCTGGCGGGTCTGGCATCGGGGATGGCGCTCGGCTTGTTGATCGGGGTCCTCGCGATCATCCCGATGCTCGGGGTGGCAACCGGGTTCGTCCTGGCGCTGGGTCTTGCCGCCAACCAATACGGCAACTGGACCGAGATCCTCACGGTGTGCGCCATCTTTGCGGTGGGCCAGCTGACCGAAGCCAACATCCTGACGCCAAAGCTCCTTGGCGACCGCATCCACCTCCATCCGGTCTGGGTGATCTTCGCGCTGTTTGCCGGCGGCACGCTCTATGGGTTTGTCGGTGTGCTGGTCGCCGTGCCGGCCGCCGCGGTGATCGGCGTCCTGGCGCGCTTTGCGCTCTCGCTCTATCGCAGTAGCGGCCTTTACGATGCGACCCGAGCCAGAACGCGAGCGAAGGCGAGATCGTGACCAGCCTCGATCCAGCCCGATGACCCAGCTGGCGATCGATTTGCCGCATCGTCCGGCCTACGGGCGGGCAGATTTTCTGGCCTCCGGGTGCAATGCCGCCGCGCTCCGGTGGATCGAGCAGTGGCCGGATTGGTCAAAGCCGGTGCTCGTCCTTCATGGCGCCGCCGGATCGGGCAAGAGCCACCTCGCCCACCTCTGGTGCGAACGCACGGGCGGCGTCTTGGTCCGCGGCGACGCGCTGGCGGAGCCCGATGCGCTCGCCCGCCATCGCGCGGTGGCGCTTGACGATGCCGAGCGCGCGCCCGAGCGGACCCTGCTGCATCTACACAATTTTTGCATCGAGACCGGTGCGAGCCTCCTGGTGGTCGCGCGGGTGGCGCCGGCGAACTGGCCGATAGCGCTCGCCGACCTCGCCTCGCGGCTGCGCGCCGCCCCTTCGGTCGCGATCGCACCGCCTGACGACGCGCTCCTCTCCGCGGTATTGGTCAAGCATTTTGCCGACCGCCAAATCCGTGTCGCCCCCGGGGTCATCGGCTTTCTGGTACGCCGGATGGAACGCTCGTTCGCGGCGGCGGCCGCGCTCGCCGCAGGGCTCGACCGCCTCGCCCTCGTCGCCGGCCGCCCGATCACGATCGCCCTCGCGCGGCGGATGCTCGCCGAGTCGGGCGATAGCGCGTCACGCTGAACCCAGCGAGGACGGCGCCGCGACCCAGAGGGATGTCGCGGCGAGACCCCCAGATCGTCTAATCCGCCAATTTCCAAGTGCCGTCGGGCAGGCGGCAGCTATGAAACACGTACCGCTCGGATTGCTCTCCCGGCTTTGACGACATGATTCGGTATTCGATCTGCTCGCACGGCATGGCCCGGCGCACCGACTTGCTCAGAAGCGTTATGGTGCCGGAATGCCCGCTGGCAGGATTGGTCCAGCGGGCAACCGTGTCGAGGCGCCTTCCGTGAATTTCCCGCTGCACCGTGTTGCGCATCATCGCACGATCCTGCGACGTCAGTTCGATATTCGGATCCCACGTCGGGCCAAACCATTGGGCGGCGGCTCTGCCTCCATTAAGCCCGCACAAAATGACACTGACGACCGCGATGACTGACAGCCTGTTGTTCATCGCCCACTCCCGGACCAGCTCCGGGAGGCACTCTATTCGGCGACAAGCCGGGCGGCGTTGATCTGCGTCATACCGGTTGGGATCAAAGCGGGCGATTGAATGATCGGTGCTGATAGGAGTCCCGAAGATGATGAGCCAGGCGACCGTTTCGGAACCGCAGAGACACTCGACGGTCGGGGTTAACCGCGCCGGCCTGGTGCTGGGGTTCTTGCTCGGCGGGTTTCATTTGTTGTGGGCGCTGTTGGTGGCAAGCGGCGCCGCCCAGCCGGTGATGGATTTCATCTTTTGGCTGCATTTCATCCGGCCGGTCTATGTGATCGAGGGCTTTGAGCCACTGCGCGCCGCCGGTTTGGTCCTGCTGACGGCGACGATCGGCTATGCGATCGGCGGCAGCTTTGCGCTCTTGTGGAACCACCTCCACCGCGCGCAACGCTGAACACACGGATGCCCGATCAAGCCGCTGAGGTGGAAGGCGTTCGCGATCGCGGCCATCGCTTTTCCGACGTGCTGGCGCTCTTCGCCGAAACGGCGAACGGCGAGCGCGTCGATCTGGCGACGATCGCCCGGTTCATGGGGCATCGTTCGATCGCCGCGCTGCTGCTGATCCTCGCGCTGCCGATGGCGCTCCCGATCCCGGCGCCGGGCATATCCGTCCTCTTCGGCATCCCGCTGATCCTGATCTCGGCTCAGCTGCTCTTCGGACGGCGCCGTGCCTGGTTGCCGGCGCGGCTGGCGCGGCAATCGATAAACCGCGCCGAATTTGTCGCCTTTGTCGAGCGTGCGCTTCCGAGGTTGCGCCGGCTCGAACGGATTGTCCGACCCCGGATGAGTTGGCTGGCTGGGGATTGGACAATGGTGCCCATCGGGGCGATATCCCTCATTCTCGCCATCATCATCACCCTGCCGGTGCCGCTCGGCCACATGCTGCCAGGCGTTGCGATATCGCTCTTGGCCCTCGGCCTATTGGAGCGCGACGGGCTGGCGATCGGCATCGGCCTGGCGACCGCCGTGCTGGCGTTCGTCGTCGTGGCGATTGCCACCAACGGCGTCGCCACCTGGTTGCACGCGTATTTGGAGAGGGGGACTCTGTGAGCCGTGCGAATGCGCGAGCTAATCGCCGAGCGATTTCGCCGTCACGTAATCGGTGAGCGCGTGGCGCGAGCGGGCGAGGTTCGCCCACACGCCGGCGATCGCGAAGCTCGCCCGGGCGGTAGTCGGGAATTTGCCGGAGGCGAGCGCCCGGTAGCGCGGCGAATCTTCGGCGGCAAGCGCCAGCGCCAGTTCGTGTAACCCCGGATTGTGGCCGATCACCATGACCGAGCCCAGGCTCTCGTCGAGCTGGCTCAGACCGCGGATGAGGGCGGCGCGATCGGCGAGATAGAGCGCCTCCTCGAACCGGATGGGCGGCGGCGCGGCAAAGCCGGCGAGCACCAATTCGGCGGTTTCCCTTGTGCGCGCCGAGGTCGAGCACAACACGAGATCGATGGCGCCGAGCGCCGACGGCAGGCTCTCGCCGACGCGCCGCGCCGCCTCGCGGCCGCGTCGGCTCAGCGTGCGCTCATGATCCTCCACCGCCTCGTCCCGGTCGGATTTGGCGTGGCGCAGCAGATGCAGCCGGTGCATCGGGCTCATCCGATTTGCTGGTCCCGCGCCCCTAAAACATCTCGGGCGTGATGACGTTCTGTGGCCGGTTGGTCAAGAGCGCGGCGCGCATCGTCTCGGCCGATTTACGGCGCGTGTCCTCGAAGGAATGCGGCGTCAGCCAGGCCGAGTGCGGGGTAATGACGAGGCGGCCTTCGAGCCACGGCTCGCGGGCGCGATAGGCGCGCAACAATTCGGGGATCGGCTCGACCGGCGGCTCCTGCGGCAAGACGTCGAGCCCGGCGCCGGCGATGTGGCCCGAGCGGATCAGGTCGGCGAGCGCGTCGAGGTCGATGATCGGGCCGCGCGCGTCATTGACGACGACCGCGCCGGGACGCAAGAGAGCGAGCTCTTCCTTCCCGAGCATGCCGTGCGTTTCCGGCGTCAGCGGCGCGTGGATCGACAGCGTGTCGGTCTGGCGCAACAGATCTTCCAGGCTCGCCGCCCGGCTGATGCCGAGCGAGAGTTCCACCCCGTTCGGC
>DASYZD010000325.1:0-10762 GCA_035946655.1 Allostellaceae bacterium | reverse complement strand
GCCCGTATTGATAAACGGCACCGGGCTCCAGAGCAGGTTGAGGTGGACGTTTACCAGTGCCTTGTTGATGCCGGAGACCCCGGCGCCGTTCGTGCTGCCTCCCGCCGCCGCGGCCGCCGCGAGGCCGCCGACGAGAGCGGTTGCGCCGTCCTGGTGGGCGACCCCGAAATCGAGCGTCGAACGAAGGGTCGGGGTCCACCAGTGCTGGTACCAGATCTCGGTGCCCCACTCAGGGATGGTCTGCGCGCGGACCCCGGCGGCGCAGGCGGCGCTACCGGGTCCGACGGACGGCACGCCGAGATGGCCGTAGCCGCAAGGATTGCCGGTCGTGTTGCCGAGAGCACCCACCGGCGCGCCGTAATTGGTCGCCAGATAGGGGAAGTAGTTGCCGGCGCCGCCGCCACCCGCATACCGGCCGAGGCCGTTGCCAGCCCAGGCGCCGAAGCCGATGTCGTCCTTCTGCCAGCCGAGCCAGCCGGGCTTCACGTCGCCGGAGACGCCGCCGCCGTAGCCGATGTATTGCTGGTCGATATGCGCGCCATCAACCATCGCCGCCTGGTGGACGACGCCGTGCAGCTGCAGATGGCCCCACGGCTGCTGCCAGGTCCACGCGAATTCGGGGTCCGGCCACTCGGTCTTCAACGGGTTGGTCCCGATCAACTGGTTGCTGCCGGGGTTGAGCGTGCCCAGGAGTCCGGCGTTGGTGTTGGCCTGCGAAAAGGGTAGGCCAGTGGCAGGGTTGATGCCGAAGGCGACGCCCGCGAGGCTCACGTTTTGGAGGTTCGTATTGTTGGTCAGCGTCTGACCGCCCGGCGTTGCCGCCGAATCCTCGGGGTCGATCAGGGCGAACGCGAAGGTCGAGGGCGGTATTCCGGCGAACGCCGGAACGTCCGTCGTCCAAACTACCTCGGGTAGGCGGCCGACGCCGTATAGGCCGGCGCAGCAGCCGAGGTCGAGGGTTTCCGGAAACGACGCGAGGTCGGCCGCGGGGTTCCACATCTGCCCGGCCGCGAACGGGCCCAGCGTGGCGTAGGCGAGGCGTATCCGGGCGCCCAACCCATCGTTGCCGGCGACCGTGTTGTTGCAGTCGATGCCGCCGAGCGCGCAGCCGAGGAAATCGAACTCGAGGACGGTCTGGGCCTGGCCGTACGCGGTCGGGGTTCGGGTCTCTATGTGCAGGCGCGAGGCATAGACGCTGGGATTGAAAATGCCGTTGGTGCGCGACTTGGCGATGTTGCCGGGGAAGTTGAGCGGCACACCGGAAAGACCGGGCACGCCGGCGATCGGCGAGCCGGCGCCGACGTTATTGTTGTTGCCGCCGGAAAACCAGTAACCGGCATCCAACTCAAGCTGGCCGCCGACCAAGAGCGAGGTGTCGGTGCCCGGGATCAGGAACGAGCGCGGGAAGCTGCCGGCGATCGTCGCGGTCCCGGCGGGCACCTGCGGTTTCGCCGTGCCGACCTGGGCAAGCTGATCAAGGCGCTGGGCAAGTTCAGGGTTCGCCTGGAGATTGGTGTCGTCGGCCTTGGCCGCCGGCACACCCAACAGCAGCGCCAGCGCGACGGTCGGCCCGCCGAGCGCCGCCAGGATGCCGATAGTTCGCTTTCTGATCATTAGCTCCCCCCAAGCGCCAAAAGGCACGGTTGCCCGCGCAAAGAACACACGTTCCTCTCGCCGCATGATATTGCGCGCAGCGCGGTGATCAAGCGCGGTTTGGTCGCTTCGTGGTGTTTTCGTCGCAGCGTGGCCAGACTGCAACAGACGCGCCAGGCATCTGACTGGACGTCAGAAATCGCATACCAGGGATGCATCCGCCACAATTGGCGATTGCCGCCGCGCCGCGTGCGGCCAATCGCTGGTGTCGGATTGGACGCCGCAGAACGGCGCCGTCATGTCGCCTCGGCCCGGGAGCGCGCAACCGGACTCATCGTTGCGCCGCATCCTGGCGCGCCATGGATGCACCAGGGCGGCGGTGGGAGCCGGGCGCTCCGCGGGCGGTTCAGCCCCCGCCGCAGACCGGCATGCGGGCGATTTCGGCGGCCGCAGCCTCTGGCTGGATTTGCCAGGTGTAGAAGGTATCCCGCGCCCAGCCGCCGCCGCCATCACGATCCCCACCACCACCCCCGGAATCCCAACTCGCGGACGCGAGCACCTTGACGTAGGCCTGTTGGCCCGCGGCAACGGGGACGCTGACGAATTGCTGGACGTCGGTGCCCTGACTATCGACCGTGACCGTGTAGGTGCCCGGCGCAACATCGCGATAGAACACGGCGCCCGGCTCGGAAATTCCGATGATCGCGCCGTTCAGCCGCACATACGGCCGCGCCAGGGTCTCGTACGGCTCATAATCGCGGTAGATCCAGATGCGCGCCGTCCCCGGCGATACCGGCGCCGCCCCCGGCGCGCTGGCTGCCGCGGCAAGGGCAGGATCCCAAGCGGCCAGGCCCATGCTCGTCAGAGCAAGCAGCAGCACCGCGTCGCCCAGCCGCAACCGCCGGGCAAAATTGTTCAGCTCCACCGCCATTGGACCACCTCCATTGCCGTCGCCACTATGGCGCCGGCGCTCCCCGCTTCGGCTGGCCCACCATACCAAAAAGCGCTAGAGATCGGCCGGTCAATCCCCATAGGTGAGATCCGATGCGCGTGTTTGCGATGATTGCGCTCCTTGCCCTGGCGGCGTGCACCGAGGCGACCGCCACCGCAATCGACAATCGGACATTCCGGGTCGACGGGCCGGGCATCCCGGGCGGCTCGGACGCGCCCAACCGGCGGACCGCCGCCCGGCTGTGCCCGAGTGGCTACCGCGTGCTCGACAGCGTCGATCGCCGCAATACACCCGACAACTTCAGCGACCAAACCGGCAGCACCTTTACCATCTGGACGATCCGCTGCATCTAGCACGGTGTCCGGGCGGGGTTTGCCCGCTCAGCCGAACGGGTTGAGCGCCTTCAACCGTGCCGACCAGGCATGCCGGGCGAGCTCACGCCGCACCACGTCGGCATCGCTCACCCAGTTGAGCTGCAGCACGCGGCGCTCGCCGCGGTGCGGCTGATGGCCGTGGAAGGAGGCGGCGCTGCGCCGGAACGCGACCATCGTGCCGGCGATGGGCGCAATCTCCTCGACGAAGTTCGCGAGATCGTCCGCCCGGCGCAGCAGCCGAAGCCGGCCAGCTTCTACCTCCCACACCGGGTTCATATAAAGAAGGAGGGTGATCAGCTTGGTCGCCGAATCGGTGTGGATGCGGCCGTCCTTGCCGTCGCTCTTGCCGCGCACCGTGATCATCGTCGGCCGGTCGGCCAGATCGATCGCGAATTTCCCCTCGATCTCGTGGCGCAGCGCGTCGCCCTCGAGCTCGGCGGCGAGCCCGGCGAACGCCGCGCCGAAGGAGAGCGTGCCGAGCGGAAAGCTGCCGTGCCGCCGGACCTCGGGAAAATCGGCGATCAGCGCCGCCAGATCCTCGGCCCGGATGAAATTGTCGACGACGACAAACTCGAACGGATCTCGGCGCAATGGTGCTGCCCGCAGCCGTTCGATGTTGAGGATCATTCGCGCCGCGCCATCGGTTTATTTCTGCCCGGCGCAGATTAACCGGTCGTGGCGCGCCGCGCAAAACCCGTTGGCCGGAACTGAACCCGGCCATGCCGACCGCCCGCCATTTCCGCTCGCGGCGGCGGCCGCTCTGGGCTAGAGGTAGCCCACCGCGCGCAACCGGCAGCAGGGGTCATGGAACAGCGCTGGGGCCTGCCCCTCATCGCCTGGCCGTCGCGGCTGCGTCCAAACGCCTGGGACCTGGTCGCGCTGCCGCTGGTGCTCGGCATCCTCGCGCTGGTCGCGTGGGGCGGCATGGCGATGGGCGCTCATTATCATATCGGCGAGGCGCTGCCGATCAGCCTCGATCCGTGGCGGCTGCCGGAATACGCGCTGCGCACGGTCTTGCGGATGGGCGCCGCGCTCGTCGCCTCGCTCATGTTCAGCCTGGTTTACGCCGCGGTCGCAGCGAAGAGCCGGCAGGCCGAAAAGATCCTCATTCCGGTGCTCGACGTCCTCCAGTCGGTGCCGATCCTGGGTTTTCTGTCGATCACCGTGACCGGCTTCATCGCGCTCTTTCCCGGGCGGCTCCTCGGCGTCGAATGCGCCGCGATCTTCGCGATCTTCACCTCGCAAGCCTGGAACATGACATTCAGCCTCTACCAGTCGCTGCGCACCGTGCCGGCCGAGCTGATCGAGGCGGCGCGGATGTATCACCTCTCGGCCTGGCAGCGCTTCTGGCGGCTCGAAGTCCCGCACGGCGTCCCCGCGCTGGTGTGGAACATGATGATGTCGGTGTCAGGCGGCTGGTTCTTCGTCGTCGCCTCGGAAGCGATCACGGTTTCCAGCCAGACGATCATGCTGCCCGGCATCGGCTCCTACATCGCCACCGCGATCGACCAACGCAATCTCGCGGCGATCGGCGACGCCGTGCTGGTCATGCTCGTCGTGATCCTCTTATACGATCAGCTGCTGTTCCGCCCGCTCCTGGCATGGTCGCGTAAATTCATCGGCGACCCGGGCGACGAGGACTATGCCCGTCCGTGGTTTCTGATCGTGTTGCAGCGGGCCCGGCTGTTCGATCTGGCGCAATCGGGTGTGCTGGCGCTCAACCGCATCGTCGATTACGGCATCGGCGCCATGCTGCGCGCGGCGCCGGCGCGACGCCCGGCGAGCCGGCATTCGGCGCTGTTCGAACACCTGTTCGACGCGGTGCTGCTCGCGCTGGCCGGCGCCGGGCTGTTGTGGATCGTGCTGTTCATCCGGGCGAGCGTCACGCTCCCGGAGATCGGCTGGGTTTTCGTCCTCGGGCTGATCACTGCCCTCCGGGTCATGGTGCTGATCGCGATCGCCTCGATGATCTGGGTGCCGATCGGGGTGTGGATCGGGCTGCGCCCGCGCATCGCCGACCGGGCCCAGCCGATCGTGCAGTTTCTCGCGGCGTTTCCGGCCAATCTGTTCTTTCCGGTCGCCGTCGTCCTGATCCTGCGCTATCGCCTCAGCCCGGAGATCTGGCTCAGCCCGCTGATGATCCTGGGCACCCAATGGTACATCCTGTTCAACGTCATCGGCGGAACCGTGGGCTTGTCGGGCGAATTGCAACTCGCGGCCAGCAACCTCGGGGTGCGCCGGCTGCTATGGTGGCGCCGCGTCATGCTGCCGGCGATCTTCCCGGCCTACGTCACCGGTGCGGTCACGGCCGCCGGCGGCGCGTGGAACGCCAGTATCGTCTCGGAGGTTGTGCAATGGGGCGATACGACCTTGCGCGCGACCGGCGTCGGCGCCTACATCGCACGCTGGACGGCCGAGGGCGACGCCGCCCGCATCGCTCTCGGGATCGGGGTGTTGTGCCTCTACGTTCTCGCGTTCAACCGGCTGCTGTGGCGACGGCTCTACAATCTGGCCGCCGAACGGCTGCGGCTCGATTGAGAGGATTGGCTGAATGGTCGAACTGGCGAGCGAACGCGGCACATCGGCCGGCCTATCGGGGCCGCTCCTGCGCGCCATCCAGATCAGCAAGACCTATCGCACACCGGACCATATTGGCCGGCTCGTTCTCGAACGGGTCGAATTCGTGCTGCGCCAGGGCGAGATCGTCGCGATCCTCGGCAAGTCGGGTTCCGGCAAATCGACCTTTCTGCGCATCCTTGCCGGGCTCATCGCTCCGAGCGAAGGCCGGGTCGAGTATCGCGGCGCACCGGTCGAGGGTCCGGTGCAGGGCATCGCGATGGTGTTTCAGAGCTTCGCGCTGTTTCCCTGGCTGACCGTGCTCGGCAATGTCGAACTGGGGCTCGAGGCGCAAGGCATCTCGGCCGCCGACCGGCGCCGCCGCGCGGTCGACGCCATCGACCTGATCGGGCTCGACGGTTTCGAGAGCGCCTACCCGAAGGAGCTTTCGGGCGGCATGCGACAGCGGGTCGGGTTTGCCCGCGCCCTCGTCGTCAACCCCGATATTCTGCTGCTCGACGAGCCGTTCTCGCAGCTCGACGTCCTGACCGCGGAAACCCTGCGCAACGATTTGTCGCAGCTGTGGCTGCAAAGCCGGATCCCGACCAAGGGGATCCTGATGGTCTCGCACAACATCGCCGAGGCCGTAGAGATGGCCGATCGCATCCTGATTTTCAGCAGTGACCCCGGCCGGATCAGCGCGGAAGTACCGGTCGCGCTGGCGCATCCGCGGGCACCCGAGGGCGCGCCGTTCCACCAGATCGTCGACCAGGTCTATACGCTGTTGACGACGGGCCCGGGGCGCGACGGGCGGCGCGGCGCCAAACCCGAGCCGATCGGGTTCGGCCACCGGTTGCCCGACGCCGCGGTGCAGCAGGTCTCGGGGTTGATCGACACGCTGATGGAGCCGCCCTACAACGGGCGCGCCGACCTGCCGCAGCTGGCCGACGGCGAAAATCTGGTGATGGATGAGCTGTTCCCGCTGATCGAGATGATGGAGCTGCTGGGCTGGGCGCACGTCAGCGCCGGCGATATCGAGCTGACCGCGAGCGGGCGCGCCTACGCCGCCACCGACATGCTCGGCCGCAAGCAGATGTTCGCCGACGCGCTCTTGAAGCACGTGCCGCTCGCCGCCCATATCCGCCGCGTCCTCGACGAGCGCCCGGGGCACCGCGCGCCCGCCGCCCGCTTCCTGCGCGAGCTCGAGGACCACCTCTCCGAGGAGGAGGCCGAGCGCGTGCTCGACACCCTGATCAACTGGGGCCGCCACGCCGAGATCTTCGCCTATGATTACGATGACGAAGTGCTCAGCCTGGAAAATTTCTGAGCGCGGGTAAGGCAGTCATGCGCAGGAGATGGGTGGCGCAGGGGGGGTTGCAGCTTATGATGGCGCCGGCTAGAGGTGTGGCGTGGTTGAACGATTGATCCCGACAACGGCCGGGGACGGACCAGCCGGGCAGGGGCTCGACGCGGCGATCATTGCGCTGCGACGGGGCGATCCGGTGCTGCTCGACGGGCGCGAGCCGGCAATCCTCGCCCTCGCCGCCGAATTCGTCACCGACGCCAATCTCGCGCGGCTGCGCGCAGTGTCGCATAACCAGCTGCGCATGGTGCTGACCCGGCGCCGCGCGGTGGCTTTGGGCCTGGCCCGGCGCGAAACCGCCGCGGGAGCGCTGTCGGGCGCGGTATCGATCGCCGTAGCGGCTGATCTGTCCGCCGCGGTCATTCGCAACCTTGCCGATCCGGCGGCCTCGCTCGGCGTCGAGCCACCCGGTCTCGGCAGCGAGCCTGCGATTGCGGAGGGGGGCGAATTGGCCGCAGTCGCGCTCGCCCGGCTCGCCGCGCTGCTGCCGGCCGCGCTGGTCCTGCCGCTTGCCGCCTCGGAGGCGGCGCTGGCCCGGCGCCGTACCGATTTCTCGGTTGTCGCGTCCGAGGCGGTTCTGACCCGCCGCGCCGCCGCCGTCGGCGTGACGCGGGTTGCCGAGGCCCGCGTCCCCCTCGCCGAAGCGGAGGACGCCCAGCTCATCGCGTTTCGCCCCGGCGATGGCGGCACCGAGCACCTCGCGATCGTGATCGGCAAGCCCGACCCGGCCGCGCCCGTTTTGGTGCGGCTCCATTCGGAATGCTTCACCGGCGATCTCTTGGCGAGCTTGCGCTGCGATTGCGGCGACCAGCTGCGCGGCGCGATCGCGGCGATCACCAAGACCGGCGGCGGAGTTCTATTATACCTCGCGCAGGAAGGCCGCGGCATCGGCCTCATCAACAAGCTGCGCGCCTATCAGCTGCAGGATGCCGGCTTCGACACGGTTGACGCCAACGAGCAGCTCGGCTTCGAGGTCGACGAGCGGGTCTATTTGCCGGCCGCCGAAATGCTGCGCCAGCTGGGGTTCACGACGGTGCGGCTCCTCACCAACAACCCCGAAAAGGTCGCTGCCCTCGAGCGCTACGGCATCCGCATCGTCGAACGCGTGCCGCATTCCTTCCCGGCCAACGGCCACAACGAGCGCTACCTGCGCACCAAGGCAACGCGCAGCGGGCACCTGCTGTAGGCGGGCGCCTACTCCGCCGCCGCACCCATAGCGCGGCGGGCGCCGAAAATTGCCGTGCCGACGCGGACGTGGGTGGCGTCGAAGCGGATCGCGGTCTCGAAATCGGCGCTCATCCCCATGCTGAGCTGGGCGAGGCCGTTGCGCCGCGCGATCTCGCGCAGAAGCGCGAAATGCAAGGCCGGCTCCTCGTGCTCTGGCGGCACGCACATCAGCCCAACGATCGGCAAATGGAGGCGGTCGCGGCACTCGCCGATGAAAGCATCGGCGGCGACGGGCAAGACGCCGGCCTTCTGCGGCTCTTCGCCGGTATTGACCTCGATGAAGCACGCCGGGCGCCGCCCGGTTTTTTCAATCTCGCGAGCCAGAGCCTCGGCAAGGCGCGGCCGGTCGACGGTCTCGATCACATCGCCATGAAGGAGAGCGTCCTTGACCTTGTTGGTCTGCAAGGGACCGATCAGGTGGAGCGTGAGATCGGGAAATTCGCGGCGCAGCGCGGGGAATTTTGCCAGCGCCTCCTGCACCCGGTTTTCGCCAAAAATGCGCTGACCCGCCCGCAGCGCGGCGCGCACCGCCTCGATCGGGTGGGTTTTGCTGACCGCGACCAGGGTGACTGAACCCTCCGGCCGGCCGGCGGCGCGCGCGGCCGCCTCGATCCGGCCGCGAACGGCGGCCAGATTGGCGCCGATGACTTCGTGAAGCCGCGCCTCTTCCATGTTGGCTCCATTCCTGGCACAAGGCTGCCTGTGGGGCGCCGCCCCCTGTGCAGAGCGGCGCCAAGGGTCGTGACATGTCGCCTGGTTATTACCGCCTGCTGTTCGGGCTTGCCGCAAGCCTTTCGTTGATCCTGGCGGGATGCGGCTCCGATCGCCCGCCCGAGACCGCCGCCGACCCGGTCACCGGCGCAGTACCCGCGCCGCCGCCGGCCAGCGCCGACAATACCGACCAGACGCTGTGGACGATATTGGGGCTCGCCAAACGCGCCTCGCAACAAGATAACGGGCCGCAGACCGGCGCCGCGGTCAGCCCGATCCTGTGGCAGGCGACGCAGGACACGCTCAGCTTTGCCGGGTTTGCCTCGGCAGACCCGATGCTTGGCCTGTTCCTGACGCACTGGTATTCGCCGCCCGGCAAACCCGATGAGCGGTTGCAGGTCAGCGTCTTCATCCTGTCGCGCGCGCTGCGTTCCGATTCGATCGCGGTGTCGGTCAAGCGCCAGGTTCGCTCGCCCGCCGGGCAGTGGGAGAATACCCCGGTCGCGCGCGAGGTCGTCAGCGGGCTGGAAAGCGCCATTCTGCTGCGCGCGCGTCAGATCCACGCCGAGGGCTACCGCAATACCATGTATAAATAGCGCCGGGTATAAATAGCGGCAGCGCCAACCCTGCCGGAGACGGCGCGAAGCTGTAGGAAGAGGCATGTCGCGTTACAATTTTCGGGAAACCGAGGCGAAGTGGCAGCGCCAATGGCGCGAGCGCGGGTGTTTCGAGGCGCGCGAGGATCGGACGCGGCCGAAATACTATGTTCTTGAAATGTTCCCATATCCGTCGGGCAAGCTCCATGTCGGGCATGTCCGCAATTATACGATGGGCGACCTCGTCGCCCGCTACCGCCGGGCGCAGGGCTTCAACGTCCTCCACCCGATGGGGTGGGACGCCTTCGGACTGCCGGCGGAGAATGCCGCCATTGCCGGTCATGTCCATCCCGCGACCTGGACCACGGCCAACATCCGCGAAATGCGCGAGCAATTGCAGCGCATGGGCTTTGCCTATGACTGGTCGCGCGAGATCGCAACCTGCCATCCTGAATATTACCGCCACGAGCAGAAGATGTTTCTTGACTTCCTCGCGGCCGACCTCGCGTATCGCAAGGAATCGTGGGTCAATTGGGACCCGGTCGAAAACACCGTGCTGGCGAATGAACAGGTGATCGACGGGCGCGGCTGGCGCTCCGGTGCGGTCGTCGAAAAGCGCCTTTTGGCACAATGGTTCCTGCGCATCACCGCGTTCAATGAAGAATTGCTCGACGCGCTTTCGACGCTCGAGCGGTGGCCCGAGCGGGTGCGGCTGATGCAGGAAAACTGGATCGGCCGCTCGGAGGGTGCTCGGGTGCTGTTTCCGATCGCCACGCGCGACGAGACGGTCGAAGTGTTCACGACGCGGCACGACACGCTGTTCGGCGCCTCGTTCATCGCGCTCTCGCCGCACCATCGGTTGGCGCAGAGCCTCGCTGCCAGCGACCCCAAGCTCGCTGATTTCATCATCGAATGCGATCGGCTCGGCACCAGCGAAGCGGTCATCGAAGCCGCCGAGAAGCGCGGCTTTCACACCGCGCTCGACGCCATCCACCCGCTCGATCCGAGCCGCAAGGTCCCGGTCTACGTCGCCAATTTCGTGCTGATGGAATACGGCACCGGCGCCATCTTCGGCTGTCCGGCGCACGATCAGCGCGACCTCGACTTTGCCCGAAAATACCACCTCCCGGTCATTCCGGTGGTGTTGCCGCCGGGCGAAGATGCGGCGCGTTTCACGATTGGCGAGACGGCCTACGTCGAGGACGGCACCCTCTTCAACTCCGACTTCATGAACGGGCTTTCGGTGCCGGCGGCGAAGCGGGCGGCGAGCGAACGGCTTGAGCAATTAGGTAGCGGAGAGCGGACGATCGCTTACCGCCTGCGCGACTGGGGGGTGTCGCGGCAGCGCTATTGGGGCTGCCCGATCCCGGTCATCCACTGCGCGAACTGC
>DASYZD010000324.1:0-2725 GCA_035946655.1 Allostellaceae bacterium | reverse complement strand
CACCGGCCAATCCGACTTTTTTGCGGTGCGATGCGCGCCCTGAATTGGCGGGCGCGCGCCGCCGCGATCGACCCATCCGGACGATCGCCGCGCCGGTTCTGCCGCTCCCGCCAGCCGAGGCAGGCCCTCGGAGTTTCATTTGTGCGACGCACAAAATTCAGTTGATTCGGGCGTTCGATCCAGATATCTTTCGATTGTGCGATGCACTATTACGACGGCGCGATGACGAGGACGAGCGATGAGGGATGTGAAGCCAAAGCCCACGGTGCGCGACTCGGAGTCGCGCAAAATTTCCCCGGGCGAAACGGGACCGACGGCGAACGCGCCAGCGACCGCGCCGGCGGCAGAAGTTGTTTCCGCGGAGCCCGCCGCCGTTGCGGAATCGGCGCCGCAAATCGTGGCGGCAACGGCCGAGCGGCAGGCCGATTCGGCTGGCGACCCCTGGGCCGCCTTCAGCGATGCGCAGGCCGCGCTCGCCCGCGGCGTTGAGGAGATCGCCGCCGAGGTGACGTTGATGACCCGGTCGGGGATCGCCGCGACGGCGGATGCCGCGGTCGCGCTCTTCGGCGTGACGACGTTCGCCGAGGTGGTCGAAATCAATGCTGCACTTGCCCGGCGCGGGACCGATGCCGTGATCGAAGGCTCGGCCAAGCTGTCGGAAATCGGCGTTAAACTGATCGGCGAGGCGACGCGGCCGATCTTGTCGCGGTTTGGCGTGCCCTGGAGCGACCTCTCCGCGCCCGGCTGACCGGCGGGCGGCCCGCAACCAAAGCCCGGCGCGGGTTCGGAGATCGCGCGCCGTGCCCCTTGCACGGCCCCGAGCGGCATGCCAGATGTATGATGTCGTCGACTTAGCGAGGAGGGTGTGTAGCCAGCATGACACCACCCGGCAGTTCCCAGTTGCCGACCGCTTGGCATCGGCAACCCAGCGAAAAGTCCAAGAGATAGCCCGGCCTTGTGCCCGGGCGCGAAGTCCAGCTTCGCACACCGACCCCCGCCTGATGCCTCCGGCTGAACGCCGCGGCGCGCGGGGGTCTTTGCTGCCATTCCTGGCATCAAGCCAATGCCTACCGTCAAGCCAATGCCTACCGTCAAGCCAATGATCGCCACCGAACTCGACAATTCCGGCCCGACCTCGCGGGTCTATTTCTCCCAGCGCCTCCGGCTCCATTACGTCGATTGGGGCAACCCGGCCGCGCCGCCGCTCCTCCTCCTGCATGGCGGGCGCGATCACTGCCGCAACTGGGACTGGGTCGCCGTGGCGCTGCGCCGGGATTGGCATGTGCTGGCGCCCGATTTGCGCGGCCACGGCGACAGCCAATGGTCGCCCGACGGCAATTACTCGACCGCGGCCTATGTCTATGACCTGGCGCAACTGATCCATCAGCAGGAGCTGGCGCCGGTGACGATCGTCGCCCATTCGCTCGGCGGCAATATCGCGATCCGCCACGCCGGGGTCTATCCGGAAAAGGTGCGCAAGCTCGTGGCGATCGAGGGCCTTGGGCCCTCGCCCCGGCAAATGGCCGCGCGCTCCGCGATCCCGATCGCTGAGCGCATGCGCAAATGGGTCGAGGAAGAGCGCGCGCTGTCCGGGCGGCTGCCGCGCCGCTATGCCTCCATCGAGGACGCGCTGAAGCGCATGCAGGAAGCCAACGGCCACCTCTCGCCCGAGCAGGCGCGCCACCTGACCCAGTACGGGGTCAACCAGAACGAAGACGGCACCTATAGCTGGAAGTTCGACAACTACGTGCGCGCCGATTCGCCCTACGGCATGACGCAGCAGGAGATCGAGCAGCTGTGGGAGCGGATCAGCTGCCCGACGCTCCTCGTTTACGGCAAGGAGAGCTGGGCCGCCAACCCGCAGGACGATGGCCGGCTGCGCCATTTCCAGAATGCCCGGGTGGTGTCCGTCGAGGGCGCCGGTCATTGGGTGCACCATGACCGGCTCGATGTGTTCCTCGGTTTGCTGCGCGACTTTCTCTGAGCCCTGCGCTTGCTGTTTCGCCGGCGACACCACCCCAAGGCGCATTCGACCTGGCGCGGCCTCATCGCGCTGTTCGGGCCCGGACTGATCACCGGCGCCTCGGACGACGATCCCAGCGGCATCGCAACCTATTCTCAGGCCGGAGCCCAGTTCGGCTTTGCGCTCGGCTGGGTCATGCTGTTCAGCTGGCCGTTGATGGCGGCGATCCAAGAAATCAGCGCGCGCATCGGCCGGGTCACCGGCAAAGGCATCGCCGCCAATATTCGCGGGCACTATCCGCTATCATTGCTGCGCGCGATCGTCGGTCTGTTGCTGGTCGCCAACATCATCAACCTGGGCGCCGATCTGGGCGCGATGGGCGACGCGGTGCGGCTCCTCGTCGGCGGCTCGACCGGGGTTTACGTCGTCATTTTCGCGGTGCTGTGCGCCGTCCTCGAAATTTTCCTGCGCTACCACCGCTATGTGCAAATCCTCAAATGGCTGACCCTGTCGCTATTCGCTTATGTTGCGACGGTCCTTATCGTCGCGGTGCCGTGGGGCGAGGTGCTGTATCGGACGGTGGTGCCGAGCCTGGTTTGGCAACGGGACTATGTCGTCGTCATCGTCGCCGTGTTGGGCACGACGATCAGCCCCTATCTGTTTTTCTGGCAGGCCTCGGAAGAGGCCGAGGACGAGCGTGTCAACCCGGCCGAGCATCCGCTGAACGAGGCGCCCGGGGAGGCGCCGGGCGAGATCAACCGG
>DASYZD010000323.1:0-3140 GCA_035946655.1 Allostellaceae bacterium | reverse complement strand
TGCCATCGGAGGGTCGATGGTCTCTGATGGGAACCACGAACTTCACCAATCCTCGACGGAGGAGCCGCCATGGGCCTCAATGCGCTGCACCATGTCACCGTGCAGACCAACGACCTCGAAGCCACCCGCGATTTCTACAGCGAGATCCTCGGGCTCCGGGTCGGGTTTCGGCCTGACCTCGATTTTCCGGGCTATTGGCTTTACTGCGGCGATGTGCCGGTCGTGCATCTGGTGCCGCGCGCCAACGCGATCGGCGGCGGCCCGTCCGACGACACCGGCCCCTTCGACCACTTTGCGTTTCTCGCCACCGATTTCGCCGCGATCAAGGCGAAGCTCGAGGCCCAGGGCGTCAAGTACCGCGAGAACCACATCGCCAAGCCGGCGATCGACCAGCTGTTTTTTCCCGACAACAACAATGTGATGGTCGAGCTGAACTTCCCGCGTTAGCGCGCGGCGCTACCCTCCCCAGGCCTGGGGGAGGGGGTGAGGCGCAACAACTTGGCCGGCTTGCGCTCAGCGTGTGCGGTTGTGGTCAGGAGCGCCAGCGCCGGTCGATGGGGTCTTGTCGATCGACGACCCGCTGCCGCTGATCATGGCCGCACCCTCGACCCACGCCGGCATCGCCTTCAAGCTGGCCGGCGTCTCGGCGACCTTGAAGCCGCCTTTCAGCCCGTCCCAACAGCGCCAATGCCGCCACCGCGATCGGGATGGTGCGCATAATTAGCCTCCAATGATTGCCTGTATCGGTTGGCCTGACAGCGCAGCGCCGAAGCGGCTGGTCCCCGGACAGTGCCGGTCGGCTTACCGGGTCAGGAGGCGACGACCCTCCGGTAGAGGTGCCAGGTCGCGTGCCCGAGCACGGGCATGACGACGATCAGCCCGAGAAACGCCGGGATCGAGCCGATCACCAGCCCGGCGGCGACGATGAAGCCCCAGAGGGCCATCGGGCCGGGGTTGACCGCCACGGCGCGCAGCGATGTTCGCACCGCCGCGGTGACGCGGACGTTGCGGTCGAGCAAGAGCGGCACCGAAACGACGCTGATCGCCAGCACGAAAACGGCAAACAGAAAGCCGACGCCGATCCCGACCCCGATCAATGCCCAGCCCCGATCGGTCGCGACGAGGTCATGGGCAAAGGCGGCGAGCGAGGCTGGCTGCGCCGGGCCGAGCGTGTGGTTGTAGATCGCGATCGCGACGTTGAGCCAAACCAGGAAAATCGCCAAGAGCAGCAGGCCGAACCGCAGGACCGCCGGGAACGAGGGCGAGCGAACGGCGGCGAACGCATCGGCCCAGCCAATTTCGGCACCGGCTTCGCGCCGCCGGCTCATCTCATAAAGCCCGACCGCCGCCACCGGGCCGATCAGCGCGAAACCGGAAGCAAGCGGGAATAGCAGCGGCAACAGCCCGTAGCCGAAGACAAGCCGCGCCAGGATCAGACCGACAAGGGGATAAACCACGCACAGGAACGCGACATCGGTGCGCAATGCGATGAAATCGTCGATCCCGCGCGCAAGCGCCCCATAGAGGTCGGACGCGGTGATCCGGCGCACCGCAGGGAGCGGCGCCTCCCTGGTATGCTGGCCGAGCGCTTCGATTGCCATCCCGGCGGATTTGATCTGGTCGAGGGTCCACTCGACAGGATTGCGGATATACGTCGCCATGCCTGACTCCCGGGTCGCCGGTTTCTGTGGACCGCAACTGCCGCAACGGCTCTGCGGTTTCACGCGATCGCGACGCAGGATGCGACCCATCGTCGCACCCTTTCATTTGGTATTCAGCTTTGGCCGTGCAAGGATCGGGAAGGCATTTCCTTGCCTGTGGTGCAGCCTTCGTGAAACGATCGCCTGCGGGATCGCGCCAATAGGCCAGAGGAGTGCCCTGATCGTGCAGCTCAGCTCAGACCGGATCCGGACAACCCATGTCGGCAGCTTGCCGCGTCCGCCCGATCTCCTCAGCCTATTGGAGGCGCGCGAGCGCGGTTCGGGATTTGACGAGAGCGCCTTCGAGGCGCGGCTCGCCGGGGCGGTACGGGAAGTTGTCGAGAAGCAGATTGCGGCCGGGATCGACAGCGTCTGCGACGGCGAACAGAGCAAGATCTCCTACACGTTTTACGTTCGCCACCGCCTCTCCGGCATCGGCACCGCCCCCGGCGACGCGCTCGACAAGCCGCCGCCTACAGGCGCGCACCGCGACATCGCCGACCATCCCGACTATGCCGCGCGACTGCATGCCGCGCGCGGCGGCACCTCGTGGTTCGCGGCCGCCGCAGTGCCGTGCTGCACCGGGCCCGTCGCCTATCGCGACCGGCACCCGCTCGAACTCGATCTCAAAAACCTTGCCGCTGCCTGCGCCGCCGCCAAATTGGAACAAGGCTGGCCGGGCGAAGCCTTCATGAACGCGGCCTCGCCCGGCGTCCTCACCAAATTCGTCCCCGACCGCTACTACCGGAACGAGGACGCGTACGTGGCAGCCCTGGCCGATGCCCTCCAGCAAGAATACGAGGCGATCCACAAGGCCGGGTTCATCCTGCAGATCGACGCACCCGATCTGGGGTCGGCCCGCCACAACCAGTATCAGCACCTGTCGGACGCCGAATTCCTGCGCATCGCCGAGCGCAACGTCGCCGCGCTCAACCACGCCACCCGGAACATCCCGCCGGAAGCAATGCGGCTCCACATCTGCTGGGGCAATTACGAGGGGCCGCACACCCATGACATCCCGCTCGCCACGATGTTCGACACCTGCATGCGGGCGCGCCCCCAGGCGCTCCTCTTCGAGGCCGCCAATCCGCGCCACGCCCATGAATGGGAGGATCTGAAGGCGGCAAAAATCCCCGACCACAAGATCCTGATGCCCGGGCTCATCGACTCGACGACCAATTTCGTCGAACACCCGCGCCTCGTCGCCCAGCGGATCTGCCAATACGCCGACATCGTCGGACGCGAGCGCGTCATCGCCGGCACCGATTGCGGGTTTGCCACCTTCGCCGCGCAGCAGAATGCGGTGGTGCCCTCGATCGCCTGGGCCAAGCTCACCGCCCTCGCCCAAGGCGCGCGCATCGCCAGCGACCGGTTGTGGGGCTGAGGCTGACGCGCGGCAGGAAAAAAAACCCGCGTTCCCGGCGCAGGCCGGGACCCACC
>DASYZD010000322.1:0-4612 GCA_035946655.1 Allostellaceae bacterium | reverse complement strand
AGCTGCAGCATCAGGTTGATCAGCGACATGCCGCCCGCCGGAAAGCCGCTTGTGATAAAGGAGCCGATAAAGCTGAGAAATTGCGTGTTGTAGGGGGCGCCCGGCAGCAGCGAGTGGCTGGACGGCAACAGCGCGGTCGGCAGCCTCGCGTAATCGACCAGGTAGAACGCGTTCGGCAACAGGTTGAGGAAGGTGTCCGGCTGCGACGGCCGGATCGGCGCCAGCACCAGCCACAGCGGCGCCGACAGCGCCAGCACCCGTCCCAGCGCTCGCCACGCCTCGGCGCCGGGGCGCCGCGCCGTCACCAATATACCGACCGCGGCGAGGATGAAGGCCGTCGCCGGCACCCGCAGGCTCAGCGGAACAAAGACGCCCCAGAGGGTCAAGACGAGGCACAAGGCGCCCCAGCCGGCCACGATCTGGTATTCCGGCGCAACCCGCCGCCCGGTCAGCCCGGCGCCGGCCAACAGCAGCACCGCGCCGACGCCCCAGCTCGCGGCGACGGCGAACAGGTCCGCGGCGTGCGGCTGATAATCCGTCATGGCGGCCCCGAGCCGCCAGCGACGGGCGCCGATCGCTCTGCGATTGGTGGCAACGCCGTGCGCATTACTCTGAGAGCAAACCCCGTGCCCGCCTTCCGAGCGCGGCCGGCGGGAAGCTGCCGGCAATCGAAAGCTGCGGCAAGCCCCTCGAGCCGTCGGGTAGCGGTGCGGCGGGACGCTACCGAACGCACACGACCCGCAGGCCGCTTGGACATTCAGCGGCACAAAAGAAATTGGCCGGAACCCCGAGGGGCCCGGCCAAGTTTGAACAGGGAGGCTTCACGTCTAGGAGACGTAAGGATCCGAAGACCCTCTTTCCGGGCGCAAGTCCCGGAAACTGTTTCGGGGCACGCAGGCCCCGGAAATTCGCCGCGATGCAGTATCGCGCGGGTCGCAGTTATCCCGATCGACGTAGATCATCACCAACGGGAATTCGGTCTGGCTCGTCTGCAAAAACCGCAATGCTGTCGCCGGGCCCGACAAAACCCGCGTCAACTCGCCGCATCCGACATTTAAAACAGGGATGGTGCGAGTAGAATTTATTATTCGCCGTGGCTGGGCGTCGCCCAGCCATCTACATGAATTTCCGGGTCAAGCCCGGGGGCGACGATTGGCCGGGAGAGCGACCTTGATCGGATGCCGCTTTAGCTCAATCGGCTCTCGGCCACTTTGCGCAAAAGAAAATCTCGGAAGACGCTGATCCGTTTCGAGGAACGCAGCTCCTCGGGATAGACGAAATAGGCCTCGTTCGGCGGCCCGGACAGCTCCGGGAGGACGCGCACCAGGTTGCTCGTCTCGGCCGCGACAAAGTCGGGGAGCGAGGCCAGGCCCAGCCCGCTCTTCACCGCGCGCAGGATGCCGTAAACATTATTAACGGCGAGCACCGGTCGACGGTCGCGCGCCGGCTTGGCGCCGGTTTCGATCAGCCAGTTCACCCCCGGGGTCGCCGGCCTTGCGTCCTCGCCGTAAACGATCAGGCGATGCTCGTCGAGGTCCTCGGCGCGCTGCGGCGTGCCGTATTTCTTGAGGTATTCGGGCGAGCCGTAGATATGTACCTGGACGCTGACGAGATGGCGCTGGATCAGGTCCGGCTGGCGCGGCGGCGACATGCGAATCGCGACGTCGGCCTCGCGCATCGACAGGTCGAGCTCGGAATCATCAACCACCAGGCTGACCTGGATCTCGGGGTAGAGGTCGAGGAATTCGCGGATGCGCGGGGTCAGCCAGATCGAGCCGAAAGCCACGCTCGTGGTGATCTTCAACGGTCCTTTCGGCCGGTCCTTCGATTCGGAAATCAGGCTCTCCGACATCGCCAGCTTGGCGAAAACTTCGCGAGCGGTGCGGAACAACAATTCCCCCTGCTCGGTCAGGATGAGGCCCCGCGCATGGCGGTGGAACAACGGCACGCTGAGGCTCTCCTCCAGCGCGCTGATCTGCCGGCTGACGGCGGATTGGCTCAGATTTAGCGCTTCACCGGCATGGGTGAAGCTGCCGGCTTCGGCGACGGCGTGAAAAACCCGCAACTTGTCCCAATCCATCGCCATTCGTTTGCCTTCCGGGAGCCCCCTGCCCGCGTTCGTCCGATCTGAATCCCCCTATTCCGCGGCGCGCGCCGCCGCAGAATCTTCCTCGGCTGAAAGAAACTTCTCCGCCTCGAGCGCAGCCATGCAGCCGAGCCCCGCGGCGGTCACCGCCTGGCGGTACACCTTGTCCTTGACATCGCCCGCGGCGAAAAATCCGGGGATCGCCGTCGCCGTCGAATCGGGCCGGGTCAGGATATATCCTTCCGCATCGAGCGGCACCCGCCCGGCAACCAGCCCGGTGACCGGGGTGTGGCCGATCGCGATAAAAACGCCGTCGCACGCGCGCTCGCTCAGCGCCCCGGTGCGCAGATTGCGCAGCCTGACGCCCTTGACCTGCGGCGGCTCGGGCACGCCCAGGATCTCGTCGAGCACGCTGTCCCAGACGATCTCGATCTTCGGGTTGCGGAACAGGCGGTCCTGCAGGATCTTCTCGGCGCGCAGCGCGTTGCGCCGGTGCACGAGCGTCACTCGGCTTGCGTGATTGGTCAGGTAGATCGCTTCCTCGACGGCGGTATTGCCGCCCCCGACGATAACCACCTCCTGGTCGCGAAAGAAGAAGCCGTCGCAGGTCGCGCAAGCCGAGACGCCAAAGCCGCGGAATGTCTCCTCTCCGGGCACGCCCAGCCAACGCGCCTGGGCGCCGGTCGCGAGGATCGCCGCGTCGCCCTGATAGCGATCGCCCGAATCGCCGGTGGCCTGGAACGGGCGCCCGCTGAGATCGAGGGCGACGATCTCGTCTTGGATGATGCGGGTGCCGACATGCTCGGCCTGGCGCTGCATCTGCTCCATCAGCCAGGGTCCCTGGATGATGTCGGCAAAACCGGGGTAGTTCTCGACGTCGGTGGTGATGGTCAGCTGGCCGCCGGGTTGAATTCCGGTCACCAGGATCGGATGGAGGTTGGCGCGCGCGGCATAAATCGCCGCAGTGTACCCGGCCGGTCCCGCCCCGATAATCAAGACCTTGGTTTTGTGCTGCTCCGGCATCGCGCGGTTCTCTGTCCTTCGGGTCCGATCGATTTGACAGGATAATATAGCATTTTTTTGCGCCGCAACGAGCCGCCGCGGCACCGGCCGGGAATCCCGTCAGAACCCGAACAAATGGTCGAGGCTGAAGGCGCCGCCCTGGCCCAAGAGGCCGTGATAGCCGAAGAGCCGACAGGTCGGGTCGCGGATGACGGCGTAGGCGCCGGCGCCGGCCCGCACACGGGTGACCTCGTCGAACAGCGCGTGATAGCGCACAAGCCGGGAGCCCGAGCAGGGTATCGCCAGCTGCGCGCCGGCGACCTCGCCCCCCTCGCGATTGTAGAGGATGATCTCGGTGGCGCTGGCCGGGCGCCACGGCAGGGACGCCGGATAGATCAGGTGACAGAGCGTGTCGTACGCGCCCTCGCCGAGGCGCAGGAACAACCGGGTGGAGAGGCCGGGCGGCCGCCCGACATAGGATTGCGGCTCGCCCTTGTAGGTGAGGATCGTGTTGAAGACATGGGCGCCAAAGCTCGAATCGGCGGCGTGACCGCTGGCGCGATGGCGATAGCGGAACAGGGCATGCAGCCAGCCGTCGCCCTCGCCGCCATTGGCGAAATCGTAAACCAGCTCGACATGGCCATAGCCGGTCCCGGTTCCCTCCGCGGCCGCGTCGAGCGACAATGCGGTTGCGTGGTTGCGCGCCAGCCGGCCGAGCGCAACCCGCGCGATCTCGCTTCCCTCGGGGTCGTAGAGGAGCGCGGCAATCGGTAATTCGCGCTGCGAGACGGCCATCGGGGTCGGCAACAGGAGGCTTTCCCATTCCCCGCGCGGCAGGATCGGCGCCGGCAGCAGATAGCCCTTGCCGAGCCTTGACCCCAGCCGCGGCAGCTCGGGGTCGGGCACCAGATCGCTGCGTTCGACATTGACGTGCGCGATGCGGCGGCGCTCCCCGGCGATCACCTCATAGCGCGGGCGCACGACGTGCTTGCCGGCGCGCAACTCGATCTGGCGGGGCCAGGCGAGGCCCGGCAGCAGCGTAGCCACATCGACGGCGCAGCTGGCGAAGGGTCCGATTGCTTGCCCAATCGCGACAACGGTCTCCTCGCCCATCGGATTGAGCCCGATCGCGCCCGCCGGGATCGGGGTCGGGTGGCTGTTCTGGACCCAGAGGATGACTTGCTCGCCGGGGCCGGGCGCCGGCAGGCCGGCATAGCGGTCGGCCGGCCAGGCATTGGCGTCGTGGGTGCATGACAGCGCCCCATCGGGTGCGGAGCCGGGTTCGCCAAACGTGTCGAGCGCGTATTTGACGATATCGTGGCCGGCCGCTCCGGCGACATGGATGAACAGCTGGCCGGCAAATTCGCCGAGGCCGAACTCTTCGCGCACCCGGCGGCTGTCGATCGCGATTGCGGCGCCCTTGTTGCCCGAGGTTTCGGCCCATTCGGCGATCACCGCGCCGTCGCGATCGAACAGGGTCAGCCAGCAGGTCACCGCGGGCGAGCCGTAAGCCGACCAGTAATT
>DASYZD010000321.1:0-3544 GCA_035946655.1 Allostellaceae bacterium | reverse complement strand
CCGTGCCGGGGCGGTGGTCAAGCTGGCCGGCGCCGTCGGCACCGATTCGTTCGCCACCCTCGCGCTCCAAACATTGCGTCGCGACGGCGTCGATCTCAGCCTGGTGCGGCGGGTCGATCGGCCGACCGGCTGCGCGGCGATCATGGTCGGCGCGGATGGCGAGAACCTGATCGCGGTGGCTTCGGGCGCCAATCGCGAAGCGACCGCAGCCAGCATCCCCAATCGAGTGCTCGGCCCGGAAACGATCGTCATCTGCCAGATGGAAGTGCCGGCGGCGCAGAACTGGGCCCTCATTCGCCGCGCCCGCGCCGCCGGCGCGCGAACGCTGCTCAACCTCGCGCCGGCCGCGCCGATCGATCCGGGTATGGTCGCCGCGATCGATGTTCTCATCGCCAATCGGGGCGAGGCGGCCGCGCTGGGTGCCGACGCGGCGGGCCTGGCGCGCCGGCTGCGGCAGGCGCTTATCGTCACCAGCGGCGCGGCGGGGTCGACCGCCTTCCTCGCCGATGGCGGCCAGATCGACACCCCGGCCTTGGCGATCGAGCCGATCGATACGACCGGCGCCGGCGATACGTTTGTCGGGGTGCTGGCCGCCGCGCTCGACCGCCGTCTCGGGCTCGATGGGGCATTGCGCCAGGCCGGCGCCGCCGGCGGCCTTGCCTGTCTCGCGCGCGGCGCACAAAGCGCAATGCCTGACCGCGCCGCGATCGAGGCCGCCGTTCGCCGCTTGCCGGGATGATGCGCCGGTCAGGAATGCTCGGGTGAGCAGTACGCACGGAATTCGGCGAGGACATCGAGGTAGAGCTGGCGCTTGAAGGGCACGATCAGCTCGGGCAGCCGCTCAGGGATCACCCAATCCCAGGCATCGAATTCGGGGTGCTCGGTGGCGGCGGGGTCGATATCGGCATCATCGCCCGTAAATCGCATCGCGAACCATTTCTGCCGGTGCCCGCGGTACCGCCCGCCCCACATCCCGCCGGCGATCTCCGGCGGCAGATCGTAAGAGAGCCAGACCCGGCTTTCGGCGAGGATCTCGGCCCGGCCGGTGCCAACCTCTTCTTTGAGCTCGCGGATCGCCGCCTGACGCGGGATTTCGCCGGGGTCGATGCCGCCCTGTGGCATCTGCCAAGCCGCCAGCCCCGCCGGCATGTCGATGCGGCGGCCGACAAAGACCCTACCGGCGCGGCTGATCAGCATGATCCCGACCGCCGGGCGATAGAGCGCCCGCTCGCTCTCGGGCAGCGTCACGAGGCCGATCCTGTCGGCGAGACCGGCGGCCCGGCCGCGCTCAATTCACCACACGGCCGTTGAACAGAGCGATGCCGCGCAGCATGTCGACCGACCGGGTGAGCTGGTAATCGTCGGCGGTCCCCATGATCGAGGGATCGACTGTGCTCTGCTCGGCGGCTTTTTCGCTCTTGCCCGTGGTGGCGTTCTTTTTGTCGACCGCCTTCGCGCCATCGTCGCCCGGTTTCGGCGGGTGCTCGATTTTGGCGGCTTGGACGACGATGTCCGGGACGATGCCCTTGGCCTGGATCGACCGGCCCGAGGGTGTGTAGTAGCGCGCCGTGGTCAGCCGCATCGCGCCATGCCCGGCCAGCGGGATGATCGTCTGGACCGAGCCCTTGCCGAAGGAGCGCGTACCGATGAGGATCGCGCGATGGTGGTCCTGTAAGGCGCCGGCGACAATCTCGCTGGCCGATGCTGAGCCGCCATTGATCAGGACCGCCATCGGCAGACCGCTGGCCAGCTTGGTGCTGGGGTGGGCATTATAGCGCTGTGCGTCATCCGCGCGGCGGCCGCGCGTCGACACGATCTCGCCCCTGTCGAGAAACGCGTCGGAGACCGCCACCGCCTGATCGAGCAGCCCGCCCGGGTTGTTGCGCAGGTCAAGAACAATCCCCAACAGCTTGTCGTTGGCCTGCTGCTTGAGGCTTTGCAACGCATTGTTGAGGCCGACATCGGTTTGCTCGTTGAACGAGGTGATGCGGATGTAGCCGATGTCTTTGCCTTCAAGGTGCGAGCGGACCGACTGGATCTTGATGATCGCGCGGGTGAGCTTTACGTCGAACGGCTCCTTTCCCTCGCGGCGGATCGTCAGGTTGATGTCGCTGTTCACCGGGCCGCGCATCTTTTCGACTGCGTCGGGAAGGCTGAGGCCCTGGACCGGAGTGCCGTCGAGGTGGGTGATCAGATCGCCGGGCTTGAGGCCGGCACGGGCCGCCGGCGTATCGTCGATCGGCGACACCACCTTGACGAGCCCGTTCTCCATCGACACTTCGATCCCCAGCCCGCCGAATTCGCCGCGGGTCTGGACCTTCATGTCATTGAAGTTCTTGGCGTTGAGATAGTTGGAGTGTGGATCGAGCGAGGTCAGCATGCCGTTGATCGCGCCCTCGACCAGCGCTTCATCGCTGACATCGTCGACGTAATTCGACCGCACCATCTGGAAAACGTCGCCGAACAGGTCGAGCTGCTTGTACGATTCCGAGGTGTTCGACGAGTTCGCCGCCTGGGCGCCGCCGACATCCTGGTGCAGCGTAACCAGAGTAACCGCTCCGGCAGCCGCCGCGATCAATCGCCATCGCTTCATTCACGCACCTTTTGGTCCCCGTCTGGTTCGTTGCGCCGAGCGTGGCGCCCATCATCGCGCCCGTCGTCGCGACCTTGGCCGTCCGGCGCCAACCATGGTTGCGGATCAACCGGGTGGCCGTCGCGGCGCAACTCGAAATACAAGGTACTGCCGTCGGTCCCCAGCATCGCGCCTACCGGCTCGCCCGCCAGGACCCATTGATCGGCGGTCACGTCGACCCGTTGCAGCCCGGCGAGAAGCGAATAATACAGGGAGGAATGCCGGATGATCAAGACGAGCCCGAGATCGCGGAACGGCCCGGCATAGACGACCCTGCCGTCGAATGGCGCGACGGCTTCGGCTCCGGGGAGCGCTGCAAGGCTTAAGCCCTGGCTTGCCGCCCCGGAGGCGGTTGCGGCATCGGTGACGCCGAAGCCCCGAGCGATCGCTCCGTCAACCGGCATCAGCAGAACCGATCCGGGCGGATCGAAGGGGTGCAGCTCGCGTGGCCGGGTCGAGTCGGTGGCTTCTGCCGTCGGCGCGCCGGCCTTCGTCTTGGCGACCCGGGCGCGGCCCTCCTTGTCGCGGCGCTCGGCGGCGGCGTCGGCTCGCTTGATCAGATCGCCGACATCGTTCGCCTCGCGCCCGAGTGCGGCAATGCGCGCGTCGCCGCCGGGCGCCTCCGGTCGTAAGCGGCGAGTCAGCTCGAGCCGGCGGGCGGTCAGTTCGGCGAGGTGCAGGCGGTCCGCTTCGAGCGCGTGACGCGCGCTCGCCAGCTCGCGGTTTTTGGCGGCGGTCTGTGCGTGCAACGCCGCAATCCGCTCGATTTCATGCGACAGCGCGTGCGCCTCGGTGTGAAGCGCAGCGAGGGTGCCCCGCAGCAGCAGTTCGCCGCGGCTGCGCTCGATTGGTCCCCCTGGCGTAACGGTGGCCTCTTCGGGCGGGTTATGCGCCAAAGTGGCGAGGGTGCCG
>DASYZD010000320.1:0-8431 GCA_035946655.1 Allostellaceae bacterium | reverse complement strand
CGCGCCCTCCGCCCCCGAGCCGGCGACCGGGTTCACGCTCTACACCGACACGATTCTGCGCACCCTCGCCGCGCCGCCGCCGCGCCGCCGGGTACTGGTGCCGCCCGACACCGACCCGGCCCGCGCCCATGCCTTGCGCGCCGAGGGGTGGATCACCGTCGCGGCGCTCTCGCCGGCACCGGATTGGCGCCAAGAGGCGCGCCGGCTTGACTGCGGCTACGTCTTTGAAAACGGCGCGCCGCACCCGCTCGCTGCCTAGGAGCACAGCATGGCCAATGTCGCCGTCGTCGGCGCCCAATGGGGCGATGAAGGCAAGGGCAAGATCGTCGACTGGCTGTCCGAGCGCGCCGATGTCGTGGTGCGCTTTCAGGGCGGCGCCAACGCCGGCCACACCCTCGTCGTCGGCAATGTCGAATACAAGCTGAGCCTGTTGCCCTCGGGCGTAGTGCGCCCCGGCAAGCTGTCGATCATCGGCAACGGCGTCGTCGTCGATCCCTGGGCGCTCGTGGCCGAAATCGAGTTGATGCGCGCAAAGGGACTGACGATCTCGCCCGACACGCTGCGGCTCGCCGACAATGCCGCCTTGATCCTGCCGTCGCACGGTGCGCTTGAGTGGGCCCGCGAGGAACGGCGCGGCGAGAAAAAGATCGGCACCACCGGGCGCGGCATCGGCCCGGCCTACGAGGACAAGGTCGGCCGCCGCGCGGTCAGGGTGTGCGACCTCGCCGACCCGCCGGCGCTCGAAGACCGGGTCGACGAGATCCTATTGCACCATAATGGGCTCTTGCGCGGCCTCGACGCCCCTGAATTCGACCGTAGTGAGCTCTTGGCCAAGCTGCGCGAGATCGCGCCCAAAGTGCTGCCCTATGCGGCCCCGGTGTGGCGGCTGCTCGACGAGGCGCGCCGCGGCGGTCGACGCATCCTGTTCGAGGGGGCGCAGGGCGCGATGCTCGACGTCGATCACGGCACCTACCCTTACGTTACCTCGTCGAACACGGTGGCCGGGCAGGCCGCGGCGGGATCGGGGATCGCGCCCTCGGCGATCGGCTTCGTTCTCGGCATCACCAAGGCCTACACGACGCGTGTCGGCGCCGGGCCGTTCCCGACCGAGCTGACCGACGTCATCGGTCAGACCCTCGGCGAACGCGGTCGCGAGTTCGGCACCGTCACCGGGCGGCCGCGGCGCTGCGGCTGGTTCGACGCGGTGGCGGTGCGCCAGGCGATCAAGACCGCCGGCATTGACGGCATCGCGCTGACCAAGCTCGATGTCCTCGACGGGTTCGACGAGATCAAGATCTGCACGGACTATCGCCGCGGCGGGGAGGTTTACGACTATGTCCCGGCCGGGACCACGGCGCAGGCCGAAATCGCGCCGGTTTACGAGGTCGCCCAGGGCTGGCAGGAAAGCACGCGCGGCGCGCGCTCCTGGGCGCAACTACCGGCGACTGCGATCAAGTACATCCGCCGCCTGGAAGAGCTGATCGGCGCCCCGGTCGCGATGCTGTCGACCAGCCCCGAGCGCGACGACACGGTTCTGGTGCGCGACCCGTTCGCCGATTGAGGGCGAGGACAAACTGTCCCGCCGCTCCCATATCTGGATAGAGCGCAGGCGGGCCTCTTGCTATTGTCGGCGCCGGCGCAGGCTGAGGAGATGATCATGACCGGGTGCATCGTCGGGTGGGCGCATACCAGGTTCGGGAAGCACGATGGGCGCGACGTCGAATCGCTGATCGTCGAAGTGGCGCAGGGTGCGCTCGCCGACGCGGGCATCGCCGCCGCCGACATCGACCAGGTCTTTCTCGGCACGATGAACGGCGGTTTCGTCAAGCAGGAATTTCCAGCCTCGCTCGTGTTCCAGGCCGACCCGGCGTTCCGCTTCAAGCCGGCGACCCGGGTCGAGAACGCCTGCGCCACCGGTTCCGCGGCGATCCATATGGGGCTCAACACGATTGCCGCCCAGAAGGCCCGGCTCGTGCTGGTCGTCGGTGTCGAGAAGATGACCGAGGTCGGCGGCGCCGAAGTCAACGACCTTTTGTTGCGCGCCTCCTACCGCAAGGAGGAGGACCAGATCGAGGGCGGTTTCGCCGGGATTTTCGGCCAGATCGCGCAGAAATATTTCCAGCGCCATGGCGACCAGTCGGAAGCGCTGGCGCGCATCGCCGCCAAGAACCACAAGAACGGTGTCGCCAACCCGCTGGCCCAGATGCGCCGCGATCTCGGCTATGAATTCTGCCGCACCGTCTCCGACAAGAACCCGATCGTCGCCGGGCCGCTGAAGCGCACCGATTGCTCGCTCGTGTCGGACGGCGCGGCCGCGGTCGTCTTGGCCGACACTCAGACGGCGCTGGCGATGCGCAAGGCGGTGGCATTCCGCGCCGCCGAGCAGGTCAACGATTTCCTGCCGATGAGCCGGCGCGACATTCTCAAGTTCGACGGCCCCGCGCTCGCCTGGAAACGGGCGCTCGCCGCCGCCCGCCTCGGCCTCGACGACCTCGACCTGGTCGAGACGCATGACTGCTTCACGATCGCCGAACTGATCGAATACGAGGCGATGGGCCTGACTGCGGAGGGCGAGGGTGCGCGCGCGATCCTCGAAGGCTGGACCGAGAAGGACGGCAGGTTGCCGGTCAACCCGTCGGGCGGGCTTAAATCCAAAGGCCATCCGGTGGGCGCGACCGGCGTCTCGATGCATGTGCTGGCGTCGATGCAGGTCACCGGCCAGGCCGGCGACATGCAGATCCCCGGCACGCGGCTCGCCGGCATCATGAATATGGGCGGCGCCGCGGTCGCCAATTTCGTCAGCATCCTCGAACCGCTGCGCACCTGACCGGCCCTTGCGCTAAAACCGACGGCGCAAATTTCGCCATAGTCTTGCGCGATCAGCGCCCGTGGTCCCGGCGGGGGGCTGGGGGTGGCATAAATGCGGGACATCATCATCGCTCGGCGGGCGGTGCTGGCGCTGGCCGTCGCGGCTTGTGTGGGCGCAGGTCCGATCCGCCTGGCCGCGGCGCGCCCGCCGGTTAAAGGCCGGCCGCGGCATTTGCATCCACTTGCGCGTCCCCGTCCCCACGTCATCGCGCTCGATCCCGGCCATGGCGGGGTCGATCCCGGGGCGATCAGTCCGCACGGGATCTACGAGAAGACGCTGACGCTGGCGACCGCGCGCGAGCTGGCGCGCCAGCTCGAGGCAACCGGCCGCTATCGCCCTCTCTTGACCCGGCGTGGCGACACCTTTGTGTCGTTGCGCGAGCGCGTCGCGCGGGCGCGAGCCGCCGGGGCCGAGCTGTTCCTATCGCTCCATGCCGATGCGTTGCCGGACAGCGCGATGCGCGGGCTCTCGGTGTACACCGTGTCGAACGAGGCCTCCGACCGGCTGACCGCGGCCTTGGCCGCCCGCGAGAACAAAGACGATTTTATCGCCGGGGTCCACCTGTCGCACCAGCCGCGCCAGATCGGCGCAATCCTCCTCGATCTCGCGCGCACGCAAACCAACAATTCGTCGCTGACCCTGGCGCGGATGATTGTCGAGGAGCTTGGCCGCAGGGTGACGCTCCTGGAGCGGCCGCACCGCGCCGCCGGATTTGCCGTGCTGACCGCGCCCGACATCCCCTCGGCGCTGGTCGAACTCGGCTGCCTCTCGAACCCCACCGATGAACGACTGCTGCAGCAGCGCGCCTACCAGCAGCGCCTCGCCCGCGGGCTGGCGCGCGCCATCGCCGATTATTTCGCCGCCGCAGCCTGAAGACCGGAGACGCCGCACCGGCGCGGTTTTCGCATCGACGATGAAGAACCCGGCTAACGCCGGGGGGTGTGCCGGCGCCGTGCCAATGCTATATCGTTCGATATTGGCGAGCCTGGGCAGGCGGGGGACCGGCCTGGCGGCAGGAAGGTGGCGAGATGACCAATCCGCTGAGGACGCTTCAGGAATACGGGCAATCGGTGTGGCTCGATTTTGTCAGCCGCGATTTGTTGAAGAGCGGCGAGCTCAACCGGCTGATCGCCGAGGACGGCCTCAGGGGCGTCACCTCGAACCCCTCGATTTTCGAGAAGGCGATCGGGCACGGCGACGATTATGACGAGTTGATCGCGGCCGCCGAGGCGGCGGGCGACCTCGACCCGGGGGCGCTCTTCGAGGATCTGGCGATCCGCGACATCCAGGAGGGCGCCGACGCGCTCAACGTCGTCTACGAGCAGACCCAGCGGCGCGATGGCTACATCTCGATCGAGGTCTCGCCGTATCTCGCGATGCAGACCCACGAGACGATCGAGGAAGCGCGCCGGCTCTGGCACAACGTCGGGCGGCGCAACCTGATGGTCAAGGTTCCGGCGACGGGGCCGGGGCTGCCGGCGATCCGTACGTTGATCGGCGAGGGGATCAACGTCAACATCACGCTCCTGTTCTCGCAAAAGGTCTATGCCGCGGTCGCCGACGCCTATATCGGCGGGCTCGAGGATCTCGTCGCCAAAGGTGGGGACCCGCACAAGGTGGCGAGCGTCGCGAGCTTTTTCGTCAGCCGCATCGACACGTTGGTCGACGAGGCGCTCGACAAGCGGATCGCCGCGGTCGCTGATGCGGGCGAAAAACAGCGGCTCGCCGCACTGAAGGGCAAGGTGGCGATCGCCAATGCCAAGCTCGCCTATCGGCTCTACCAGGAACTCTTCGCCAACGAACGCTGGCAGCGCCTCGCGCAAAGCGGCGCACAGACCCAGCGCCTGTTGTGGGCGAGCACCGGCACCAAGAACAAGGCTTATAGCGATGTTCTCTATGTCGAGGAGCTGATTGGGCAGAACACCGTCAACACGATCCCGCCGGCGACGATGGACGCGTTCCGCGAACACGGAAAGCCGCGCGCGAGCCTTGAAGAGAATATCGCCGAAGCCGAGGCGGTGATGGCCGCGCTGCCCGGCGCCGGGATCTCGATCGATGCGATTACCGCGCGGCTGGTCGAGGACGGGGTGCGCCTCTTCGCCGACGCCGCCGACCAGCTCTACGCGTCCGTGCAGAAAAAGCGCCGCACGGTCCTCGGTAAGAAGCTCAACGCGATGAGCTACAAGCTGCCAAAGGAGCTGGATGAGGGGGTTGAGGCCGCGCTCGAAGAGTGGCGCAGCGGCGGCAAGGTCCGGCGTCTGTGGGCGGGCGAAGCCTCGCTGTGGACCGAGACCGATGAGGCTCAATGGCTTGGCTGGCTCACGGTTGTCGATGGCCAGTTGAAGGCAGCGGGCCACCTCGAAGCCTTTGCCGTCGACGTCAAGGAGGCCGGGTTTACCGATATCTTGCTGCTAGGCATGGGTGGATCGAGCCTCGGCCCCGAGGTTCTGGCGCAAAGCTTTGGCAACCGGCCAGGCTTTCCGCGGCTGCAGATCGTCGATTCGACCGACCCGGCGCAGATCCGCCGGATCGAAAGCTCGATCGATCTGAAGCGCACCCTGTTCATCGTCTCGAGTAAATCCGGGAGCACTCTCGAACCCAACATCTTCAAGCAATATTTCTTCGAGCGTATGAAGGCGATCCTCGGCGAAGCGGAAGCGGCGACGCATTTTGTCGCGATCACTGATCCGGGTTCCTCGGTCGAGAAGATGGCGCGAGCCCAACGGTTCCGCCGCGTCTTCCACGGCGTGCCGGCGATCGGCGGACGCTATTCGGTGTTGTCGGATTTCGGCATGGCGCCGGCGGCGGCGATCGGAATCCAGACCCGCGATTTTCTCGAGCGGACCGCCGAGATGGTGCGCTCCTGCACGGCGAGTGCTCCGCCGATCGAGAACCCTGGGGTGATTCTCGGCGCGATCCTCGGCGTCGCGGCACAACATGGGCGCGACAAGCTGACGATCGTCACCTCGCCCGGAATCGCCTCGCTCGGCGCCTGGCTGGAGCAGCTCCTCGCCGAATCTACGGGGAAACTCGGCCGCGGCATCGTGCCGATCGATGCTGAACCAGTTGGCGCCCCGGCGGTCTATGGCAGCGACCGTGTGTTCGCCTATCTGCGGCTCCTCTCCGACCAGGATGACGCGCACGAAGCCGCCGTGGCGGCGCTCGAAGCTGCCGGCCAGCCGGTGGTGCGCATTACCGTCTCGGAGGCGATGCAGTTGGGCCAGGAGTTCTTCCGCTGGGAGATGGCGACCGCCGTCGCCGGCGCGATCATCGGCATCGACCCGTTCGACCAGCCCGATGTCGAGGCGCAGAAGGTGAAGACGCGCGAACTGACCGCGGCTTACGAGAAATCGGGTGCGCTTCCGTCAGAAACACCGTTCTTGACCGCCGACGGGATCGCCCTCTACGCCGATCCGGCAAACGCGGCGGCGCTCAAAGCCGGGGGAAAGAGCCTCGCCGGCGTCTTGAAGGCGCATCTCGGCCGCGCCGGCGCCGGCGATTACGTGGCGCTCCTCCCCTATATCGACCGCAATCCGGCGCATACGGAGGCATTGCAGGCGATGCGCCGGTTGATCCGCGACCGGAGGCGGACCGCGACCTGCCTAGGCTTCGGGCCGCGCTTCCTGCATTCGACCGGGCAGGCCTATAAGGGCGGTCCCAATAGCGGCGTGTTCGTCCAGATCACCTGCGAGGATGCCGCCGATCTCGCGGTGCCCGGACAGGCCTACAGCTTTGGCGTCGTCAAGGCAGCGCAGGCGCGCGGCGATTTCGACGTCCTGGCCGAACGCGGCCGGCGGCTCTTGCGCGTCCATCTGCCGGCCGATCTCGATACCGGGCTGAAGACGCTTGGCCGCGCATTTGCAGAGGTGCTGTCGTGACGTATCGCGATCCTGGACGCACGGCGCCGTCGCCAACCGGAGAGCTTTGATGCAGCTTGGGATGATCGGCCTTGGCCGGATGGGCGGCAATATCGTGCGGCGGCTGATGCACGCGGGCCACAGCTGCGTCGTCTACGACAAGAGCGCGGCGGCGGTCAGCGGGCTGGCAGGGGAGGGGGCGGCGCCTAGCCGCGACCTCGCCGATTTTGTCCGCCAGCTCGATAAGCCGCGTGCGGTCTGGGTCATGCTGCCGGCGGGTGCCATCACCCATGCGACGATTGTCGAGCTGTCGGGGCTGCTCGAACCCGGCGACATCCTGATCGACGGCGGCAACTCGAATTTCCAGGACGATGTGCGCCACGCCGAGATGTTGAACGGGAAGAAGATCGGCTATCTCGATGTCGGCACCTCGGGCGGCGTCTGGGGGCTGGAGCGCGGCTATTGCATGATGATCGGCGGCGATAAGGATGCCGCCCAGCATCTCGACCCGATCTTCGCCGCGCTGGCGCCGGGCATCGGCACGATCGAACGGACGCCGGGGCGCGCGGGCCGCGACAAGCGGGTCGAGCAGGGCTATCTCTATTGCGGGCCGGCCGGAGCCGGGCACTTCGTCAAGATGGTGCATAACGGCATCGAATACGGGCTGATGCAGGCCTACGCCGAGGGGTTCGACATCCTGCGCAACGTCAATTCGCCGGCGGTGCCGGAAAACCGGCGCTATAAGCTCGACCTCGCCGACATCGCCGAAGTGTGGCGGCGCGGCAGCGTGGTGTCGTCGTGGCTCCTTGATCTCACCGCGATCGCGCTCGCCGAAGATGTCGAGCTCAGCGAATTCTCGGGCTATGTCGAGGATTCGGGCGAGGGACGCTGGACGATACAGGCGGCGATCGAAGAGGCGGTGCCGGCCGATGTGCTGACGGCGGCGCTCTATACGCGGTTCCGCTCGCGCCAGGACCACACGTTTGCGGAAAAGATCCTGTCGGCGATGCGCAAACAGTTCGGCGGACACCAGGAGCCGCCAAAAGGCTGAAGCCGGTGGACAGCGCGCAAGATTCGCCGGCGGGCCGGCGCGGGCGCGGGCATCGGGCACCGCCCTGCGCGATGGTGATTTTTGGCGCCAGCGGCGACCTGACCAAGCGCCTCCTGATGCCCGGCCTCTACAATCTCGCCCGGGCGCGGCGGCTGTCGGAAAAGTTTGCGGTAATCGGCATCGACCGTTCGGCATGGTCGGAGGAGGATTTCCGCGCAAACCTCACCGAGGGGGTACGCAGCTTTGTCTCGGACACCGCGGCCGGTTCGGTCGCCGAGGAGTTCGACGCCGACAGCTGGGATCTCATCGGCTCGCGAATGAGCCATATCGACGGCGACGCGACCAGCCCCGAGATCTATAGCCGCCTCGCCCGCGAGCTGGAACGGGTGGAGCAGGAGTACGGTACCGGCGGCAACGTGATCTTTTATCTCGCCGTGGCGAGTTCGCTGTTCGGGTCGATCGTCGAGCGGCTCGCCGAAGTCGGCCTGACCGCGGAAAAAGACGGATATTGGCGGCGGATCATCATCGAGAAGCCGTTCGGCAGAGATCTCGCCTCGGCGCGCGCGCTCGATGCCCAGCTTCTCAAGGTGGTGGCGGAGTCGCAGATCTACCGGATGGATCATTTCCTCGGCAAGGAGACGGTCCAGAACATCA
>DASYZD010000319.1:0-7911 GCA_035946655.1 Allostellaceae bacterium | reverse complement strand
GCGGCGATCGGCTTGTGGTAGAGCCGCGTCAGCAGCCAGAACCCGCACGACACCATGGCGCCGCCGGCGAGCGCCAGACGCAGCCCGAGCCGCGCGCTCAGCAGGCCGATCAACACCGTGCCGAGCGCCGGACCGGCGCGGAAGATCATGCCGTAGAGCGCCATGACGCGGCCCCTGAGGCGCGGCTCGACCGCGGCCTGGATCAGCGTCTGCGCGCCGGTCCCGGTGATCGTCATCGCCGCGCCGGCAACGAAGACGCAGGGCAGCGCGACATAGAACCGATCGGTCGCGGTAAAAGCCAGGATCGCCAGCGACATCAGTAAGGTATGCCAGAGAACGACGGCGGCGAGGCCGGTGATCGCCGGGCGCAGCACCATCCAGGCGCCGCCGCAGATCGCACCCAGCCCGACCGTCGAGGTCAGCATCGAAAGGCCTTGCGGGCCGCGTGCGAAAACGCTGTCGGCAAAGCCGGGAAACAGCTCGATGAAGCCGCGGGTGCCGATCGTCGTCACCACGAAGAGCAGCAGCATCGGCCCGATCCCCGGGTGGCGGCTGGCGTAGGCATAGGCCTCGATCGAGGCGGAGATCGCGTTTTGCCGCTCGACGACCGGCCGCGGCGGGAGGTCGCGCAGTCGCGCCAGCGAGATCTGGAACGCGATGTAGCTGACCGCGTTGGCGGCGAAGGCGGCGGCGATGCTGACGTTGGCGATGAGGACACCGGCGACCGCCGGTCCGACGAAACGGGCGAGGTTGAAGATCACCGAGTTGATCGCCAGGGCCGAGGGCAAGGAGGCGCGATCGACCAGGGTCGGGATCAGCGCCAGGCGCGAGGGTTGCGCGAGCGCGCTGGCGATCCCGAGCAGCAGCACCAAGGTGAACAATAGTTCGACCGTGATCCAACCGGTCGCGACGAGAATTGCCAATAGGCTCGCCTGCGCGCACCCGCACAATTGGGTGATGCGGATGATCCACACCCGGTCGCGCCGGTCGGCCAGAACCCCGGCGAACGGGCTCAAAAACAGGACGGGGAGAAAATCGGCGAGCGAAACGAGCCCGAGCCAGGTCCCGGAATGGGTCAGTGTCCAGGCGAGCCAGCCGACCGCGACCCGCTGCAGCCACCAGCCGATCAACGACAGGCCGTTGCCGATCGCGTAGATGCGGTAGTTGCGTTGCGCAAAGGCGCGCGAGATGTTGTCGAACCGCCCCCTTCCGAGCCCGTCCCGCCCCGGGCCCGGCCCGGGGATTGCCGGAGAGGGAAGGGTGGGGGCAGCGCTGACGGGACGGCGCAGCTCTTCAAAAGCCAATGGAATGCGCACCCGATCAGCGGCCCCACACGCGGCGCATCGTAGAGGAAATCGCGCTTGAGTCGACTCGGCCCTGCCAGCTCGGTGCTAGACTACCGGCGCGAACTTTGCCGTGTGGACCGCGTGACTCTTCTGCGCATCGTTCTTTTGTCATCCATCCTCGTCATTCCGGGCGTGGCGTTCGCCGCTGAACTGGCCGAGCCGGCCGGACCGCCGCTGCCGTCGATATTGACGGCGCCGCAGCGCCCGGAGCCGCGGCAGGTGCCGCGCTCGGAGGATGCCGACGCGGCGACCTACGAACATTGCATGAAGCTCGCCAAGGAGGATCCCGCCGCCGCGCGCGACCTTGCCGAGCACTGGCATGATCGCGGCGGCGCCCACCCGGCCGATCACTGTTTCGCCGTCGCACTGATCGGGCTCAAACAATACAAGGAGGGGGCGCTGCGCCTCGAAAAGCTGGCGGAAGCGATGCTTCACGCACCCCCGTCGCTGCGCGCCGATGTGCTCGGCCAGGCCGCGCAGGCTTGGCTCCTCGCCGGTGATCCGGCGCGCGCCCATGCGACGGACGGCGCCGCTCTGCGGCTGCGCCCTGGCGACACCGATCTGCTGATCGATCGCGCCGAGGCGGCGGGCAGCGCCGGCTGGTTCGACAAGGCGATCGCCGATCTCGACGCCGTGCTCAAGGCCGATCCCGCCCGCATCGACGCGCTGATCTACCGCGCCTCGGCCTATCGCCAGGAGGGTCGGCTCGATCTGGCGCTGGCCGACATCAGCAAGGCGTTGACACTGGCTCCCGATTCGGTGCCTGCCCTCCTGGAGCGCGGCGACATCCGCCGGCTCGGCGGCGACATCGATGGCGCGCGGCGGGATTGGGTGCGGGTGGCGACCCTGGCTCCCGGCAGCCCGGCGGAAGCCGCCGCCCAGGCGAATATCGAGCACCTCGACAAGAAAGCCGACGGGCCGCCGCAGACCAGGAGCGGCGGCGCCCGCTGAGCGCCCAAGATCCTGTCGCATCCTAGCGCGCGGGTGCGGTATTTTCGCGCGACGCGAGGAGGAGATCTCGATGCGGATCGCAATGCCGAGCATGCCGGAAAGCCTGACTTATGCGGTCGTCGCGGCGATCGGGATCACGGTCGTTGCCGCGATCGTCCGCGCCCTCGCCGGTCCTGGTAATATCGTCGCCGCAGTGCTGGTGCTCGCCGTCGCCATTGGCATCTATTGCCTGATCGGTCGCAATCTGGCGACCATCGTGACGGCCAAGGAAGTTGCCGCGACGGTTGCGGTGCTGTTCGTTCTGTGTGCGCTTGGCGATCTCGTCACCGGCTATCCCTATCAGGGGGTGCTGTTCCTGTTGGCCGCGGGGGCACTGGGTTTCGCGTTCCTGTTGTTGCAGCAGGGAACGATGCCGGTCGAGCTGCGCTTCGGCGGTGTCCTGGCGGTCGCCGGGCCGGGCCGGCGCATTCACCTGCGCATGCTGGAAGAGCTGCACGATGCCGGGATCCTCACGGCCGACGAACTCGCGGCAAAGCGGCCGATGATCGAGCCGTGAGGCGGCTGAGTTTCCGGGCGCCTAGAAATCGAGATCGGCGTAGTGCTTGGGCGGCGGCGCGCCGGGCACGTGATCGGCGAGGATCGAGCGAAAGCTCGGGCGCGACTTGATCCTTGCGTACCATTCTTTGGCCGCCGGGTGCGCCTCCCAGGGCACATCGCCCAGATAATCCAGGCTCGAGAGATGCGCCGCCGCGCTGATGTCGGCGACCGAGAAATGGTCGCCCGCCAGCCAGCGCCGCCGCTCCACCAGGTAGCCGATGTAATCGAGGTGATAGGGCAGATTGGCGTGCCCGGCGCGAATCGCCTGCGAGTCCGGGGTGCCACTGCCCTGATAGCGCCGCATCATTTTCTGGCCGAGCAGATTTTCGGTGACCTCGAAGTTCATCTTGATGTCGAACCAGGCGGTGAGGCGGCGCACCTCGGCGCGGTCGACCGGGTTGATGCCGATCAGGAGCTTCTCGCGATAGGCTTCGTCGAGATATTCGACAATCGCCTCGGTGCCGGCGAGCACGGTGCCGTCCGTTTCGATCAGCACGGGCACTTCGCCGGCCGGGTTGAGGGCGAGGAATTCGGGCCGCCGTTCCCACACCTTTTCCAGCTTCAGGGTGAATTCGAGGTTCTTTTCGGCGAGGACGATGCGCAATTTGCGCGCGAACGGCGACAAGGTGAGGTGATAGAGAACGCGCATGGCGCGATTGTACCGGCCGCGCGGCCTCCTGAGAATTGTTGATGATGAGGATGCGACCCCGGTACCGGAGGGCGCTATTGCCCTGCGCCTCCGCCGCGCTTTCTGGGGCCGAGGAAGGCGGTGATGACGCCGTGCAGGGTGCGCAGCTCCTGCTCGGTGCAATGGGCGCGCTGAAACAGGTTACGCAGATTGCGAATCATGCTCGGGCGCTTGTCAGGGTGGCGCAGGAAGCCGCTGACGACGAGCGCCTCCTCGAAGTGCTCGAAAAAGCGCACAAGCTCAGCCTTGTTGGCCGGCCGGCTGTGCCCGGTGTGCATCATCTCGGAGGTGGGCTCGGTGTGCGCGGTGAACCATTCGTAGCCGATCAGCAACACCGCCTGGGCGAGGTTGAGCGACGAGAACGCCGGGTTGAGCGGCACCGTGAGGACCGTATCGGCGAGCGCGATCTGGTCGTTGACAAGGCCCGTGCGCTCCGGCCCGAAGAGGACGCCGCAGGGTTCGCCGGCGGCAAGAAACCCCTTCATCTCCGCAGCGGCGGCGCGCGGCGTCACTTCCCGCTTCACCATGTAGCGGTCGCGCGCGGTCGCCGCATAGACATGGGCGAGATCGCCGATCGCCGCTTCGAGGTTTGGGTAGAGCCGCACCTGCTCGAGCACCGAATCGGCGCCGCTCGCCGCCGCCACCGCCCGCTCCGACGGCCAGCCGTCGCGCGGCCGCACCAGGCGCAGATCGCCGAGCCCGCAATTCAGCATCGCTCGCGCCGCGGTCCCGATATTTTCGCCAAGCTGCGGCTCCACAAGGATGATCGCCGGCCCGCCGGAGGCCGATGCGCGGCTATGATCGGTGCCGGCCATCTTAAAGCCCCTCTCCCGCACTGCGGGAGAGGGAGGGGCGCGGCGCGGAGCGCTGGGAGGGTGAGGGCAAAAACGGCGAGCGGCCGCTAATTCGCCCCCTCATCCCAACCCTCTTCCCCGGTGGGGGAGAGGGGGCTTTTTTGCCAATCACGCCCGCCGCCACTCGGTAGTACCGTCCGGCTTGTCTTCGAGGACGATGCCCTCCGCGGCAAGCTCGTCGCGGATGCGGTCGGCGTCCGCAAATTGCCGATTCTTGCGGGCTTCAGCTCGCGCCGCGATGCGCTGTGCGATGTATCCAGGTGGCGTGGCGACGCCCCGCTGTCGCCATTCCGAGGGGTCGGATTTCAAAATTCCGATTAATTGACCACCGACTCGAAGGACCTCCTGATAAGTAGCACTCGCATGGAAGTTAATTATACCTTCCGCCTTGTGCAGCTCCGCGAGCGCGAGTGGCAGGTTCAGGTCATCGTCGAGCGCATCGATTACTCTTTTCATCGAAGTTTGTACGACATCCGATGCTATTTTCCCGTCGGTCTCCACCGTTAGCGCACCATAGAAGCCGTTGAGGGTTTGTTTGGCTTGATGCAAACGATCCTCGGTCCAGTCGAGCGGATCGCGGTAATGCGTCATCAGGAGCGCCAGGCGGATTACCTCGCCATCTGTCGCCGCGAGCGCGTCGCGGACGGTGACGAAATTGCCCTCGGACTTTGCCATCTTGGCGCCGGCGACGGTCAGCATGCCGTTGTGCAGCCAATAGCGAGTAAAGGGGTGGCCCTCGTGGGCGCACACACTCTGGGCGATCTCGTTCTCGTGGTGCGGAAAGATCAGGTCGAGGCCGCCGCCATGAATATCGAAGGTCTCGCCCAGCGTGTGCTCGCTCATCGCCGAGCATTCGATGTGCCAGCCCGGCCGGCCGCGGCCCCAGGGGCTGTCCCAGCCGGGCTGGTCCGGGCTTGAGGGTTTCCACAGTACGAAATCGCCGGGGTCCTCCTTGTAGGGCGCGATTTCGACCCGGGCGCCGGCGATCAGATCGGCCCGGCTGCGCCGCGACAGCGCGCCGTATTTCTTGTAGGAGGCGACGCGGAAGAGGGCGTGCCCCTCGGCCGCATAAGCGTGGCCCGAACCGATCAGCCGCTCGATCATCGCGATCATCTGCGGGATGTATTGGGTGGCGCGCGGCTCGATATCGGGCGGCAGATTGCCGAGCGCTTCCATGTCGTCGTGGAAGATCCGGGTGGTGCGCGCGGTCAGCGCGTCGATCGCCTCGCCACTGTCGCGCGCCGCGGCGATGATCTTATCCTCGATATCGGTGATGTTGCGCACGTAGCGCACGTGTTCCGCGCCGTATTGGTGGCGCAGCACGCGGTAGAGGAGGTCGAAGGCCACGACCGCGCGGGCATTGCCGACATGCGCGAGGTCGTAGACCGTCGGGCCGCAGACATACATGCGGACATTCTTGTCGTCGATCGGGACGAACGGTTCCTTGCGGCGGGTCAGCGAATTGTAGAGGACGAGGGGCATAGCGCAGCAATCTCGGCAGGGCTGAGCGGATGTCAAGCCGGGGGCGGACCGCCCGCTCGCGAACCTCGCGGGATTAGCACGCCGCGCCGCTTTCTGATATCGGGAATGACGGCAATCCGCCTGGGTCCGCCTCGCCGAGGGAGATGCGCCATGAATTCCGCCGCCAATCCGCTCGATGCGCTGCGCCTCGATGGCAAGATCGCCGTCGTTACCGGCGGCGCGCGCGGGATCGGTCGCGCCACGGTGGCCGCCCTGACCGGGGCGGGGGCGAGCGTCGCGATCCTCGACCGCGACAGGGGGACAGCCGAGGCGACCGCCCGGGCAATCGGAAATAGGGTGTCGGCGCACGCTGCCGATGTGACCGAGGAGGCAGCGCTCGAGCGGGTCTTCGCCGCGATCATCGAGCGTCACGGCGGGGTCGACATCCTCGTCAACAGCGCCGGCATCGGTCTGCGCCATGCGGCGGTCGATCACCCGATGGCCGACTGGGACAAGGTTGTCGCGGTCAATCTGACCGGCGTCTTTTTGTGTTCGCGGATTGCGGCCCGCAGCATGATCAGCCGCGGCGGCGGCGCGGTCGTCAACCTCGCCTCGATCATGGGGTTTTCCGGCGGCGGGATCTATCCCAACGTGTCCTATCAGGCGACCAAGGGCGCCGTCGTCAACATGACGCGGGCACTCGCGGTCGAATGGGCGTTGTCCGGCATTCGCGTCAACGCGGTGGCGCCGACCTGGGTGCGCACCGACCTGACCGCCGCCGTCCTCGATCGCCCGGGGGTCATGGAGCGGATCGCCGAATTGACCCTGATGCGCCGCCTCGCCACCCCCGAGGAGGTCGCCCTCGCGATCCTCTTCCTGGCCAGCCCCGCCGCGTCGATGATCACCGGACACACGCTCCCCGTCGATGGCGGATTTCTCGCGCAGTGATTTCGCGCTGGATCAGCACCTGCGTCGTTCGAGACGCCCGCAATGCGGGCTCCTCAGGATGACGTTTTTGCGGAATGCCATCGGAGGTTTGCCGTCATCCTCAGGGGGCGGGAAGCGCCGCCTCGAAGGACGCACGGTTGGTCATGCAGCCGTTGATTTAGGCTCGATTTAGCCGCCGCCGGCGATCGCGTCGGCGCCTTCGATGCGCTGGGCGAGCGCGGCGGCGAGGAAGCGGTCGAGGTCGCCGTCGAGGATGGCGGCGGGATTGCCGGTTTCGACCCCGGTGCGCAGATCCTTGACCATCTGGTAAGGCTGCAGCACGTAGGAGCGGATCTGGTGGCCCCAGCCGATATCGGTCTTGGTGGCGTTCATCGCATCGGTCGCCGCCTCGCGCTTTTGCAGTTCAGCTTCGTAGAGCCGCGCGCGAAGCATCGCGAAGGCATGCGCCCGGTTCTGGTGCTGCGAGCGCTCGCTCTGGCATTGGACGACGATACCGCTCGGCAGATGGGTGATGCGGACCGCGCTGTCGGTCTTGTTGACGTGCTGGCCGCCGGCGCCCGAGGAGCGATAGGTGTCGATGCGCAGCTCCTTGTCTAGGATCTCAACCTCGATCTTTTCGTCGATCACCGGGTAGACCCAGGCGGAAGCGAAGCTGGTATGGCGCCGCGCCGCGGAATCGAAGGGCGAGATGCGCACCAGGCGATGGACGCCGCTTTCGGTCTTCAGCCAGCCATAGGCGTCGGTTCCGGAGACCCTGACGGTCGCCGATTTGATCCCGGCGACATCGCCCGCGCTCTCTTCGAGCCATTCCACCTTGTAGTCGTGCTGCTCAGCCCAGCGCACATACATGCGCAGCAACATCTCGGCCCAATCCTGGGCCTCGGTGCCGCCGGCGCCGGCATGGATTTCGAGGTAGCAGTCGTTGCCGTCGGCTTCGCCCGAGAGGAGGCTTTCGACCTCGCGGCGCTCGGCCTCCGCGCGCAGCTGTTCCAGGCCCGCCTCGGCTTCGGCGACGATCCCCGCATCGCCCTCGGCGTCACCGAGCTCGATCAGTTCGACCGCGTCG
>DASYZD010000318.1:0-2300 GCA_035946655.1 Allostellaceae bacterium | reverse complement strand
CAACCCGATGCGCCGCGCCGGGGCCGAGCGGCAGGCGATCAATGCACCGTTGCAAGGCTCGGCCGCCGACATCATCAAGCGCGCGATGGGGCGATTGCCGGCGGCATTGGAGAAGGCCGGCTTGCGCGCGCGTATGCTCCTCCAGGTGCACGACGAATTGCTGTTTGAGGTGGCCGAAGACGAGGTCGAGGCGACCGCTCGCCTCGTCAAGGAAGTGATGGAAGGCGCCTGCGCACCGCGCCTTGAACTATCGGTCCCGCTCGTCGTCGAAACCGGCTCGGCCAGGAGCTGGGACGAAGCGCATTAACGGCCGGCGTTGACGCCAACACGCCGTGCAGCCGGCCGACAGAGACCCTCGATCTTTTCCGGGGCCGCCATGCAGAAAAGGTATGCATGGCTGTCCTGTCTCGGCGTTGATTGTGCGGCGCAACATCGTTGCCTATCTATCCGACCGCGTATAGGACCGGTACCGGAAAGCCGTAGCATGATGAAGCCTCTGTCACCGCAGAAACGCCTCTCGATCAAGGGGTCGCTCGCCCGCATCGACCGCGTCGCGGGCGATCTCAACGTGTTGCTCGTCGTCGTGGCGATCGGCTTGGCCGTGCTGGATATGACCTTTCTGGTGACCGAGGCGGTGGTCGATAACCTGCCGCCGATTACCCAAATATCACCCGATCAGGCGCCGCCGACCGCGAAATAACGGGGCGCGGGCCGCCCGCAACTCCAGCCCGCCACCCGCCGCCGCGTGACGATCCGGGGATGAAATCCGCCGGCGGCGCTGATAATGGGGCGGCGGCTATGCGCAGGCGAGCGCATCTGACCCAATCGGTGGCCGGTAGCGGCATGCGCTCTCTTCGCAGGATCCTGATCGTCGATGATGACGCGGCGCTGCGCCAGTCGCTGGCCGAGCAGCTCGAGCTGCACGCCGAGTTTACCAGCCTGGAATGCGACAGCGCCGCCGCGGCTCTCGGGATAATGCGACGCGAGCGGTTCGACGCGGTTCTCCTTGATGTCGGATTGCCCGACATGAACGGGCACGATCTGTGTCGGGAGATGCGTCGCGCCGGGATCACGGTTCCGATTGTGATGCTGACGGCGGCCGACAGCGAGGCCGACACCGTGCTCGGCCTCGATTCCGGCGCCAACGATTATGTGACCAAGCCGTTTCGGTTGAGCGTACTCCTGGCGCGGCTGCGCGCCCATCTGCGCCAGAGCGAGCTCAATGACGATGCGGTGCTGACGATCGGCCCCTACACCTTCCGGCCAAGCGCCAAGCTGTTGACCGATACCAGCGGGAAGAAGAAGGTGCGCCTCACCGAGAAGGAAGCCGCGATCCTCAAATTCCTCTACCGCGCCGGCCGGACAATCGGCCGCGACACGCTCCTGGGCGAGGTATGGGGCTATAATGCCGGGGTGACGACGCATACGCTGGAGACGCACGTCTATCGCCTGCGCCAGAAGATCGAGCGCGATCCGGCCCATGCCGAGATCCTGGTGACCGACCCCGGCGGCTACCGGCTGCAACCGTGAAGTTTAGCGGTGCTGCCGCCCGTCGCCGCGGAACCCGCGCGCGATGTAGACGGTATAGACGGCCCCGCCGCCCGGGCCCGATTTCGTCGCGATCGTGGTGAGCGGCGTCAACTCGGAAAAATCGGGGCGCATCTGGTCGGCGAGGTTATGCACGGTGACGGCCAGGAAATCTTCGCCCTGATGGTTGCCGATGTTGTTTACGAGGCGCCACTGGTCGGTGATCCCGGGGATCGGGTTCCATTCGACCGCCCCGAACGGGTGGGGCCGAACGTTGTAGATCAAGGCCGCCAGAAGCTCGCGATCATCGGCCAGGAGGGTCAGGCTCGGATGCGCAGCGAGCAGGCCGGCAACGCGCTGTCCAAGCTCGTGCCAGCCGCGCAGGCGGTGCAGCGGATCGTATTTGGCAGGCACCGCAACCCCGATCGCGGCGAGTGCGTCGACCGCGCCGAAAAGCGCGACTGCCGCCGTCAGGTTGAGCGTGATCGACGTCACAATCAAATTTCGCCATCCGCGACCGAGCGCCCAGGCAACGACCAGCACAATTGCCGAGACATAGGCCGGTGCGGCCCAATTGGGCTCGGCGCGCGACAAGAGGCTGAGCGTGAGCATCATCGCCAGAGCCGGCAAGGCAAAAGCGGCAAGGAGCCGGGCGCGCGAGTCCCTGAGGGCGCGGGGTTGTACGACGATCGCGATGAGCGCGGCGAAAAACAACGGCCCGATGACGCCGAACTGCGAACCCACGAAGTCGAGCAAAGCGCGCGGATGGATGA
>DASYZD010000317.1:0-7432 GCA_035946655.1 Allostellaceae bacterium | reverse complement strand
TGATGCCCAAGGCGACCGCCGTGTGGCTGGTCGAAAACACCGCGCTCACGTTCGAGCAGATCGCTGAATTCTGCGGGCTGCATCCGCTCGAGATCCAGGCCATCGCCGACGGCGAGGTCGCAAGCCAGATGCAGGGCCTCGACCCGGTGGCGAACGGCCAGACGACGGCCGATGAGATCGCGCGCTGCCAGGCCGATCCGAACGCGCGCCTCAAGCTGTCGCCGCAGGCGATCCCGCCGCAACTCGTCAAGCACAAGGGCCCGCGCTACACGCCGGTCGCCAAGCGGCAGGACAAGCCCGACGCCATCGCCTACCTCCTGAAGAGCCACCCCGAACTGTCGGATGCGCAGATCTCGAAGCTGATCGGCACGACCAAGCCGACGATCGCGGCGGTGCGCGACCGCACTCATTGGAACAGCCCCAACATCAAGCCGCGCCATCCCGTCGGGCTCGGCCTGTGCACGCTGGAAGAACTCGACCGCGCGATCGCCCGCAGCCAGCGCGGCAAAAAGCCGGCGATCGAGGAGGCGGTTGCCGACGAGGAGGCCGAGAAGGTCGAGGACTAGCCCGGGCCCTTGCTTGATTCGGCGAACGTTTCGCGGCCGGGCGGCGGCGAGATCGTGAAGCCGCTCGTCGTGCGCGGCCGGTACCGGCGATCCTCGCCCCCTTCCATTAGATTGCGACCGACGTCTTCGCTCGGATGATCAAGCTGGACTTCCGTGCTATCGCCGCCGCCGCCTGCTTGATACATTTTGTCATTCGTCTCCCGTGCCAAGAAGGCGGAGGCAGGGCAGGTGAGCGCAGATTACCGCATGGCCATCGTCGGCTCGGGGCCCGCCGGGATGAGCGCGGCGGCGCGGGCGGCGCAGCTGGGCGAGAGCCATATCCTGCTCGAGCGCGCCCCCCACCTGAGCGACACGATTTTCAAGTACCAGAAGCGCAAGCACGTGATGGCGACCCCCGAGATCCTGCCGCTGCGCAGCGATCTCGCGTTCGGCGAATCCTCCCGGGAGGAGGTGATCGAGGCGTGGACGCGAGGGGTCGATGCGGCCAAGATCAATGTCCGGCTCGATACCGAGGTGACCGCGATCGCGCGCGAGGAGGGCGGCTTCGTGCTGAGCCTCGGCGGCGGCAACAAGCTCACCGCCGAGGTCGTGATCCTGGCGATCGGGGTGCAGGGCAACCTCAACAAGCTGACGATCCCCGGCGCCGAACTGCCTTTTGTCCAGTACCAGCTCGACGATCCCGACGAATACAGCGGCGAGGAGATCTCCATCATCGGCGTCGGCGACGCCGGCATCGAGAACGCGCTCGCGCTCGCCGCCAACAACCTCGTCTCGGTTGTCAACACCGGCACCGACTTTCCGCGCGCCAAACGGGCCAATGCGGACCTGATCGAGGCAGCGATCAAGCGCGGCCAGATCCAGCACGTCACCGACGCCAAGGTGAACCGGATCGAGCCGGGGGGCCTCGTGCTCGACACCAAGGACGGCGAGACGCGGCTCAAATGCGATCGCATCATCGCGCGCATAGGCGCGGCGCCGCCGCGCAGATTCGTCGAATCCTGCGGCATCCAATTCCCCAGCGACAATCCGGTCGCGTTCCCCGAGGTCTCGGACACCTACGAGTCGCAGGTTCCGGGCCTCTACATCATCGGCGCGCTCGCCGGCTACCCGCTGATCAAGCACTGTCTCAACCAGGGCTACGAAGTCGTCGAATACGTTCGCGGCAACCGCATCCCGCCCGCCGACGAGCCCCTGATCCAGGCAAAGCTCGACCGTGTCGCGATGTCCCGTTCCGTCTCGGACCTAGTCGCCACGGTGCGCGAGCTGCCGCTGTTCGCCTCGCTGACGCCATTGCAGATCCGCGAGATCCTGATCCATGCGGAATTGCATAGCAAAGCCAAGGACGAGATCGTCATCGAGCGCGGCGAATACGCCAATTCCGTCTATTCGGTGCTCGAAGGCGAGGTCGGCATCCGGCCCAACATCGCCAGACCGGAGGAGTTGGTCCGGTTGGGCCCGGGCAAGTTCTTTGGCGAGTTGGCGTTGCTGATGGGACGCCGACGCACCCGCACCGTCATCGCGACCGCTCCCTCGCTCCTTCTCGAGGTCGATCGCAACACGATGGTGCGCCTCGTGCGCTCCGTGCCCGAGGTCAAGCGGGTCATCGACGACGCCGCCATCGGCCGCTATCTGAAGGTGTTCTTCGCCCCCAATGTGGAAGACGCGCTGCTCGCTGATGTCGTAGGCACCGCCGAGGTGATCGAGTTCAAGCAGAACGACACCCTCATCGAGGCCGGCGCGCGCGACGACTCGGTTTACTTCATCCGTACCGGTTCGGTGACGATTTCGTATCGCGTCGGCGGCCAGGACATCGTCAGAGACTACGTTCCGGCCGGCAATTACGTCGGCGAGATGGCGCTGTTGATGGGCGCGCCGCGCAGCGCCACGGTCAAGGCGGCGGTCGCCACCGAGGCGATCCGGATCGACAGCGCCCCCTTCCGCGCGCTCCTCGAGCGCGCACCCGATCTGCGGCGCGAGGTCGAGCGGCATCTGCAGCAGCGCCTCGCCCTGCGCCAGCGGCTGATATTGGGCCAGGGGCACGGCGACGTGATCGGTTTCCTGATGCGGCAGGGGGTCGGCGAAGCGACGGATGTATTGCTGATCGACGAATCCCTGTGCGTGCGCTGCGACAATTGCGAGAAGGCGTGCGCCGAGACCCATAACGGAGTCAGCCGCCTCGACCGCGAGGCCGGGCCGACCTACGCGACGCTGCACGTGCCCACCTCGTGCCGCCATTGCGAGCATCCGCATTGCATGAAGGACTGCCCGCCGGACGCGATCCACCGCGCCCCAAACGGCGAAGTTTATATCGGCGACAATTGCATCGGCTGCGGCAACTGCGAGCGAAATTGCCCCTATGGGGTCATTCAGATGGCGGCGCTGGCCCCCGAAAAACCGGGGCTGCTCAGTTGGCTGTTCTGGGGGAGCGGCCATGGCCCCGGCGAGGACCGCTCGCCAGAGGCGCTGGCTCAGCGCACCGGCGGAAAGCACGCGGTCAAATGCGACATGTGTAAGGGCATCGAGGAGGGACCGGCCTGCGTACGCGCCTGCCCGACGGGCGCGGCGATCCGCGTCGCCCCCGAACGGTTCATCGACGTGATCCGCGACGCCGGCGCATGAGCATCAGCGACCACGCGGGCGCTGCCGCGGCGCGGACCGACCGGCACGAATCGTTCCTCGTCTACAAGCGCTTTCGCTTCCTGAAGATCGCGGTCGCGGCGATCGCGGTGTCGCTCGCCCTCTATATCGTCGACGCGCCCTATGGCGGCCGTTATGGCGGCACCTGGGCGGGATACGTTCTCGGCACCGTCGCGGCGCTGATCATCTTATGGCTGACCTGGTTCGGCTACCGCAAGCGCTCCTACCTGAAGCCCGAGGCGAAGCTGGTCGCGTGGCTGTCGGCGCACGTCTATCTCGGTCTCGCTCTGATCGTCATCGCGACGTTGCACACCGGCTTTCATTTCGGCCGGAACGTTCATACCGTCGCCTATGTGCTGATGTGCCTCGTCATTGCCACCGGCATGTTCGGCGTCTACACCTATGGGCGATATCCGCAGCGGATGACCGAGAATCGCCGCGGCCTCACCTTGCGAGGCATGCTCGGCCGGATCGCCAGCCTCGACGACGAGCTGCGCAGCGCCGCGCTCGGCGTTGACGACGCGACGGCGGCGCTCGTCGAGCGTTCGGTCGCGACGACGCAGGTCGGCGGTTCGCTGTGGGAGCAGCTCTCCGGCCAGTATCCCGGCTGCCGCACCGCCGCTGCGCTCGCCGGGCTCGACTGGCTCGACCGGGTCAGTGTCAGCGTCTCGCCCGAGCAAGTTCGGGCGACGCGCCAGTTGCGTATGCTGCTCGAAGAAAAGGCGCTGTTGCTGGCGCGCGCGCGCCGCGACGTGACCTACAAGGCAATGATGGAGGTCTGGCTCTACATTCACGTGCCGCTGTCGTTTGCGCTGGTCGCGGCGCTGTTGGCGCACGTCATCGCCGTGTTCTACTTGTGGTGAATCCGGCCCGGACTTCGAGCGGCGGGCCGCCCCGGCGCGATCGATGCAAGCTGAGATCACTTTTCTGACCCAGCGCGGCACCGCGGCGATACGCCGCTCCGGGCGCGTCACGACGGAGCGCCTGCGCTTCGGCCGCGGCACTAACAACGAGGTTCCCCTGCCCGACATCCGGGTGCCGCTGTCGGCAGCCGTTCTCTACCAGGGTCAGGACGGCCTCTTCATCGAGAAATCGGGCGACCTGCCGCTGCGCATAAACGGCCAGCCGACGCAGGGCGCGCTCGTGCGCATTGGCGACGAGATCGGCATCGGCCCGTATCGGATCCTGCTGCACGAGCCGCCCGCGGGGCTCGACGTGGCGTTCTCGGTCGAACTCGCGCGGCCGATCGGCGATTCGCTGCAACGCATCGTCGAGCACAGCTCCATCGGGCTCGAAGCAACGCATCTGAGTAAGCGCCGCCCGTCCTGGGTGCTGTTCCTGGTGCTGATTGCCGCCGCGCTCGTTGCGCCGATCCTCGCTTACGAGGAGAGCGGGCGGGTGACGGCGCCGACCGCGGTTTCGGCCGCCGGCGGCACCGGCGGCGCGTTCCGGGCCGCGTGGAACCCCGGCCAACTGTCCAACGCGCACCGCTATTTTGCCAATCAGTGCGCCACCTGCCATCGGGTGCCGTTCACCGCGGTACGGGATTCGGCCTGCCTCGGCTGCCACAAAGGGATCGGCGCCCATGTTCCAGCGACGCAGGCCGCCGGGACCGCCGCCTTGCACGCCGATCTGCAGAACCGGCGCTGCGCCGACTGCCACATCGAGCATCGCGGCCTCGATAGCCTGGTGCTCCGCGAGGGGGCGCTGTGCGTCAAGTGCCACCGCTCGCTGGCGCAGAAGGCGCCGGCGGCCGGGATCCTCGACGGCACCGCCTTCCCCGACGGGCACCCGCAATTCCGCGCCACCGTCGTCGCCGACCCCTCGGGGCCGACTCTCGCCAAAGTCACGCTCGACCGCATGCCGAAGCCGGCGGACCATCCCGACCTCGTCTTCTCCCACAAGGCGCATCTGCGGCGGCGCGGCTTTCCGGCGCTCGGCATCAAGCCGATGGTGTGCTCGCAATGCCATGTCGCGGAGCCGAGCGGCCAGGGCTTCCTGCCGATCACCTTCAAGGGCCAGTGTCAGAGCTGCCACAAGCTGCGGTTCGACATCGACCTGCCGTGGAAGCAGGGGCCGCACGGCGACGACAGGGCCGTCGCCGGCGCCGTCGAGGGCTTCTATGCGGCGCAGGTCGTCGAGCACGGGGTGCCGGCGGCGGCGGTTCGGCAAGAAATCGAGCGCCGGCTGCCGGGAAATGCCTCGACTTCTACCCCAATGCCGGCGGCGCCGCGCGCCTGGGTCGCGCAGAAGACGGAGGCGGCGCTGGCGGTCATCTTCAAGTCGAAAGAGGGCTGCTTCTATTGCCACCTCGCCGACCCGCGGCGCGGGCGGTTCCGCGTCGCGCCGGTGCGGATGCTGATCCGCTTTCTGCCGATGGCGCGTTTCGACCATGCCAGCCATCGCGCGCTCGATTGCGAGGATTGCCATGCCGCACGGCAATCGCAATCGAGCGCCAACCTCCTGATCCCGGGCATTAAGCGGTGCACGACCTGTCACGGCGCCGAGAGCGCTGCGTTCAAAGCCGAAACGACTTGCGTCTCGTGCCACGTATTTCACCGGCACGAACTCGGGCCGATGCGCGAGACCGCCGGTGTCTCGAAGATGACGAGAGCGCCGGAGAAGGCAAAGCGCTAGAATCGGGCCTGCGGGAGAGAGGGGGGATGCGCATGCGGAGGCTTGCCCGGACCCTGGCGATCACGGCGGCGATCTCACTTGGCGCCGCCCGAGCGGGCTCAGCGCAAAGCTTGAGCGAGGCAGACGTCAACACGATCGTGCTCCAGGCGATCAATGAAGCGAGCGCGCGCGGCAGCCCGGCGACGATCGCCGTCGTCGACCGCGTCGGCAACGTCCTCACCTTGACGCAGATGGCCGGCGCCCCGACGACGGTCCGACCGACAACCGATCGCGGCATCACCGGCGGGCTCGAAAATCTAGAGGTGCCGGCGGTGCCGGCCGCGGCGGCGGCGGTCTCGAAAGCCATTACCGGCGCCTATCTCTCGTCGAACGGCAACGCCTTCACGACCCGCACCGCCAACCAGATCATCCAGGAGCATTTCGACCCCGGCGTCGAGTTCAACCCCGGCGGCCCGCTGTTCGGCGTCCAGTTCAGCCAGTTGGCGTGTTCCGATTTCATCAGGACGGCGGCCGTGGGGCCCGGCCGCACCCGCCCCGGGCCGCATGCCGCGCCGCTCGGGCTGGCGGCCGATTCGGGCGGGCTGCCGGTCTACAAGAACGGCATCCTGGCCGGCGGCATCGGCGTCGTCACCAAGAACGTCTACTCCTTCGATCCGAACATCTTCGACGTCGATGTCGACAACGACGAGGTGATCGCCATCGCCGGCGTCACCGGCTACGCGGCGCCGGCGTCGATCCAGGCCTACAACATCGCGATCAACGGGCTGACCCTGCGCTACACCGACGCCACCACGGCCAATCTGGCGGCCTCGGTGTCGGCGAGCGGCAGTTTCACGCCGATGCCGCCGATCCCGGGCATTTTTCCGGGGACCCTGTCCGGCCATACCGCGATCGCCGGCACTACCTACGGCAGTTCCGACGGCGCCTCCGGCATCGTGCCCGACGGCACCTTCGGGCCGCTGCTCTACCCCGGCACCAGCCAGCGCGCCTTCGTCTTCGTCGGTGCCAAACACCGCGTTCGCTATCAGCCGCGAGCCGGGCTCGTCCCGGCCGGTGAGATGATCACTGCTGCCGAGGCGCAGGGGCTGGTGACCAGCGCGCTCAACATCGCATTCATGGCGCGCGCGGCGATCCGCGAGCCGCTCGGCAGCTTCGCGCAGGTAACCGTCACCGTCGTCGATCGCGACGGCAATGTGCTGGCCGAGGCGCGCACGCCGGATGCGCCGATCTTCGGCGCCGACGTGTCGCGGCAGAAGGCGCGCAGCGCAACGTTCTTCTCGCGTCCCGACACCGCTGCGCGGATCAGCGCGATCTCCCTCCCGACGACCAGCACCGATACCGGAACCTTCGCCGATTATATCGCCCGCTCGCAGGAGCTGATCGGCCCCGGCGCCTTTTCCGACGGCACCGCCTGGTCCGAGGTCGCGGCCGGCCTCGTCGCCCGGCCGTTCTACCCGGACGGCATCGACGGCAACCCGCCGGGCTCGTTGAGCGTGCCGTTCGCGACGCATTGGAGCCCTTTCTCGACCGGCCTGCAGACGGATCTGATCGTGCCGGATGTGATGGCTTTCCTCATGGACAAGTCAAAGCCG
>DASYZD010000316.1:0-22226 GCA_035946655.1 Allostellaceae bacterium | reverse complement strand
CAAGGCCGATATCGTGTGTCAACCAAGCCCAAATCCCCCTCTCCCCTGGCAGGGGAGAGGGTTGGGGTGAGGGGGCAAAAAATCGATCGTCGAAGCCGCCCCCCTCACCCTTCCCTCTCCCCCCTTTGGGGGGCGAGGGTTCAGGTTTCTGCAGGCGGGCGGCGAATTCGGCGCGCAGGCGCGAGACCGATTGCGACAATTCGTCGGTGCGGCCGGGCGCTTCGCCGAGCCAGAACGGGATGTTGGGCGGCTGGCCCTGGGCGTCCTCGACCCGCATCGTGCCGCGCTCGACGCGACGGATGCGGTAGGCGGTGTTGCCGAGCTGGAAAACGTCGCCCGCCAGGCTCTCGACCGCGAAATCCTCGTTGACCGTGCCGATCACCTGGTTTTCCGGCTCGAGCACGACCTGGTAGTCGGCGGTGTCGGGGATCGTGCCGCCCGACGTCAACGCGGTCAGCCGGGCGCCGCGCCGGCCCCGCAGCACGCGATTTACGGCGTCGTGATGGATGAGCGCGCCGCGCCGGCCGCGCCGTGTGCTGTAGCCGTCGGCCAGCATCTGGACGGCGGCGGCGAAATCTTCGCGGGGCAATTCCCGATACGGCCAGGCGCGGCAGAACAGCGCGTAAAGCGCGTCCTCGCTCCATTCCTGAGCGGCGACTTCGGCGACGATCTGCTGCGCGAGCACATCGCGCGGCCGGTCGGGGATGGTGACGCGGTCGAGTTCGCCGCGGCGGACGCTGTCGAGGAGCGCGGCGCATTCGACCAGTTCGTCGCGCGACAGCGGGAAGAGGCGGCCCTTTGGGGTGCCGTCGACAGCGTGGCCCGAGCGGCCGACCCGTTGCAGAAAGGCGGCGATCGAGCGCGGCGAGCCGAGCTGGCAGACGAGATCAACGTCGCCGATGTCGATGCCGAGTTCCAATGAGGCGGTCGCCACCAGCGCCTTGAGATCGCCGTTCTTCAGCCGCTGCTCGGCATCGAGCCGGCGCTCCTTGGCGAGGCTGCCGTGATGGGCGGCGACGTTCGTGTCGCCGAGCCGGGTCGAGAGCTCGCGGGTCGCCCGCTCGGCCATGCGGCGGGTGTTGACGAAAATGAGGGTGGTGCGGTGCGCGAGGGTCAGTTCGGCAAGGCGGTCGTAGACCTCCTGCCAGACTTCGCCCGACATCACCGATTCGAGGGGCGAGGACGGCAGTTCGAGAGCAAGGTCGCGGCGCCGACGATGGCCGGTATCGATGATCGTGCAATCGTTTGGGTCGCCGGCGCCGACGAGGAACTCGGCCACCCGCTCGATCGGCTTTTGCGTCGCCGAGAGGCCGATGCGCAACAGCGGGCGGCCGCACAGCGCGTCGAGGCGCTCGAGCGAGACGGCGAGATGCGAGCCCCGCTTGTTGGAGGCGACCGCGTGGATCTCGTCGACGATGATCGTGCGGGACGGCGCCAGCATCTGCCGGCCGGATTCCGAGCCGAGCAGGATGTAGAGCGATTCGGGCGTGGTGACGAGGATGTGCGGCGACAAGCGGCGCATCGCGATGCGCTCGCCCGGGGGGGTATCGCCGGTGCGCACCCAGGTGCGGATCGCAACGTCCGGGAGACCCAGCCGCGCCAACTCCTCGCGGATGCCGCAGAGCGGGCGCTCGAGATTGCGCTGGATGTCGTTTGATAGCGCCTTCAGGGGCGAGACGTAGATGATTTGGGTTTGGTCCGGGAGCCCGCTTTCGAGGCCCTGGCGCACCAGCCCGTCGATTGCCGCGAGAAAGGCTGCCAGCGTCTTCCCCGATCCGGTCGGCGCCGCAATGAGGACATGGCGGCCCGCCTTGATCGCCGGCCAGGCCTCGGCCTGCGCCTCGGTCGGCGCGGCGAAGCTCTTCGCGAACCACGCGGCGACCGCGGGGTGAAAGCGGGGAGGCAGCGGCATCGACCAGCGGCTCCGCGAGGCTCTACGCGAGGCCGCGCTGGGCGAGGAGGGGGGCGATTTCCGGCTCGCGGCCGCGGAAGGCGCGGTAGAGCGTCATCGGGTCTTCGGTGTCGCCGGCGCTGTAGATCGTCTTGAGGCGGGCGGCGAGCGCCGGGTCGAAGGGGTCGTTGGCCTCGCTAAAGGCGGAGAACCCGTCGGCGTCGAGCACCTCGGCCCACAGATAGGCGTAATAGCCCGCGGCATAGCCGCTCCCGGCGAAGAGGTGCTGGAAATGCCCGGGGCGGTGCCGGAGGCCGATCTCCGGCGGCATGCCGATACGTTGGAGGAATTCCTGTTCGACCTGGGCGATGTCGAGCCCCTTGGGGTCGGGGCGCTCGTGGAGGTCGAGATCGAGCATCGCGCAGGCGGCGTATTCGACCGTGGCGAAGCCCTGGTTGAAGTTGCGCGCGGCGAGGAGGCGTTCGAGGAGCGCTTCGGGGAGGGGCTCGCCGGTGCGGTAATGGCGGGCGTAGCGGCGCAGCGTTTCGGGCACCGCCAGCCAGTGCTCGAAGACCTGTGAGGGGAACTCGACAAAGTCGCGGCGCACCGCCGTCCCCGATTGCGAGGGATAGCGCACGTGCGACAAGAGGCCGTGCAGCCCGTGGCCGAATTCATGGAAGAGTGTTTTCGCGTCGTCGAAGCTCAGGAGCGTCGGGTCGCCCTTCGAGAAATTGTTGTTGTTGACGATGATCGGGAGGACGTCGCCGTCGAGCGCCTCCTGCTCGCGATAGCTGCTCATCCAGGCGCCGGAGTGCTTGCCGGCGCGGGCGAAATTGTCGTGGAGGAAGAGGCCGGCCGCGCGGCCGTCGCCGTCTCGCACCTCATAGGCGCGGACATCTGGGTGATAGGTCGCGCAGTCCGCCCGCTCTATAAAGCTGAGCCCGAACAGGCGCCCGGCGGTGTCGAAGGCGGCCGCGACGATGTTGTCGAGCGCGAAATACGGCTTCACCGCGGCTTCATCGAGGGCGTAGCGCTGCTGACGGACCTTTTCGGCGTAATAGCGCCAGTCCCACGGTGCGAGCGGCTGGTTGAGCCCGTCGGCGAGCGCCGCGGCGGCGAGGTCAGTGCGTTCCACGGCCGCCCGCTGCTTGGCCGGCTCCCACACCTGGCGCAACAAATGATCGGCTGCTTCCGGGGTTTTCGCCATCGTGTCGTCGAGCCGATAGGCGGCGTAGCTCGGGTAGCCGAGGAGGCGCGCCTGCTCGCCGCGCAATGTCATGATCTCGGCGATGAGGGGCGCGTTGTCGTGCGCGCCCTGATGCGTGCCGCGCGCCGCCCACGCCTCGTAGGCCCGTTGGCGCAGCTCGCGGCGCGCCGAAAACGCGAGGAAGGGTTCGACCGAAGCGCGCGCCAGCGTGATCGCGTAGCGCCCGTCGAGACCGCGTTCCTGGGCGGCGGTCGCGGCGGCGGCGCGGGCGAAATCGGGGAGCCCATCGAGGTCGCTCTCGTCGAGCGGCAGGTACCATTCGTCCTCGTCGTGCAGCACGTTCTGGCCGAAGAGGGTGTGCAGCGTGGCGAGGCGCTGCGAGATCGCCGACATCCGCGCCTTCTCGTCCGGGCCGAGCCGCGCGCCGCTGCGCACCAGGCGCAGATGGTGGCGCTCGAGGAGTCGGCGTTGTTCGGGCGTCAGCGCCATGCCATCGCGCTCGCGGTAGAGCCGATCGATCCGGGCAAAAAGGCCGGGATCGAGCGCGATCCGCATCTGGTGGGCGGCGAGCTTGGGCGCGTAGTCGCGGTCGATCGCCTGGAGCGCGTCATTGGTCGCGCTCGAATCGAGGTTGTGAAAGACCCGGCTGACCCGGCGCAACAGTCTGCCGCCGCGCTCCAGAGCTTCGATCGTGTTGGCGAAATCAGGCCCGGCGGGGGAGCCGGCAATTGCCGCGATCTCGGCCACCTGTTCAGCCATGCCGCGATCGAAGGCGGGCGGGAAATGCTCCGGGCGTATCCGTTCGAACGGCGGCAGCTCGAACGGGGTATTCCAGGCTTCGAAGAAGGGGTTGTCGATCATGGTTTCCCCAAAGTGGGATCGGTTGAACGATTGTGAAACCCATCAGGGTCGCGGCTGGCGCCGATGGGTTTCGCGAGGCTCAACTACAGATTGGCATTTATTTTGAGCGCTTGCGGCGGAAATCGGGGCGGCGCTTTTCGAGGAAGGCGGTGGTGCCTTCCTTGGCTTCGGCGGTGTCGTAATAAAGCGCCAGCGATTCGAAGCCGAGCGCGCCGATGCCCCGGATGTTCTCGCTGTCGGCGTTGAACGAGCGCTTGGCGATGGCGATCGCGGTCGGGCTCATGGCGAGGATCTCCTGGCACCACGCCGCAACCTCGGCATCGAGTTCTTCGGCCGGCACGACTTTGTTGACGAGCCCCATTTGAAAGGCCTCGGCCGCCCTATAGCGCCGGCACAGAAACCAGATCTCGCGCGCCCGCTTCTCGCCGACGAGGCGCGAGAGGTAGGCGGTGCCCCAGCCCGGATCGACCGAGCCGACGCGCGGCCCGACCTGGCCAAACTGGGCGTTCTCCGAGGCAATCGTCAGATCGCACACGGTCGCCAGCACATTGCCGCCGCCGATCGCATAGCCCTGGACCTTGGCGATAACGGGCTTCCGGCTGTCGCGGATCGCGTTGTGCAATTCCTCGATCGGCAGCCCGACGAGGCCGCGCCCGCCGTAGCCGCCCTCCGCTTGGGCGCCGCTGGCGCGCGCGGAATTGTCGCCGCCGGCGCAGAACGCGCGGTCCCCCGCTCCGGCGAGGACGATGACGCCGATCTCTGGGTCGCCTTCGGCATCGCGCATCGCCTCGAGCATCTCTTCGACGGTCTCGGCGCGAAACGCGTTGAGGACGTCAGGGCGGTTGATCGTGACCGTCGCAACCCCGCGCTCCTTCTCATAGAGGATGTCGTGAAACTCCATCGCCGCTTCCTCCCTGGTTACGTCGGAGCGAGCCCCAACAGGCGCCGGGCCAGCACGAGGTGCGGCTTGTCGATCATCTTGCCGTCGAGGGCGAGGGTGCCGGAATCGGGGTTGGCGGCGAAGAGGGCGATGACGCGCTCGGCCCATTCGCGCTCGGCCGGGCTGACCGAGAAAGCGTCGTTGATCAGGGCGAGCTGGGCCGGGTGGATCGCCATCTTGGCGGCAAACCCGGAGCGCCGCGCCGCAAGGCACTCGGCCTTCAGCCCTGAATCGTCCCGGAAGTCGGTGTAGATCGTGTCGATTGCGACGACTCCGGCCGCGGCTGCCGCCAGTAGGCACAGCGAGCGGGCCAGCTGGTAGGGGCCGTCATACTCGCCCTCGATCGTGCGGTTGCTGCCGCCGATCACCGCCGACAGATCCTCCGCGCCCCAGGTGATCGCTTCGAGCCGCGGCGACACCCCTGCGTACCCGCCGAGCGCAAAGACCGCGGCCGGGGTCTCGGTGGCGATCGCGATGATGCGGATGGCGCCGACCATGCCCCCCGCCGCCGCCTCGAAGGCCGAGAGGTAATGGTCGGCGGTGCGGACGTCGGCGGGCAGGCATTTCGGCAACAGGATGCCGTCGGGCCGGCCGCCAACCGTGGCGGCGAGATCGTCGAGGGCGAGCCCGCTCGCCAGCGGGTTGATCCGCACGTAGCGGCGGATGCACCCAGTTCCATTGGCGGGGCCATGCGCGGCGAGGAACTCGCGAGCCTGCCGGCGCGCTGTCGGCCGGTTCGCCGCCGCCACCGAATCCTCGAGGTCGAGGATCAGCGCATCGGCGCCCGATTCGAGAGCGCGCGCGAGCTTGCGCTCGCTATCGGCCGGAACAAACAGCAGCGAGCGCATCGGCATTTGCGTTGCGTTTCCTTTTCTGGCGCGCGCGTCGCCTGCCGCGGCGGCGGTCGACGGCGATCGCGGGAATTCCCTCCAGAACAGGGAATTTTCCGCAATTTAACAGGGAAGCGCGGCGTGCCAAGAGCGTGGCGGTTCGGCGCGACTTCGACAACAACAAGTATTCGGTCAATTCGCGGGCTGGCGGTCGGCCGGTCGAGATCCAAGCCGGCGCCTGTTCTCGGGCCGGACGACGGCCCGACCCGGGGGCCGACCCGGGGGCCGACCCGGGGGCCGACGGAGCCGGGCCGCGAGGGTGCGGGCCGCGTCACACTCCAGCAGCGCCACGATCCAATCTACACCGGGGCGTCTACCACGAACCGGTGTTGGTCATGCTGGTCCAGGGTTCTGCAGGGGGCAGCGCTTCGCCGGCCTGCAGTAGCTCTAGGGAGATGCCGTCCGGCGTGCGGATAAAGGCCATGCGGCCGTCACGCGGCGGGCGGTTGATCGTCACGCCGCGGGCGATAAAGGCGCTGCAGGTGTCGTAGATGTTGTCCACGGCGTATGCGAGATGTCCAAAATTACGGCCGCCGGTGTAGGGCTCGGGATCCCAGTTGTAGGTGAGTTCCACCGCCGCCGCCTCGTCCCCGGGGGCGGCGAGGAACACGTTGGTGTAGCGCCCTTTCTCGTCGGGGCGGCGGCGGATCTCGCGCAGGCCGAGCACCTCGAAGAAGGCGATGGTGTCCTCCAGCGAACTGACGCGGATCATGGTGTGCAAATATTTGGTCATGGGGTTGTCCTCCGCTCAGCGTGTTCGAGATTTCGTTTGGGCCATCCTCTCATGGGGTCGGCACCCCAATCGACTTCAACCGCGCGTGGGCACGGGCGGCGCGCACTTTCATCCCGTCGAGATAGGTGCTCACGTCGTTTCCCGGCAGGTTAAGCACCTTGCATCCGAGCTGCCAATATTCCTCGATCTGCGCCTCGGTCTCCGGCGATCCACGAGCCAGCTTGCCGTGTGCATTGCAGGCCGCCGCGATCCGACGCACCGCCGCTTTGAATTTCGGGTGTTCAAGATTGAGGTGAACCCCAAGCTGGGCGCTCAGGTCGGAATGCCCATAGGCGATCATGTCGATCCCTTCGACCGCCGCAATCTCCTCGACATTCTCCAGGCCGTCGAGCGACTCGATCGACGGGAACAGGATGATGTTCTGGTTGGCCCATGGCGCGTATTCGGTGGCGTGGCGGGCACCGTAGCTCTTGTATCCGGTGTGCGGCCCCTGGCCGGAGATGCCCCGGTTGCCGATCGGCGGATATTTCGCCAGGCGGACGATGGCGCGCGCTTCCTCGGCGGTGTCCACCTCGGACACCTGGATGCCCATGATGCCCTGATCCAGGATGCCGGGAATTAGATGCGCGAACGACTTGTGGAGCCGCACGATGGGTGAGACGTTCGTCGCCTGGAACCAGCTCGCCAGATTGGCGATCGTTTCCGTGTCGAACGCGCCGTGCTCGTGGTCGATCGCGCAGTAATCGAAGCCGGCCGCCTCGATGATCCAGGGAACGCCGCGCGAGGCGAATTCCTTGAGCCCGGTGCCCAGCGCCGCGCGTCCTTCGCGCACCGCCCGCCGTATGCTGTTTTCTTTCATGGCTCGTTCACGCCTTCCTTCATTCCGTCAGGTTGTGGCGCGGCCGAAGCGGTACGGTCGCGCTACCACTTGTAGACCTTCTGCAACGTTCCTCCCATCAGCGCCGCCTTGTCGTTCGCGGACAGGCGCTTGGTGTCGCGGAACGGCGCGACGCCCTCTTCATAGGTCAGCATGCCGATCGTCCGCGTCCAGTCGGTGCCCCACATGCAACGATCCAGCCCGAACGCATCGATGACCCGCAGCACCGGCTCCCAGATATCGTCGTAGGGGAACGGTTGGTGCGACATCGTGCAGGCACCGCTGATCTTCACCCTGACATTGTCGTATTGAGCCAAGGCGAGGAGCTTCGGAAGATCGGCCCAAACGTTGGGCGGCACCGGCGGGCGGGCAGGTTGCAGGAGGCCGAGATGGTCGATGACGATGACCGTACCCTGGTGTCGCTGGATGTGCGGCAGTCCTTTGTCGATGATGCCCCAGCATAGCAGATTGACCGGCAAACCGTGTTTGCCGGCGGCGGCGAAGGCGCGGTTCAAGCCGGGATGGTCCGCGTCCATCGGCAGGCCCTCGCGCATCCGTATGCGAATGCCGCGCGCGCCTGGTGTCGCCGCCCATTTCGCCACCACATCGTCAACCGCCGGATTGGTCGCGTCGACCGGCGTCACCACCCGAAACTTGTCCGGATAGGTGTTGTAAACTTCGAGCGCGTAGCTCGGATCGTATTCGTAGGCGCTGAACGAGGAGACCATGATCGCCCCGTCGACGCCGACACGGTTCATCGCAGCGACCATCTCATCGCCCGTGGCGGATTGGAGCCCGTGCGAGGGACTGGCCCACGGCCGGCCGGGATGATTTCGATCGAAGGGATGCACCTGAACGTCGATGACCGGCATGGCCGTTCTCCTGCTTGTTCTCCCAGCCTTAGTCTGGAAGATACTTCTCCTCCATGGCGCGCAGACGCGGCTCGTCCAGGATGCGGCCATTGCTGGCGACGCTCCAGGGACTCTGAGCCGCCTGGGCACGGAGCCCATCCAGCGCCACTGTGCCGCGCTGCCGAAAATCACTCAAGAAATCCCAGTTAGCCTGCAACCCTGCCATGGTGGTCAGCGCGGGAAACCAGGCCGCAGCGGCCCCGGCATCCTGCTGCGCCTGTAAGGAGGGGTACGGCGACAGGTGGGCGGGAATGAGGGGGACGACGGGCCCGGGAATGAGGCGGATCGCCTCCTGGATTTCTTCCCAGGTGCGCAGGCCATTGGGGCAGACGACATCGACCTGCGCTTCGGCTTTGTAGGCCTGGCAGCGCTCGATGATCTCGGCAAAGCTGGCGCCCGGCACGCCGCCAAGATCGCACCGGGCCATGATCACGAAGTCCGGGTCGAGAGCCTGTTTGGCATCCATCGCCGCCCGGAGCTTTCCGACCATCTCCGGAATCGAGATGCAGCGGCGGCGGGGGCCGGATTTCGGCGGAAACGTCTGGTCCTCGATGTGGCAGCCGGCGATGCCCGCCTGAATGTATTCCCGCACGGTGTAATGCGTACTGATGGCATCACCGTAGCCGGTATCGGCGTCCGAGAAGACGGGGATCTGCACGGTCAGGACAATTTTCCGGGCGTTGTCCACCATGTCGCGCATGCTGGTCCCGGAATCGGGCCAGCCCAGTTGATGCGCCGAGGTATTGCCCCCGGACATGTAGAAGGCGTCATAGCCCAGCGCCTCCGTCATCTTCGCACCAATGGGATTGATCCCGCCGGCCAAGACAAATAATTCCGGCCGTTGAAACAGGGTCTTCAGTCGGGTCGTCATACGCTCTGGCATGCGCAGTCTCCTCGTGTGTGACCGAACTGTCCTGGCGTCGCGGGCATCCCACCAGATTATATCGTCGTTCCCGCGCAAGCGGGAATCCAGGGGCGAGCGATGGAGCGGTTGCCCCTGGGTCCCTGCTTTCGCAGGGATGACGGAGGCGGTGCGCGCCCTAGGCGCCCACCGGCACGGTGGCGCTGATGCGGGGAACTCCCACCGAGCGAGTCGTGTGGCCCTGGCCTGTGAGATCGTCGGCGAGGACGACGTCACCCGGTCCAAAACGGCGCGCGGTGCCATCGCCGATCCCGATTTCCATCTGTCCCGCGAGTATAAAAATGTATTGCCGCCGGGGTGCGGTGTGCCAATCGCTCCAATGGTCCGCAGGGAAACAGCGGAACACGAGGCTGGCACCCGCCTGAAGCGCAAAATTGTGGCTCTCCTCGGCCGGCAGAGGGAGATCTTCAAAATGGGTCTGGCCGTCGTGGCCCGTATAGATCCGTACGATCATGCGCGTGCTCCTTCCCACAGAGAGATTATCGTGCACGTAAGGGCGTACTCCCGCCATCGCCGACGACGAAGGGCCGTCGGTAGAGGGTCCTATCCGTGCAGAAAGCGCCGCAGCGCCTCGCGCGTGTCGTGCTCGGCCTGCCTGGTCACGCGGGCATTCGTTGCCCGATAGAAGCCGTGATACGCCCCCGGATACAGGTGCAGCTCGACCGGCACCCCGGCGCGGCTCAGTCGATCCGCATAGGTCATGTTTTCTTCGAGAAAGAGATCGAGACCGCCGACGGAAATGTAGGTTGGAGGCAAGCCCGACACATCCGCTGCGCGGGCAGCCGCCGCATAAGGCGAGACGTTGGCCGAGCCCGGCTCCCCGGCGAGCAGCGAACGCCAGCCGAAATAATTGTTCGCTTGCGTCCAGACAAACTCGCCGACGTAAGGATGCAGGTCCTTGCGCACCGCCGTACGGTCGTCGATCATCGGATAGATCAGATGCTGAAAGGCGAATTTCGGGCCCTGCCGGTCGCGGGCGTAAAGGGCGGCCGACGCTGCGAAACCGCCGCCGCCGCTTTCGCCCTTGATACCGATGCGGGCGGGATCAAGCCCGAGCCGGCCGGCATTCGCGTGCAGCCAGGCGAAAACCGAGTAGATGTCCTCCACCGGTGCCGGGTGCGGCGATTCCGGCGCGAGGCGATGATCCACCGAATAGATCGCGCATCTCAGCTCCGACGCGAAGAGCCTATTCTCCACATCCTTCATTTCCGGCGCGCCCATCACGAAGCCCCCGCCATGGATGTGCAAGATGACGGGCAGTGGGGCGTCGGACGTGACCGGTCGATAGGTCAGAACGCGGATCGGCTTTGCGCCAAACGCACTCTCGACATGGATTTCGCCGGTGGCGATATCGGGCAGGTTCGGTACCGGTACGGCGGCTGCCAGCTCCAGCGCATTGGCGCGGCGTTGCGTCAACGATTCGGCGGTCAGCGGCGGCAACGGCTGAGCCAGCGCATCGCGCAATTCGGGATCGACAAGTTCGATTGTGCTCATGGATGGCAGCCGCGTCAGTTTGTCGCCAAGCAAAACGATAAAGAAGTAACTGCTTGGCGACAAGGCAGCGGCTCAGCCGCGCCGTTTTCGGTCTTTCTCCGGGTCAGCGTCCAGCCGCCGGAGCATCTGAAGGGGACGGTGCGACCAGGCGCATCGCTGGCCGCGGGTGTACCCCTTTTGCGCGGGGCGAACAGGATCGTATGGTGTCCACCGGCACGGTTGAGGGAGAACCATCATGTTGGCGGATCGATACGGCCTCGGCTTGTCCATCACCTCCGCCGCCGCGCGCGACGCCTATGTTGAGGGCTGTCATCTGGCGCTGACCCTCTATCCCGGCGCGATCGCGGCCTTTGACCGCGCCATCGCCGCCGACTCCGGTTTCGCCCTGGCCCATGCCGGCAAGGCTCAGGTGCTGATGCGCGAAGGCAACGTCGCGGCAGCGCGGGCGGCCCTGACGGCGGCAAAGGAGGTGGCCGCCGGTCTGTCGCCGCGCGAAGCCGGTCACCTCGCCTATTTCGACCTCGCCTTCGCCGGCCGGACCGACGCCGCGATCGAGGCCTTATGCGCGCATCTGACCGAATGGCCGCGCGACGCTCTGGTGCTTGCCACTGCCGCCAATCCAAATGGCCTCATAGGCGCTTCCGGCCGCATCGGGCAGAAGCACCAGATCGCGGTGATGATGGACAGTCTCGCCCCGCATTACGGCGACGATTTCTGGTTCCTGGCGCACCATGCCATGGCGCTGTCCGAAGATGGGCAGCTTGCCGCCGCCCGGCCGAAGATCGAGCGCTCCGTGGCAAAGAACCCGAACAACGCGCACGGCGCCCACGGGTTCGCGCATGTCTGTTACGAGAGCGGCGAGCCGGACACGGCCCGCGCCTTTCTCACCCCCTGGCTCGCCACGTATCCACGCGACGGATTTTTCCATGGCCATCTGAGCTGGCATCTCTCGCTTTGCGAACTTCAGGCCGGCAATTGGGCTGAGGCGCTGTCGCTCTATCGGGACGCCATCGCGCTCGACCGGCATAGCGGCGGACCGCAACAGCGACTATCGGATGGAGCGGCGTTTTTGTGGCGTTCGGAACTCGCCGGCCATCCCCGCGACGCCGCGGCCTGGCGGGCGATGCGCGACTATGCGAACAGCGCACTACCGTTGCCGGGCAGCGGGCTTGCCGACCTCCACGTCATCCTGGCACAGGCCGTCATGGGCGATGCAGCCCTGCCCGACACCCGCGCCTCTCAAATCGAGGAGCTGGCTCGGGCGGAGCGTTACCCGTCCGGCTCCTACCTGCCGGCGCTGTCGCGCGGCTTCGCGGCGTTCGAACGCGGTGATTTTACGGGGGCGATCGAGGCGCTCGCCCCACTCGCCGGGAAAAACGAACGCATCGGCGGCAGCCGCGCGCAGCACGACCTGATCGAGTTTACGTTGTTGAAGGCCTATCTCAACGCCGACCGCCTGGAGGAGGCGCGAGGCCTGCTCAGTACGCGGCGGCCTGGTGCTGCCGGCGTTCCCGTCGCGGGGGTGGCGGCGGTGCATTGATCCACGAGTGGAAAGTGGCCGTCGTCCATGAGCAAAGGCCGTCACCTCGGGTGCATCGTGGCATTGACAGCCAATTAGCGGCGGGTCACGGTCATTTCGATAGCAAGCGGAGGAAGCAGCCCAATGGTGTCGTCCCCTCAGCAGACTGCCGGCGCGACGCTGAAGCAGGCCATCGATATCGCGCCGCTCACCCTTCACATCGGTGCGGAAATCAGCGGTGTGGACCTCACCAAACCCTTGCCGCCCGATCAATTGAAGGAGGTGCGGGAGGCCTTCCTGAAGTGGAAGGTCGTCTTCTTTCGGGGCCAGCATCTCGATCACGCGCAGCACGTGGCGATGGCGCGCCAGTTTGGTGAGCCGACCATCGGCCACGCCGTTTTCGGCCATGTCGAAGGCCACCCCGAAATCTACTCGGTCGCCAAGAACCGGACCGCCAACGAGAATCGGGCGGCGGAAATGGTCACCCCGTGGTCTGGCTGGCATGCTGACATCACTGCGGCGGTCAACCCGCCCTTGGCATCGATCCTGCGCGGGGTGACGATACCGCCTTACGGCGGCGACACGTTCTGGACCAACCTGGCCGCCGCTTACAACGGCCTGTCGCAAACGATGCGCGGGTTCGTCGATGGGCTGCGCGGCATTCACAAATTTGCGCCACGCGAAACCGCCAAGCCGGGCAGCGAGTACAACGAGCGCGTCAAACGCCGCGCCTTGGCGAGCGAGCATCCGCTGGTGACGGTCCACGCCGAAACCGGGGAGCGGGTCCTCTTCGTAAGCCCGTCCTTCCTGAAATCGATCGTCGGGCTGACGCCGCGCGAAAGCCAGAAGATCCTCGAAATCCTGTGGGAGCATGTTACGCGCCCCGAATACACGGTGCGCTTCAAGTGGAACGAAGGCGACATCGCCTTCTGGGACAATCGCTCGACCGTGCACCTCGCGCCGCGCGACATCTTCGAATCCGATTTCGACCGCCAGCTCTACCGGATTACGCTGGTCGGCGCGCCGCTCGTTGGCGTCGATGGCAAACCTTCCCGGTCTATCGAGGGCCTGCCGATCCTGTCTGCCGCAGAGGAGCTGCGGATGATGGCGGCGGAGTAGCCTCTTTCCGACCTCTGTGTCGAGCGATTGCACGCTGCACGACGGCAGGTTCGAGAACGCGCTCTACCGCGCTTATCATCGCTGGGTGGCGGATCGCCCGGCCGAGATGACACTGAGCGTCTGGAGGTCACCATGCCGATCATCGATCACGCCGATTTGGGTTGGGCTCCGGTCACGGCACGGGTGCGCGAGCGCACTCTGGTCTCGCGGGAGCAGGGGGCGGCATCATTGACGATCAAGGAAGTGGAGATCGCTCCCAGATGGGAAAGCCGCCTCCACACCCATCCGGTGGATGTCTCGATGCAGGTGATGTCGGGGGCCATTCAGGCGATCATCGGCGACGAGGTGCGGACCGTGCGGGCCGGCACCACGCTGTTGGCCCCGCCCGGCGTTCCGCACAAGCTGATCAACCACCTGTGGACCCCGGCGACGCTGTTGATCACCTACCCGTCGGCGACCCTGGAGACCGATTATCTCGAATAGCCGATTATCTCGAATTGATCGACGAATGTCAGGAGGCCCGCATGGCCGTTGCACGCCGCGTCTTTACAGCTGAACCCGAACTGGTGACCACAGCAGAACCCCAGATTATCCCGACCAACGCCGGTCTGCGGACATTTGCCTCGCCGCCTGAGGCGCTGCAGCAGCACATCGTTCCCAACGACCTGTTCTACATTCGCAACCACTGGAAGGTTTGCCCCGACCTCGACATCGGCAGCTACCGGCTCAAAGTGGACGGCGAGGTCGAGCGCCCCCTGTCCATCTCCTACGCCGAACTGAAAAAGCTGCCGCAAAAGCGTTTCCAGGTGACCTTCGAGTGCTGCGGCAACAGCCCGGTGCCCGAGTACTACACCAAATCCCTGCGCATCAGCTCGGTCATGGAGCAAATCAAGGGCCACGGCATCATGGGCAACGCCGAATGGGCCGGGGTCTCGTTGCGGGACGTACTGGAACAGGCCGGGGTCAAGGAAACCGCGGTCGAGGTGATGTTCGAGGGCGCCGACCACGGTCCCGACGAAGTGGTGGGCGACCCGGCGGAGGTCACCTACGAGCGCAGCCTGCCGCTCGCCAAGGCGCTGCACCCCGATACGCTGTTGGCCTACGAAATGAACGGCGAGCCCCTCCCCGTGCCGCACGGGTTCCCGCTGCGGTTGTTGGTGTCGGGCTGGTACGGCATGAACTCGGTCAAATGGCTGGTGGGTATTCACGTCCTCGACCGCAAATTTGACGGCTTCTATATGACCCAGCGGTACGTGACGATGAACAAGCCCGGCAGCCCGGTACCGTACCGCTCCTACACCAGGCTGCTGGTCAAGTCGATCATCACCAACCCGGCACCCGGCGAGATCATCCCCAGGAGCGGCTACATCCTCGCCGGCGCTGCCTGGTCCGGTGAAGAGGACATCGCCAAGGTCGACATCTCTACTGATGGCGGCAAGAGTTGGGGCCCGGTCGACGTCTTGCGTCCCCGCACCGGTTATGCCTGGTACCGCTGGGAACATTTCTGGAAGCCGGCCGCGCCGGGCAAATATACCGTGATGTGCCGGGCAACCAACGTGAGTGGCGAGACGCAGCCGATGGAGTTTCCCAACCCGTGGGACGGCAGGGGCTACGGCAACAACATGGTCTTCCCCCACCACGTCGTCGTCGGCGACAGTTAGAGCACATCGGTCGCGAAGTCGGGCGTTTCACCACGCCCCCCGTTCGGGCGGCGGTCATACTCCGGCAACGGCCTGCAGTGGCTCGGGGGTCCAGGCCGGATCATCGAAGACGCTCTTCGGCCAGGGCAGGCCGTAGTGTTCGCGTAGCGTCCTCCCCTCGTATTCGGTACGGAACAGCCCGCGACGCTGCAGGATCGGGATCACCTCGGCGCTGAACACGTCAAGCTGCGCCGGTAAGAGCGGCGGCATGATGTTGAACCCGTCGGCCGCGCCGTCCTCGAACCAATCCGCGATAAAATCGGCGATCTGTTCGGGTGTGCCGGCGGTGACATAATGCCCGCGCGCGCCTGCCAGATAGCCGAGCAATTGCCGTAATGTCAGCTTGTCTCGCCGCACCAGATTGATGATCACCTCGGTGCGGCTGCGCGCGGCCTCTACCGAGCTCGGGTCGGGGAAATCCTCCGGAGCGAGCGGGCGATCGAGCGGCAGGTGCGAAAAGTCGTGCCCGCCGAAGCGGCCCGACAGCCGCTTGCGCCCGACCTCGGGATCGGTGAGGTCGTTGACCTCGCGTGCGAGCCGCGTTGCCTCGGCCTCGGTGGCGGCGATCATCGGGCTGAGACCAGGCAGGATCAGCACGTGCTCCGGCATCCGGCCCTCGGCCGCGGCCAGCCGCTTCAGATCGGCGTAGAAATCCTGCGCCGTCGCCTTTGCCATATGAGCGGTGAACACCGCATCGGCATGCCGCGCGGCGAACTGGCGGCCGGTGTCGGACGAGCCCGCCTGCACCAGCACCGGCCGGCCCTGCGGGCAGCGCGGCATGTTGAGCGGCCCCGTCACCTGGTAGAAGTCGCCGCGGTGCTTGATCGCCCGAATGCGGTTCGCTCGGGCATAGATGCCCGCGGCGCGGTCGTCGACCACCGCGTCGGCCGCCCAGCTGTCCCACAGGGCCTTCACCACCGCCATGAACTCTTCGCCCCGAGCGTAGCGGTCGGCGTGGCTCACCTGGCCGGCGCCGCCGTAATTCTCCGCCGCGGTCGCGAGCCACGAGGTGACGATGTTCCAGGCCGCGCGGCCGTTGCTGATGTGGTCGATCGAGGCAAACTGCCGCGCCAGATTGAAGGGCTCGGTGTAGGTGGTCGACGCTGTGGCGATCAGCCCGACCCGGCTAGTGGCTCCGGCCAGCGCCGCCAGCACCGTGATCGGCTCGAGCCAGGTGCGCGGCGCCTGCGCGACATCGCCGCCCAGCGCCAGCTGATCGGCGAAAAATATCGAATCGAATAGCGCGGCCTCGGCGCGCTGCGCCAGATCCTGGTAATAGCGGATGTCGGTCAAGGGCAGCGGCGAGGAATGCGGATGCCGCCACGCCGCCTCGTGATGGCCGCGGCTGTGGATGAACAGGTTGAGGTGCAGTTGCCTTTTCATCGGGCCGGTCCTCTCTGCTGTGCCTGCCTGCCAGTCCTCGATAGAAGGCGGGGCGCGGCATCGGAAACCTAGGCCCCGCCGGTCAGGTCGGGCAAGACGCTTGCGGAATAGCGGAAATTGCCGTGCGCGCGCGTCGTTCGCAGCGTCGAGCTGTGGCTCGCTCCCAGCACTTGATCCAGGTCATAGCAGGGCTATCGCAGCCCTGTAAGGTCGATGGGCACCCCACGGCGGAGGCAGTGATGGCGAGCGCACAAATCAGCGTGTATCCGCTACGGCAGGACCGTTTCGGGCCGGCCATCGAATGCGTACGCGAGTCCCTGGCCGACCATGGTCTCACGCCAGAGATCGGTCCGATGAGCACGATTGTTGTCGGCCACGAGGCGGTGATCTTTGCCGCGCTGGGCGAGGCGTTTGCGAAAGCGGCGGAGCTGGGCGAGATCGTGATGACGGTCACCGTCTCGAATGCCTGCCCCGTGGCGCGCTGATGGAGCACCGGCTCTGGCCGTCGCGCGACGCGGCCGGTCAGTTTGGCCCGCGCGTGTATGCGAACTGGCGAGAGACCTCGCTGGGAAGCATCACCGAAGCAATCGAGCGTCGGCTCATTGTGCGCCTCGTCGGCGAGGTGCGCGGCCGAAATGTCCTCGATGTCGGCTGCGGCGATGGCGCGTTGACGTCCGCGTTCTCGCAGAGCGGTGCGGCACATGTCGTCGGCTGCGACATCGACCCGCAGATGATCGCACGCGCCAGCGCGCAGGCGATACGCGATCAAGCGGCGATCGACTACATCATCGCCGACGCCGAGTGTCTCCCCTTTCGACACGAGAGTTTCGATGTCGTCAGCATCATCACCGTCCTGGCTTTCTTGCCCAATCCGGATCTTGCCATCCGCGAGATCGCGCGGGTTCTGAGACCGGGCGGGCGGCTCGTCATTGGCGATCTCGCCAAGTGGAGCCTGTGGGCCGCCTCTCGCCGCATTCGCGGCTGGTTAGGCTTGGCCTCGATGTGGGAAGCGGCGCGGTTCAGAACGGCTGGAGAACTACGCATGCTGGCGCAGGCGGCGCAGCTTCGCGTCGAGCAGGTTTCCGGAGCGATTTACTACCCTCGTTCGAGGTTTTTGGCGCGACTGGTGGCGCCGCTGGAGCCTCGGCTCGGCGGACTTACCACCTTGGGCGCCGCCTTCCTGGCGGTCCGGGCGAGCAAGGTGTAGCGGTGTAGAGCAGAGCCCTTGAGTGAGCCAACGCCACTCGGACGCTGGGGGATCTATTGCCCGATACTGTCCAGCTCTGGCACCGATATCAGCCGATCGGGCGCGCGCGTCCCTCCCGTTCGTTGCGACGTCGCCGAATGTCCCCTTGGCGCTCGCTACATAATACCGGAAAACGCTGGCTGGGGGACTAGGATTCGAACCTAGACTGGCGGAGTCAGAGTCCGCTGTCCTACCGTTAGACGATCCCCCACCGGCATGGCGGCGGGCGCCCGTCAGGGCGGCGCGGTGCAGGCGGCGCCTGCGTCGGCACGCGGTTGACTAACACACCCGGCCGCGATTGGGTAGGCTCGCGATCGGAATTTGACGGTGTCACCGGCGACAGCGCCGAAGAATCTTACTTGACCGCGCGCTCCCCGCCGGTCTCCCGATAGATCTGCAGCCGGGTCACCCGCAGCCCGGGAATGCCGTGCCGTTCGATCGCGCGCTGCCAGGCGAGAAATTCCTCCACCGACAGGTGATAGCGCCGGCACGCCTCCTGGAGGGTGATCCGGCCGCTGCGTACGGCATGGACCACGACCGCCTTGCGCCGCACCACCCATCGCTTGGTGTCGGGCGAGGGCAGGTCGAGGATCGAACCGGCAAGATCGGCGGGGCTGCCGTCACTGGTAAACGGTTCGGCTATGGTCATGTGAGTTGGCGAGAAAGTGTCGTTCATAACGAGCAGCGTAGCGCTGACTGTTTAATGAACCGCTAAACCGGCCCGGCGATTACTCCAATCCTAGGTTGACTGCGGTGTCATTTGGAAACAATTGAAACAAATTAGTTTGAATTACGGCGCTTGACCGGCTCAGCCGAATTTGCCGCGCACCAGAAACAGCAGACGCGAGGCCGGCGCCGAAACGGATCGCACGGGCGTCCTCTCGCGGCCCGCCCGCGGCGCCGCCCGACCTGCCTTGCAAAACGCCTGCCGAATCAATGTCGTGAAATGCATTTCTGACAGTTGAAATGGGCTGACCCGATTCATATACTCCGCGCCCGTCGCTGACGGGGTTTGGGGAGAGTGATGCAACCGGTATTGCCGCCAGATTATCGTCCCTCCGACGACGAAGAATTCATGAACCCTCGACAGGCCGAGTATTTCCGGCAAAAGCTGTTGCGCTGGCGCGCCGAACTCCTTGCCGATTCGTCAGGCACCTTGCGGCATCTCAAGGAAGAGAGCTTGCTGAAGCCCGATTTGACCGATCGGGCGACCCTGGAGACTGAGCGCGCACTCGAACTGCGCACGCGCGCTCGCGAGCGCAACTTGATCTCGAAGATCGACGCCGCGCGCGCTCGGCTCGACAGCGGCACGTTCGGGTATTGCGAGGAAACCGATCAGCCGATCGGCATCAGACGGCTCGAGGCGCGCCCGATCGCCACCTTGTCGATCGAGGCGCAGGAGCGCCACGAACGCATGGAGCGCACCTATCGCGACGAGTAGGCGCTTGCTCCGCGAGCCCGGAATCGAGGGCTACGCCCGATTTCGGGTGATCGCGCCGGCGCCGGGCTGATGGCGGCGCCAAGCTTAAGCCATCGTTAACGCGCACCGCGCAAAATTTGGCGGGCCGATCTTGCCCGCGATGCCTCTGCCATCGGTCGGCGCCGTTGCGCTCGATCGGCGCGAGACCGGCGGTCCCGCGTCATGGTATCGGTGAGCAACTTGAAACAGGGCGAGGCAGCGATCATGGTGGCCGAAACCGATGGGGCCCGTCGCTGGGCGCGGTGGGCTGCCGAGCGACATCAGCCCGGATTGAGGGGGCTGGCGAGCAATACCGCGGTGATCCTCGCCGCCGCCGGTCTCGCGGTTGGCGCGCTGTATTTTTCCGATGTGATCTCCGGCGCCCATGTCGCACCGGCGGCGATCACGATTGTCGCCCTGGCCGCCGTGGTCGGGGTTGCCGCCGGCGGCGCGGCGCGGTGGGTCCATGCCGCGCTGGCCGGCCGGGTCGACATTTTGAGCCAGGCGCTCGATGCCTCGCCCGACGCGCAGCTGATCGTCGCCCCGGATGGGGCAATCGCGTACGCGAATACCGCTTTCCGCGATCTCTTCCCGCAATCGGCGGAACCGGCGCTGGCGCGTCTGGCGGCCGCGCTTGCCGACGCGGAATCGGCCGCGGATTTCGAACGGCTGCGCAGCCAGGCGGCCGCCGGGGCGCGGGGGATCGCGGCGCTGCCGTTACAGGATTCGCGCGGCCGGGCCGCCGGCTGGTTCAACATCGCGGTCCACCCGATCGCCGGCCGGCCGGGATACAGCTTCTGGAATATCCAGGACGTCAGCGCGCGTCACGAGATGGAGGCGGTGATCCGTGACGAGCGCAACAAGCTCCTCGATTTCATCGACGACGCGCCGATCGGTTTCTATTCGGTCGACGGCGAGGGGCGTTTCTTGTTCGTCAATCAGACATTGGCCAAACTGCTCGGCGGCACCCCGGCCGAGATCATCGGCGGCGATGCGCGGCTGCATGATTTCCTCGCCCTGGCTCCGCCGGCGGACACCCTCCCCTGCGATCCCTTCGGCGGCCGCAGCGAGGGCGGTCCGCGTGGCGAAGTCATTCTGAAAAGCCGCGACGGGCGCACTATCCACGCCTGGATCGGCCAAAGCGTCGTCGGTGAGGGCGCTGGATTGCGCACCCGCTCGGTGGTGCGAGACCTCACCCCCGAGCGCGAATGGGAGACGGCGCTCCGGCTGTCGCGCGAGCGCTTCCAGCGCTTCTTTGCCAACGCGCCGGTCGGCATCGCCCTGATCAACCGCGTCGGCCGCCTGGAGGAAGCCAACCGGGCGCTCGGCGAATTGTTCGGCGCCCGGCCGCAGGATCTGATCGGCGAGCCGCTGATCGGTTTTGTCAACGAGGAGGATCGCCGGGAGATCGCAGTCAAGCTTGCCGACGCCGCCGATGGGCCGGCCCATCCGGGACCCGTCGAGGTGCGGCTCAAGGGGACCCGCGACAAGACGAGCGTGGTGTTCCTCAGCCGGCTCGACGGGCTTGAGGGCGGCGATGGCGCGCTGATGCTGCATTTCATCGACGTCACCGAGCAGAAGAACTTGGAAGTGCAGTTCGCGCAGTCGCAAAAAATGCAGGCGGTCGGCCAGCTGGCCGGCGGCGTCGCGCATGATTTCAACAACCTCCTGACCGCGATGATCGGGTTTTGCGACCTCTTATTAATGCGGTTCCGGCCCGGCGACCCGTCCTTCGCCGACATCATGCAGGTCAAGCAGAATGCCAACCGCGCCGCCAACCTGGTGCGCCAGCTGTTGGCCTTCTCGCGCCAGCAGACGTTGCAGCCGCGCATCCTCGAAATCACCGATGTCCTGGTCGAGCTGACGCACCTGTTGCGCCGGCTGATCGGCGAGAGCATCGAATTGAAGGTCGTCCACGGTCGCGACCTCGGTCTGGTCAAGGTCGATCAGGGCCAGCTGGAGCAGGTGATCATCAACCTGGCAGTCAATGCGCGCGACGCGATGGCCGGCGGCGGTACTCTCACGATCCGCACATCCAACGCAACGCGAACCACCCCGCTGCGGCACGCGCATGAGGCCATGCCGGCGGGCAATTATGTGCTGATCGAGGTCTCCGACACCGGGATCGGCATTCCCCGGGAGAACCTTGCACGCATCTTCGAGCCATTCTTTTCAACGAAGGAAGTCGGTTCGGGGACCGGGCTCGGTTTGTCGACGGTCTATGGCATCGTCAAGCAGACTGGCGGCTTCATCTTTGTCGACAGCACGCCCGGGCGCGGCACGATGTTCCAGATCTATCTGCCGCGCCACCAGATGGCCGAGGGTGCGCTCGCCCTGCGCCCCGAGCCTGGCGAGCCGCCGGCAATCAAGGATCTGACCGGGATCGGCACGGTGATGCTGGTCGAAGACGAGGACCCGGTGCGGATTTTCGGAGCCCGCGCGTTGCGCAACAAAGGCTACACGGTGATCGAAGCGAAAAGCGGCGAGAGCGCGCTCGAGGCGATCAACCTCGCCGAGGAACGGATCGACCTCCTGATCACCGACGTGGTGATGCCCCGTATGGACGGACCCGATCTGGTGCGCCACGTGCGCGAAAGCCATCCCGACATGAAGGTTATTTTCATCTCGGGCTACACCGAAGACTCGTTCCGCCAGCGCCTCGACAGCGACAGCGAGATCCATTTCCTGCCGAAGCCCTTCAGCTTGAAGCAGCTCGCCAGCAAGGTAAAAGAGGTGATCAGCGGCGAGGCTGTGTGAGCGCGGCCGGGAAGATTCGCGCGCCCGGCCACTGTGCGGTCTGGTCTTAGTCCGACAGCTGCGCCGAATACACGCCCGATAACGGCAAGCATGAGGGAAGCCTCTTAAGCGGCCCGGACGAGTGACGCCGCGCGATTGCCGGTTGCTTAACCCTTCGCGATCCGGGAAAGTAATTTGCCTGGTTCGATGCTCTGATCGGCGCCTGCTAGAACCTCTGGAGGCACCGCATGACATGCCCGCGATGCCACGCCGACAACCCCGCGGGGATGAGGTTCTGCGGCCATTGCGCGGCGCCGCTGGTGATTTTCTGCCCGAGC
>DASYZD010000315.1:0-25014 GCA_035946655.1 Allostellaceae bacterium | reverse complement strand
TGCCTCGACCATTTCGCGGTCCTCGACAAAGGTCGGCGCGATCTCGCGGTAGAGCTGCTCGGTCGCCTCGGGGTCGTTCTGCCGGTAGCCGTTGGCGCACGACCAGAAATAAAAGCAGCTGGTTTCGGTCTCCGGGGTGAGGCCGTGGAAGAGCCGGAACTGGAAACGGAAATCCCGCTCGGGGTCATCGGTGGCGGTGCCGGCATCGGTGGCGCCGGTCCATTGCAGGACGCTCGACGGCGCGACGAACTCGAATTGCTGGCAGCGGTCGACCCGGCCCTGGAACCCGGCCGCCTTGACATAGCTCGGCGGCGGCACCGAGTTCTTCAGCCAACGGGTGAACTTAAGGCCCGTAGGCGTCCGCGTTGTCTTCATCTCGGCATCGACATGCGCGGCCGGATTGCCGCCCACGGTCCTGGCGTGGAGGTAGCCCAGATGGGTCAGATCCATCAAATTGTCGACCATCAGCATGTAGTTGCCCTTGATCGGGTAGACGTCGTGCTTGTTGGGCCAGCGCACCTTGTCGTTGTGGTAGGGGAAGTCGACGATCCGGGCGGGGTCGGCGAGCGCGGGATCCCCCATCCACAGCCACACCAGCTGGTCCTTTTCGACCGCGGGATAGAAGCGCACGCGGGCGTCCTCGGGGATCAGCCGCTGCCCGGGGATGGTGACGCAGCGCCCCAGGGTGTCGAACACCAGCCCGTGATAGCCGCACTGGATGCCGCTTTCGACGACGGTCCCGCGGTGCAGCGGCGCGGCGCGATGGCAGCAGCGGTCAAGAAGCGCGCCGACCTTGCCCGCCCCGTCGCGGAAGAGGACGACCGCATCGTTGCAGATCCGGCGGGCGAGCGGCGCCTCGCCGATCTCGTCGGCCCAGGCGGCGATGTACCAGGCGTTGCGCAGCATCGGAGGGCTCCTTCCCGGAGAGGACGAACGTCTGCCGCGATGATAAGCCCGCACCGATGCCGGGAAAAGCGCCGTGCGGTCAGCCCGCACCGGAACGCGCGAAGACGTCGAAACGCTCGGCGGCCTGACCGACCACCAGTTCGAGATCGTCGGCGAGCAGGTATCCGTCGTCGACAAGCTGTTGCGCGGCCGATCGCACCTGATCGAGGTAGGCGTGCCGGCCGGCATAGCGCTCGGCGATCGACCGGCGCGGGTCGCCACGGGCTTCTCGTTCTCGTTGTGTCGCCGCGAATGGCATAGTGCCGCCCAGCAGACTGAGCGGCTGGCCGGGCGCACCGATCTGCGGATGGCGCAGGTTCCACCCGGTATGCGTCGCCAGCGGCACCGTCAGATCGGGCAGCCGGACACCGGCAACGTCGTTGCCGTCGCGGTCGATCGCGGGCACGAAACGCGGGTAGGGCTGGCCCGGCACCGGCGGCAGAACCGTGAGGATGCCGCGGTTGGCATCGGGCCCGAAATCGTTGCGCGCACCCTGTTGCAGAGGCGAGGGGAAGCCCATCCCCGGGATTTGGGAAAAAATCTCGGCAGTGCTTTCCGCAATGACCCCGGTGCCGTCGGCGAGACGCGGATGCCGGCTCGGCGGTGGCGCGTCGCCCGCGCCCGCCCAACGATCGAGCCGCACCAGCGCGGCGCGCAACAGTGGCCGGTAATCGACGGTATTCATCGACCACTGCGCGCGCGCCCCGTCGAGCGGGTTGAAGTCGGCCAACGGCCAGGTGGCGGAACCATGCTGGGTCCCGGCATAGTGATAGATGCGCACCTCGGCCGAGGGTTCCACATCGCGCGACCCATCGAGGTCGGTATGGATCAGCGATGCGTCGCCCCGCCAATATTCGTTTGACGAATTGGTGAAGAAGATCTTTGGCCGCTGCCGGTGCGTCGCCAGCCGGTCGAGGAGCCCGGCGCGCTGCCCGGTTACCGGATCGGTCTCTGTAACATCGGTGAACGGAGGCGTGTCCCGCATCCGCGGGCGCAGCGTGTTGGATGGCTGGCCGAAGCGCTGGTTGAAGTCGGCGCCGCGCCCGCCGCCGGCGATATGCACGAGGTAGCCGTCGAACACCGGGCGTTCGCGCTCGTCCTGGTCGAGGCCGAGACAAAGGTATTGGCGCAGGAAGGCGCCGCTTTGCGAGGCGCCGAAGACATAGGCGTAATTGATCAGACCGGCACAGGGGTTGTCCGGCCGCGCCGTCTCGTGGCGCAGAAAACTCGCAAAGTCGCGGGTTGCCAGGAACCCGAGGCCAATCACCGGCGCACCGGAGGTCGTGTAGACGACGTGGTAGATCCGGCCGGGGACAAAGCCTGCCGGGAGGTAGATATGGCGGGGATCGGGCACCGGTTGGCCGCCGTCGAGCCGAGCGAACGACCATTCCTCGCGCGGGATCGTCACCGGCGGAGCGTCCTCCGCCTCGCGCGACAGGAGGACCGCGTGCGGATCGTCGAGATCGGCGGCCGGGTAGGGCCGGTGCGCCCGGTCCGAAAGCAGCTGGACCTGGCTCGGCGTGTTGAGCCGGAAGCTGACCATCAGCGGACCGCGAACGGGGCCCCCATCCGCGGCTAGCGCCTCCGGTACCGAGGCGCGCATGAGGCCGGCGACATCGGGCACATCGTGCTGCCAGCCGCACCACGCCACGGTGTAGCCCCGACGCATCAGGAACCCGTCGCCGGGATCGATCGGGGAACCGGGGACAGCCGGTGGCGCGCAGTTCAAAAACCGCATGGCGAGGCGGTTGCCGCGGTTGGGAATGTCGACCAGCAGCCGGCGATTGCCGCGCTGCGGCTCGCGCGGGAGGAGGATCGTCACATCGGCGGAAAAACGCACGAGGCCGGTTGGACCCTTCGGCGCCAAGCCGATATCGGTGATGCCGCGGTTGTCGGGATGGGTCGGGTCGACGGCGAATTGCGCGGTGCCGTCGATCTGCTCGTAGGCGCCGGCAGCGCCAAAGGATCGCCCCTCGGCGAGCGGCCGCCGCTGGTTGACCGCAAAACTTAGCATTGCCATCGCCGCCTCCCTGGGATCGGGGTACCCCGCGCGTTGCAGCGGATGCTGCGTCCCGGGAGGTTCGGCTGCAATGAAATTCGCTCGCTGCCGCCGCTCGTCGGCGCCTCGGCCTCACCGCGGGCCGGCCGCGTCCCGCAGCAGTTCGAGGGCGAGGACGAGGGCGGCGTTGCGGACCGCGGTGCGATCGCCGGGGAAGACACGGCGCTCGACGCGGGCGGCGCCATCTTTTGTCGCGAGGCCGACATAAATGAGGCCAACCGGCTTTTGGGCAGTGCCGCCGCCGGGCCCGGCGACGCCGGTGATCGACACCGCGAGATCGATCGGCGCCCGGGCGAGTGCGCCCTGCGCCATCGCGATGGCGGTCTCGCTGCTGACCGCGCCGTGCGCCGCGATGGTGTCCGAAGGAACGCCCAGGAGTTCGATCTTGGCGTCGTTCGAATAGGTGACCAAGCCGCGCTCGACGACGTCGGACGAGCCGGCGACCGCGGTCAGCGCCGCGGCAACGAGCCCGCCGGTGCAGGATTCGGCGGTCGAAAGACGCCAATGGCGCGCCCGGCAAAGTGCGAGAACCTCCTCGGCGAGCGCGAGGGTCTCAGGGTCGAACACCAAACACTCCTTCGCCGGGTAAGAGGAGGAGGACAGCGTAGAGCGCGGCCATTATGTCGTCGAGCATGATGCCGAGCCCGCCGGCGACCCGGCGCTCGATCGCGCGGACCGGCCATGGCTTCCAGATGTCGAACACCCGGAACAAGAGGAAGGCGGCCAGATAGGCGCGCCAATCGAGGGGAGCCGCCACCAGCACCAGCCATTGCGCCGCCACCTCGTCGATGACGATGAATTGCGGGTCCGGGTTGCCGGCGGCACGCGCCAGCGTTGCCGATGCCCAAACGCCCAGCGCGAAGGCGAGAACGGCGGCGGCGAGGAGCCCGGCCGGGCCGGCGAGCGCGCCGATCGCCCAGGCGCAGGGGAGGGCGGCCAACGACCCCCAGCTTCCCGGCGCCAGCGGCAGCAGACCGATGCCGCCAGCCGTCGCAAGCAACGCCGCCGGGTGGCGCAACGGGAGGCCGAGCCGAGGCATCGAGCTAATTCGCCAACCGGATGAGGATTGCTTCGTCGCGCCGCTCCTCGCAACGACAACGCAAGGCTGTCATTGCGAGCAAAGCGAAGCAATCTCCCTACAAACAATCACAGCGGCAGGCGCACGGTGGCGACGGCTTGTGCGGCGATGCCTTCGCGCCGGCCGGTGAAGCCGAGCCCTTCGGTCGTCGTCGCCTTGACGCTGACGCGCGCCGGCGAGAGAGCGAGGATGGCGGCGACCCGCTCGATCATCACCGCGCGGTGCGGCGCGATCTTCGGGCGCTCGCAGATCACCGTGATGTCGACCGCGGCGATGTCGCCGCCTCGGTCGCGCACCAGCGCCGCGGCGTGCGCGAGGAACTGGTCCGAGGCGGCGCCGCGCCACTGGGGGTCGCTCGGCGGGAAATGCATGCCGATGTCGCCGGCGCCGATCGCCCCCAGGAGCGCGTCGGTCAGCGCGTGCAGGCCGACATCGGCATCGGAATGGCCGACGACGCTCGCGTCATGGGGAATCGCGACGCCGCAGATCATGATTTGCTGGCCCGGACCGCCCGGGCCAAACGGGTGGACGTCGAAACCCTGGCCAACCCGGATGTCGGCGCGGCGCGCGGCGAGTAGCCGTTCGGCCGCGGCGAGGTCGCGCGCGGTCGTCACCTTCAAATTGTCCTCGCTCCCCGGCACCACGACGGGCGCCATCCCGGCGGCCTCGGCGACCGCGGAATCGTCGGTCAAGACGCGTCCCGCAGCAGCGCGATGCGCCGCGAGGATGGCCGCGAAATGAAAGCCCTGCGGGGTCTGCGCCCGCCACAGTTGGGAGCGGTCGACGGTGCCCTGGATGCGGCCCTTCTCGACCCGCTTTACGGTGTCGCCGAGCGGCAGCGCCGGGATCGCGGCCGGCGCCGAATCGAGGGCGTCGAGGATGCGGTCGATCAGCGCGGCGTCGGGAAAGGGGCGGGCGCCATCGTGGATGAGGACGCGCGCGGGGTCGCGGCAGACCAGCGCTTCGAGACCGAGCCGCACCGAATCCTGCCGCTCGGCCCCGCCCGGCACCGGCGGCAGCAGCGCGAGACCGGCAACGGTTTTTTCGAATACGCCCCGATCCTGCGCGCGGATCACGGCCTGAACCCCCGCGATCCTGGGATGCGTCAGAAACGCCGATGCGGCATGGCGCAACACGCTGGCTCCGCCGAGTGGAAGATATTGCTTGGGCAGCGCGCCGCCGAACCGGGTGCCGCGTCCGGCCGCGACGATCAGTGCGTAGGTGGCAGTCATTCCAGTAAACTAACCGCGAACCCGTGGGCCGGCTAGCGAGACGCCGGTTCAGCGAGGACGCGTTCGACGAGATTGCGTCGCGTCGCCCGCAATGACAGCCTTCTATCGTCATTGGGCGGAGCGAGCGACGACGGAATCTCATCCCAACGCGGCCGTGATGTTGCGATGCAACAAGTTTTGGGCTAGTATATTTGCCTAAATTTTCAGCATTTCGGAAAATTGAGTAATCCGTGAGCATTCGTCTCGGCTCGGTTGCGCTCGCAGACCCGGTCATCCTGGCGCCGATGTCGGGGGTGACCGACCTGCCGTTCCGCCGCCTCGTCAAGCGCCACGGCGCTGCGCTCGTCGTCTCCGAGATGATCGCGAGCCAAGCGGCGATCCGCGCGACCAGGCAATCCCTGACGATGGCGCAAAGCTGCCCCGAGGAGCAGCCGATGGCGGTCCAGCTCGCCGGCTGCGAGCCCGATGTCATGGCCGAGGCGGCCAAGCTCAACGCCGATCGCGGCGCGGTTCTGATCGACATCAATTTCGGCTGCCCGGTCAAAAAAGTCGTGGGCGGCCATGCCGGCTCGGCGCTGATGAAGGACGAACTCAGTGCCGCGCGCATCCTCGAAAGGACGGTGGGTGCGGTCAATCTGCCGGTCACCCTCAAGATGCGCACCGGCTGGGACGACAACAGCCGCAACGCCCCGCGCCTCGCGCGGATCGCCGAAGCCTGCGGCATCGCCATGATCACGGTGCACGGCCGCACCCGCTGCCAATTTTATGCCGGCCACGCCGATTGGAGTTTTGTTCGCGAGGTCAAGGAGGCGGTCGCGATCCCGGTCATCGTCAACGGCGACATCACCACCCTCGAGGAGGTGGACGAGGCCCTCCAACAATCGGGCGCCGATGGCGTCATGGTCGGACGCGGCTGTTATGGCAAGCCGTGGCTGATCGGGCAGGTGATCGAGTGGATGCGCACCCGGCGCCGCGTCCCCGACCCGTCGCTCGACCAGCAGTTCGAGATCGTCCGCCGCCATTACGACGATATGCTGAGCCATTACGGCACGCAAATCGGCCTGCGCATCGCCAGGAAGCATCTCGGCTGGTACTCGAAGGGGTTGCCGGGGTCGGCGGAGTTCCGCGCCGAGGTCAACCGCACTGAAGAGGTGCCACGGGTCGAGGGGCTGCTGCGAGCTTTTTACGACCCGCTAATCGAGCGGGAAGCGGCGTGATCTCACTGCGCTCTCGCCGGCCGTCTCCGGTGCCGGCCGCCCCCTCGGCCACGTTGCCCGATGCTGCCGCGCTTCTTGCCGCGCTGCCCAACCCGGTGCTGACGCTCGACCGCGCCGGCATGGTTCGTTTCGTCAATCCGGCGGCGGAGCAGTTTTTCGGGATCAGCGCCGCGGCGCTGATTGGCCATCCGCTCGGCGATGTCATCGTGCCCGAGAACCCGCTCTTTGCGCTCGCCGATGCGGTGTGGAAGAGCGGCGGGTCGATTGCCGAATTCGACGTCCTCGTCGAGGGCCCGCGCCTGCCGCCCCGTTCTGTGACGATCGAGGGCGCGCCCGCTGGCGAGGGGTCCGACCTCGTGGTGCTGACGCTGCACGAGCGCTCGATGGCCGACAAGATGGACCGCCAGCTGACCCATCGGAACGCGGCCCGCTCGGTGACGGCGATGGCGGCGATGCTGGCGCATGAGGTGAAGAATCCGCTATCGGGAATTCGCGGCGCGGCGCAGCTTTTGGAGCAGGATGCCGACGCGGCCGGGCGCGAGTTGACGCAGTTGATCTGCGACGAAACCGATCGCATCGTGGCGCTGGTTGACCGCATGGAAGCCTTTGCCGGCTACGGTCCGATCACCCGCGTCGAAGTCAACATCCACGAGGTGCTCGACCGGGTGCGCCGGATCGCGCAATCGGGTTTTGCCCAGCATGTGCGCCTCAACGAGAATTACGATCCCTCGCTGCCACCGGTGCATGGCGACCGCGACCTCCTGCTGCAGGTGTTTCTCAATCTGGTCAAGAACGCGGCCGAGGCGGCGCCGGGCGCCGGCGGCGAGATCGTGCTGACGACCGCCTACCGCCACGGGCTGCGCCTCGCCGCGCCCGGCGGCGATGGCCGCCGCCACCTGCCGCTGATGGTCGCGGTGGCCGATAACGGCAGCGGCATCCCCGATGATCTGAAGCCGCATTTGTTCGATCCGTTCGTTACGACCAAGCGCAATGGAACTGGCCTTGGTCTTGCACTCGTCGCCAAGGTGATTGGCGACCACGGCGGCGTCATCGAGTTCGACAGCCAACCCCGGCGCACGGTGTTCCGGGTGTTCCTGCCGGTTATCCTGCCAGGGGGCGTTACGCCGACGGGGGTTGCGCAAAACGGTAGCGGCTGATGGGCGCGACGATTCTGGTGGCCGACGACGACCGCGCGATCCGCATGGTGCTCAACCAGGCGCTCGCCCGGCTCGGGCATGAGGTGCGGATGACCGGCAACGCGGCGACGCTGTGGCGCTGGGTTGCCGACGGCGAGGGCGATCTCGTCATCACCGATGTGATCATGCCGGACGAAAACGGGCTCGACCTGATCCCGCGCATCAAAAAGATCCGCCCCGAACTGCGCATCATCGTCATGAGCGCGCAATCGACACTGTTGACCGCGGTGAAGGCGACCGAGCGCGGCGCCTTCGAGTATCTGCCAAAGCCGTTCGACCTGCGCGAACTGGTCAGCGTCGTCGAGCGGGCGCTGAGCGCGCCGGCGAGCCGGCCGCCGGCCGATGCCGAAGAGCCCGACGAACAGCTGCCGCTGATCGGCCGCTCCCCGGCGATGCAGGAGATCTATCGCGCGATCGCCCGGCTGATGGCGACCGATCTGACGGTCATGATCACCGGCGAAAGCGGCACCGGCAAGGAACTGGTCGCCCGGGCGCTGCATGATTTCGGCAAGCGCCGCTCGCGGCCCTTTGTCGCCATCAACATGGCCGCGATCCCGCGCGAGCTCATTGAAAGCGAGCTGTTCGGGCACGAGCGGGGTGCCTTCACCGGGGCCACCGCACGCAGCATGGGGCGGTTCGAGCAGGCCAAGGGGGGCACGCTCTTTCTCGACGAGATCGGCGACATGCCGGCCGAAGCGCAGACGCGCCTCCTCAGGGTGCTGCAGGAAGGCGAATACAACGCGGTCGGCGGCCGCGTGCCGATCCGGGTCGATGTCCGCATCATCGCCGCCACCCACCGCGATTTGACGCAGCTGATTCGCCAGGGCCGGTTCCGCGAGGATCTGTTCTACCGGCTCAACGTCGCGCCGATCCGGTTGCCGCCGTTGCGCGAACGCAGCGCCGACATTCCGGCCCTGGTGCGCCACTTCACGTTGCTCGCGGCAAAGGAGGGCCTGCCGCTCAAATCGATCGACGAGGGGGCGATGGAACGGCTGCGCCGCTATCGCTGGCCGGGCAATGTGCGCGAGCTGGAAAATATGGTGCGTCGTCTGGCCGCCCTCTATTCCCAGGAGGTCATCGGTCTCGATGTCATCGAGGCCGAGCTGGCCGAGGCGCCGACGCCGGCGGCAACCCCGGCGGAGCCTGCGGGCGGCGAGGGGCTCGCGGCGGCGGTCGAACGCCACATCACCGATTATTTCACGGCGCACCGGGGCACCCCTCCGGCCGCCGGCCTTTACGACCGGGTGTTGCGCGAAATCGAGCGTCCGCTGATTGTGGCGACGCTCGGGGCAACCCGCGGCAACCAGATCAAAGCGGCGCATCTGCTCGGCCTCAACCGCAATACGCTGCGCAAGAAGATCCGCGAATTGGACATCCCGGTCGTCCGCGGCCTAAAATAGCTGGCGCCGCGCCAGCTGCTGCCGAGTTCCGCCGATCGGTGGAGATGGCCGTATCGGGGCGGGCGTCATCGCAACCGGGTTCAGCGGCGATTTCGGTAAGGATTGGGGGATGAGCCTGACGCGACGGGTGCGCACCTGGGCCGGCGGTATCGGCCTGTGGCGCAAGCTCGTGATTGCGCTCGCGGCCGCCGCGCTTGCCTCGGGGATCGCGACCTATCTCGCGCTGACCGGCGCCTCGCCGTTCGGGCACCGCCTGGGCGCGGTTCTGACGCTGCTCAATCTCGATCTCGTTTTGCTCTTGGTCCTGGCGGCGATCGTCGCAAAGCGGCTGGTCGAAGTGTGGGCGGAACGGCGGCGCGGGCTCGCGGGGTCGCGGCTGCAGATCCGGCTGGTCGGGCTGTTCAGCCTGATCGCCGTCTTGCCGACGATCATCATCGCGGTGTTTTCGTACATGTTCTTCGGCTCCGGCATCGAAAACTGGTTCAGCAACAAGGTGAACACCGCGATCACCGAATCGGTCGCGGTGGCCGATGCCTATGTAAAGGAGCACCAGCAGGCGATCCGCGCCGATGCGCTGGCGATGGCCGCCGACCTCAACCGCTCGGCCTCCTCCTTTCAGCTGAACCCGCAATACCTGGCGCCGGTCTTGACCGCCCAGGCGGCGATGCGCGGGATCACCGAAGCCGCCGTTCTCGACCGCAACGGGACGATGCTGGCGCGCACTGGCCTCATGTTTGCGCTCGGCTTTGAAGAGGTCAGCAAGGATGCGTTGCGCCGCGCCCGACAGGGCGAGGTCGTGATCCTGACCGACGACCGGGAAGAGCGGGTGCGCGCGCTGGTCCGGCTCGACGAGTTCAGCGACCTCTACCTCTATGTTGGACGGTTTATCGAACCGCGGGTGCTCGCCCATCGCGATGAAACCCACCTTGCGGCGGCGCAGTATGAGCAGCTCCAAGGCCAGCGTTCCGGACTTCAGATCAAGTTCGCGGTCATTTACATTCTGGTCGCGATGCTGGTCCTGGCCGCGGCGATCGCGATCGGCATCCACTTCGCCGCCCAGCTCGCCGATCCGATCAGCCGGCTGGTCGGCGCGGCCGAACGGGTCAGCGCGGGCGACTTGTCCGCGCGGGTTCCGGAAGGTGAAAAGGACGACGAGCTGGTGTCTTTGAGCCGCGCCTTCAATCGCATGACCTATCAGATCCAGACCCAGCAGCGCGAACTGATCGACGCCAACCGCCAGCTCGACGAGCGGCGGCGGTTCACCGAAACGGTGCTGACCGGAGTGTCCGCCGGGGTCATCGGCCTCGATCGCGGTGGCCGCATCTACCTGCCCAACCGGTCAGCCTCGGCGCTCTTGGACGTCGATCTCGATCTATCGATCGGACAGGACCTTGCAGAAGTCGCCCCCGAAATGGCCGGACTTTTGGAGCAATCCGCCCGGCGGCCGGACCGGCTGGCGCAGGCGCAGGTCCAGATTGCCGGCGCCAACGGCATGCGCACGCTCTTGGTTCGCATCGCCGCCGAGCCCGACGCCGAGCAGGACGGGGGCGAGCTCGGCGGCTTTGTCGTCACCTTCGACGACGTCACCGAGCTCCTGTCGGCGCAGCGCAAGGCCGCCTGGGCCGATATCGCCCGCCGCATCGCCCACGAGATCAAGAACCCGCTGACCCCGATCCAGCTCTCGGCCGAACGCTTGCGCCGCAAATACTTGAAGGAGATTAAGAACGATCCCGAGACCTTCCGCATCTGCACCGACACGATCATCCGGCACGTCGAGGATATCGGGCGGATGGTCGACGAATTCTCGTCGTTCGCCCGGATGCCGGCGCCGGTCTTAAAGCCCGAAGATCTGACGACGATTGTCGAGCAGGCGTTATTCCTCGAGCGCACCGCGCATCCCAGGATCGCCTTCGAGACCCATTTGGCCGTGCGTCCGGTGCCGCTGCGCTGCGATGCGCGCCTCATCGGACAGGCGCTGATCAATATCGTCAAGAACGCGATCGAATCGATCGAGGGCCGAATCGCCGAGAGCGGGCCCTCTCCGCCCGGCCAGATCATCGTGACGGTCGAGGCCGACAACCCGGTTGCGGTCACCATCGAGGACAATGGCAAGGGCCTGCCGCGGCACGGTCGCGAGCGCCTTACCGAGCCCTACGTCACGACGCGCGGGAAGGGCACCGGGTTGGGCCTCGCCATTGTGAAAAAGATCATGGAAGATCATCAGGGAGAGCTAATACTGTCGGATCGTAAACCGGGGGGTGCTCGGGTGCGGCTGGTGTTCGCCGGCGATGCGCACACCGCCAGCCATTCCGCTTCCCCCGCGGTGCCAGCAGAGTTGAATTCGGTCGGCAATGGCGCATGACATCCTGATCGTAGACGACGAAGCCGACATCCGGATGCTGATCGCCGGGGTGTTGAAGGACGAGGGCTACGCGACCCGCGACGCCGCCGACAGCACCGAGGCGCTCGCCGCCATCCAGGCGCGCCAGCCGACGCTCGTCGTTCTCGACATCTGGCTGCAGGGCAGCGAACTCGACGGCATTGGCATTCTGCGCCGGCTGCACGCCGAGATGCCCTCAGTGCCGGTGGTGATGATCAGCGGGCACGGCACGATCGAGACCGCGGTCGAGGCGATCAAGATCGGCGCCTACGATTTCATCGAGAAGCCGTTCAAGAGCGGGCGCCTCTTACTCGTCGTCGCGCGCGCCATCGAGGCGGCGCAGCTGCGCCGCGAGAATGCCGAATTAAAGCTGCGCGCCGGGGGCGACCTCGATCTGGTCGGCGCCTCCCCTGCGATCAACCAGCTGCGCCAGCAGATCGAGCGGGTCGCGCCGACCGGCAGCCGAGTCCTCATTAGTGGGGCGCCGGGCTCGGGCAAGGAAGTGGTCGGGCGCCTCTTGCATGCGCGCTCGCGCCGCGCGGCGGGACCCTTTGTCCCGGTCAATTGCGCAACGATGCGGCCCGACCGGCTGGAGATCGAGCTGTTCGGCAGCGAGGCGAGCAATGACGGCGTCCCCCGCAAGGTCGGCACCTTTGAGCGCGCGCATGGCGGGACCCTGTTTCTCGACGAAGTCGCCGACATGCCGCTCGAGACCCAGGGCAAGATCGTGCGCGCTTTGCAGGAGCAGACCTTCGAGCGGGTAGGAGGCTCGACCCGGGTCGAAGTCGATGTGCGCGTTGTCGCCTCGACCAATCGCGAGTTGTCGGCCGAGATTGCGGCGGGACGCTTTCGCGAGGATCTGTTCTATCGGCTGAACGTGGTGCCGATCAGGGTGCCGGCGTTGCGCGAGCGGCGTGAGGACATCCCGCTTCTCGCCCGGCATTTCGTTCAGCGCGGCGCGGAGGCGGCGCGGATCGCGGCGCGCGACTTCGGCGAAGATGCGCTGGCGGCGTTACAGTCCTACACGTGGCCGGGCAATGTGCGGCAATTGCGCAATGTCATCGACTGGCTGTTGATCATGGCGCCCGGCGAAGCTGACGAGCCGGTGCGGGCCGACATGCTGCCCAACGAGATCACCGCGATCGCGCCCTCCGTGGTCAAATGGGACAAGGGCAGCGAGATCATGACCCTGCCGCTGCGCGACGCGCGCGAGGTCTTCGAGCGTGAATATCTCCTGGCCCAGGTTACCCGCTTTGGCGGCAACATCTCGCGCACTGCCGCCTTTGTCGGGATGGAGCGCTCGGCCCTGCATCGGAAGCTCAAATCCTTGGGTGTCTTCGGCAACGACCGCCCGCTCAAGGTCGGGACGTGACCCTCGGGAGCGGCTGAGCGATGTCGCGCATCGCCTATGTCGCCGGCCAGTACCTGCCGCACCGCCAGGCGGCGGTGCATATCGAGGATCGCGGCTTCCAGTTTGCCGACGGCGTCTATGAGGTGATCGCGGTCAAGGGCGGGCGCCTCGTTGACGAAGAGCGGCACCTCGTGCGGCTCAAGCGCTCGCTTCGGGAGTTGCGCATCGATCCGCCGATGGCGGAGGCGGCGCTCAAAATCGTCATCGGTGAAGTCGTCCGCCGCAACGGCGTCGATACCGGCATCGTCTATCTGCAGGTGACGCGCGGTGCGGCGCCGCGCGAACACGCCTTTCCGAAGGCGGCGACGCCGACACTGGTGGTCACCGCGCGGCGGACAAAGCCGCCCGATCCACGCCTCGGAGACGACGGCATCGCCGTCATCACGATCCCCGATATCCGCTGGCAGCGCTGTGATATCAAATCGGTGGCGCTCATACCTAATGTGCTCGGTAAGCAGCAGGCCCGCGAAGCCGGCGCCTTTGAAGCCTGGCAGGTCACCCGCGACGGAGAAGTGACCGAGGGCACCTCGACCAATGCCTGGATCGTGACGGCGGACGGCACCGTGGTGACCCGCGCCGCCGACACCGCGATCCTCAATGGCGTCACTCGCCTCGCCATTCTCGACATCATCCGCCGCGAGGGCTACCGGCTGGTCGAGCGGCCGTTCACCGTCGCCGAAGCCAAGGCGGCACGCGAAGCCTTTCTCACCAGCACCACCGCCGATCTCCTGCCGGTCGTGCGGATCGACGGCGCGCCGGTCGGCGAGGGGAGACCGGGTCCTCTCGGCCAGAAGCTGCGCGCGGCTTATGTTGCGCATGCCGCCGCCGCGTGATCGCCATGCCGCGCATCACTGATGCTGCGCCGCCGTTGCGGCGGCCGCGCGCGATCCTTTTCGACTGGGACAACACGCTGGTCGACAGTTGGGCAACGATCCACGAGGCGCTCAATTTCCTGATGCGCGCGATGGAGAAGCCCGAATGGTCGCTGGCCGAGACGCACGCGCGGGTGCGGCTCAGCCTGCGGGAGGCCTTTCCGCCGATATTCGGCGAGCGCTGGGAGGAGGCGCGGGAGATCTATCTCGGCCGGTTTCGCGAGATCCACCTCGACCGGCTGACCGAGCTGCCCGGCCGGGGCGAGATGCTGCGGGCGCTCGCCGGGCAGGAGATGTTTCTCGGCGTCGTCAGCAACAAGACCGGCGAATTGCTGCGTCGCGAAGTCGCGCAACTCGGCTGGTCCGATTTTTTCGGCAGCATTGTCGGCGCCGGCGACGCGGCTGCGGACAAGCCGGCTCGCGAGCCCGTTCACATGGCGTTGGCGCCAAGCGGGGTGCCGGCGGGCGCGGATGTATGGTTTGTCGGCGACACCGCGATCGACATGGAATGCGCCAAGAACAGCGGCTGCATCGCGGTGCTGCTCGGCGCCGGCGCGGTGGCGGGGGAGTTTGCCCGCTGCGCACCCGATCTGTCGTTTGCCGACGAGAGCGGCTTCTTTCACACGCTTCAGGGGTTGCGATTTGGTGCCTCGCGCCCATCTTCGTAGGCGTCACCGCGACAGCCCGCGCTTCTCCGCTGATCCTTCGAGCCGACCGCTCCGGCTCCAAAAACGATGGGGAGACCACCCATGCCGACCGAGAAAGCACAGAATGTTCAGGATGTATTTTTAAACCATGTCCGCAAGAACAAGACCCCGGTGACCGTGTTTCTGGTGAACGGGGTCAAGCTGCAGGGGATCATCACCTGGTTCGACAATTTCTGCGTGCTGCTGCGGCGCGATGCCCACTCGCAGCTGGTCTACAAGCACGCGATATCGACGGTCATGCCGGCGCAGCCTATCCAGCTGTTCGAAGGCGGCAAGGAGCCTGACGAACTCTGAACCACAGCGCCCCCTCATCGGCCGCGCCGACCAGCCGCGCCCTCGTCATCCATCCAGCGGGGAAGCCCGCCGCCGCCCGCCACAGCGAGATCCCGGGACGATCGCTCGATTCCCGCCTCGAGGAGGCGGTGGCGCTCGCGCGCGCGATCGAGCTTAACATTGTCCGCTCCGAGATCGTGCGAGTGGCGCGGCCGGTGCCGGCGACGCTGTTCGGCCGCGGCAATGTCGAGACGCTGCGCGAACTGATCGCCGAGAATACGATCGGGCTCGTCATCGTCGATGCGGTCTTAAGCCCGGTGCAGCAGCGCAACCTGGAGCGGCGCTGGCAGGCGAAGGTCATCGACCGCACCGGCCTCATTCTCGAAATCTTCGGGGCGCGCGCGCGCACCCATGAGGGCCGCCTGCAGGTCGAGCTGGCGGCGCTGTCCTACCAGCGCTCGCGGCTGGTGCGCTCGTGGACCCATCTCGAGCGCCAGCGCGGCGGCTTTGGGTTTTTGGGTGGCCCCGGCGAGAGCCAGATCGAGATCGACCGCCGCCTGATTGGCGAGCGCATCGTGCGCCTGAAGCGCGAGCTCGACGGCGTCAAACGCACCCGCGGGCTGCATCGCGAGGCGCGCCGCCGGGTGCCGTATCCGGTGATTGCGTTGGTCGGCTACACCAACGCCGGCAAATCGACGCTGTTCAACCGCCTGACCCGCGCTGGCGTCGGCGCCGGCGACATGCTGTTCGCGACCCTCGACCCGACGATGCGTCGCCTGGGGCTGCCCTCGGGCAAACAGGCCATCCTCTCCGACACGGTCGGCTTCATCTCCGATCTGCCGACCCACCTCGTCGCCGCGTTTCGCGCCACCCTCGAAGAAGTCACCGAAGCCGACATCATCGTCCATGTCCGCGATGCCCATCACCCCGATAGTGCGGCGCAGAAAGAGGATGTGCTCGCGGTACTTGGCGATCTCGGCCTCGGCGGGCCGGCGGAGACGGCCTCGGAGGGCGGCGTTCTCGAAGAGGGGCTGATCGAGGTCTTGAACAAGATCGACCTGTTTGGCCCCTCTGAGCGGGCGAGCCTCATCAACCAGACCCAGCGCAACACCCAGAGCGTCGCGGTGTCGGCAGCGACCGGGGAGGGGTGCGAAGAGCTGTTGCGGCTAGTCGAACGCCGCATCGAGAATGGGGCGCGCGCGGTGCGGCTCGATGTACCCTTGAGCGACGGCCAGACGCTGGCCTGGCTCTATGCCCATGGCGAGGTCGTCGGCCGGCGCGACGACGGCGAAGCGGCCCACCTCTCGGTCCGCTTGTCGGACGCCGATCTCGGAAGGCTGCGGCACCGGCAGCGATTGCATTAAATAGGATAACCGCGGAGACACGGCGACCCGAATACCAACGGGTTCCCAGGAAGGCCGGGATCCATCTTGCCGCCGGCCCCAGCTTTCTTCGAGGGAAAATTATTTTTCCAGGTCTTTTGTGTCTTTGTCGTTATTGCTCCTTTCTATTCTTTTTACTTCCTGCCATAGCGTCTCCAGCGCGTCGAGGTCGCGGCCGATACGGCGCGCTGTGGCCAGTAATTCGACCTCGCGAAACCGGCGCTCGAATTTGGTCGTGGCGCGGCGGAGCGCGGTTTCGGGCTCGACGCCGAGCTTGCGGGCAAGGTTGGCGGCGGCGAAGAGGAGGTCACCCATTTCCTCTTCGAGCGCCGTGGGCGATCCGCCCGCATCGAGCTCGGCTTCGAGTTCGGCCAACTCCTCGGCCAGCTTCGGGATGACCGCCCGCGCGTCCGGCCAATCAAAGCCGATCCCCGCGGCGCGGCGTGAGATCTTGGCGGCGCGCAACAGCGCGGGGAGGGTGAGCGCCACCCCATCGACGACGCTCTGCCCGCCGCCTGCAGCCTCGCGCTCGGCGGCCTTGTGCGCCTCCCAGGCCTCGTTCTGCGCGGCAACCGAGGCGATCTCCACATCGCCGAAGACATGCGGGTGGCGGCGCACCATCTTGTCGGCGATTCCCGCGGCGACGTCGTCGAACGCGAAGTCTCCGGCTTCCTCGGCCATGCGGGCGTGGAAGACGACCTGTAAGAGCAGATCGCCGAGTTCATCCTTGAGCGCGGCCATATCGGTGCGCTCGATCGCGTCGGCGACCTCATAGGCTTCTTCGATCGTATAGGGCGCGATCGATCTAAAATCCTGCTCCTTGTCCCACGGGCACCCGCGCTCCTTGTCGCGCAGCCGGGCCATGATCGCGATCAGCTGGTCGATCGGGCGGGTCATGTCCGGGTTCCCGTCACTCATCGGCATGAGGCTCTTCCGCGCTCAACGGTTTCTTGAAAAAGATGCGCTGGTGGTCGGGCGGATAGTCGAGCCGGGCAAATTCCCGGTAGCCGAGTTTCCGGTAAAACTCCGGCGCCTGAAACGAAAACGTGTCGAGCCAGGCCGAATGGCAGCCGAGCGCCAAAGCGCGCTGCTCGGCCGCTTCCAGCAACCCGCGCCCGATGCCGCCGTGACGCAGATCGGCATCGACCCATAAGAGGACGACAAACAGCCAGCCGGCATAGATGTGGCCGATCAGCCCGGCGTGGATCTGGTCCGTCTCGCCGCGCACGAAGACCCCGAAATAGTCGAACGTCGGATCGCGCAGAAACGGTGCGTTGTACCTGCCGAGCCCGTCGTCGACGAACTCGCGGTCGTCCCATGACGGATTGTCCTCGACGCTAAGGCGCAACCCAGGCGGCAGTTCCATGGCGGCGCCTCCCTAATTGTCGCATAATATATATTATGGAAAGTATCGGGGCGATGTTACACTTGACATACCGCGCACCATAGGTAGAATGGCGACAGCAAAGGATGAGCCGCCATGAAATCCGCCCCCAACACCCCGCACTTGTGCAACGAAGCCGCCGCCATCCAATACGTCGAGGCGCGCTTTTGGCCGGATGGCCCGCTCTGCCCGCACTGCGGCACGATCGGCGAAGCGACCCGTCTCAAGGGCAAGAGCACGCGCACCGGCCTGTGGAAATGTCGCGCCTGCCGCAAGCCGTTCAGTGTGCGGATGCGGTCCATATTCGAGTCGAGCCACGTCCCCTTGCATATCTGGCTTCAGGCGATCCACCTGATTTGCAGCAGCAAGAAAGGCATTTCGACCCGCCAGTTGCAGCGCACCCTCGGCGGCAGCATGAAAACCGCATGGTTCCTCGGGCACCGCATCCGGTTGGCGATGGACGGCAGCAGCGGCAGCGGCCCGATCGGCGGTTCTGGAAAGACCGTTGAAGCCGATGAGACGTTCCTTTCCAAGTCGCCTAAGACCCGTCGCATTGTCGGCGAGCGCGCCAATATCCAGGTGCTGAGCCTGGTCGAGCGCGGCGGCCCGCTCCGCTCGGTGTTCCTCGATCACAACACCGTTCGCTCGGCGCTCTGGCGACACCTGGACCGCGACAGCCCGCTCGTCACCGATGGATCGGTTGTTTACCGCGGCTTCGTGCGGGACCACGAAAGCGTTGACCATTCCAAAGAGGAGTGGGCCCACGGCGACGTGCACACCAACACGCTCGAAGGGTTTTTCTCGGTCTTCAAGCGTGGCCTCATCGGTATTTATCAGCACGTTGAGGAGCAACACCTTCCACGCTATCTCGCCGAGTTCGATTTCCGGTTCAACAACAGAAGCAAGCTCGGGATCGACGATGCGCAGCGCGCCGATCGCGCGCTGGCCGGCGCAAAGGGCAAGCGGCTTACCTACGAAACAACTCGTCGCCAGGAAGCGCTCGATACTCCACCGTTCTAACGACCGGCGCCGCGCGCGATCGACCGTCGATCCAGACCCGCGCCAGCTCGTGTTGCCATTCATTGACGGGGGCGGGTCTTGATACCCGCCCCCGCCGTCATCGCTACCCGACCCAGTACCACCCGAGCTAGGAGCGAATCTCATGGGATTTTCCCAAACCGACATAATCATTGAAGTTCAGGGTATTGAGGTTGATCCGACGATCCCGCAGACCGCCATACAACCCAGGTTCCTGCGGATACACGCCCGCACAATGAGTGGTCAATTGGATGTGTGCATATCAGAAGCCGGCGCCGCGGAATTAGCGGCAGCACTCGCAACGCGTCCGCGAGTTGCTGGTTCCCCGTCATCCTAAGCGCAACCCACGCGAGCCAAAGGCCTAAGGCCTCTTTGCGCAAAACAGGGGGATCGGCTACCATTGCCAAATGCCACGAAGACTCAAATCGCCAGCGCGCGATAACAGCTGTCTCTCGCGGTTGATCGCAGCGTGCGCGGCGCTATTCCTGTGCTCATGCACGATCGGCACCCTCACAAAACCCGGCCTGACGGACGCCGAATTCAAGAAAGATATGTACGAATGCGACCGGGACGCCAGAATGAGCGGCCTCGGCACCGGTCTGGCTTCGGTTGGCATGCGCCTCCAGTGCATGGAGGCGCGGGGTTATGTGGAGGTCCACTGACATGCCCCGCAAGCCAAAGCTCCAGCCGGACAACCCGGAGCAGTTCAAGCGCTTCATCGACATGGCCCGCGAGGTCGAGGTCGATGAAAGCCCGGATGCGCTGGATCGCGCGTTCAATAGCGTGATCCCGTCGCGATCTGCTCCGCGCCCATCGGCTTCCCGAAAACCGGCTGCCCGGCGATCTGGGGCGACCAAACGAGTTGCGGAGCGATAGCCTCGAAAAATGGCTGCGATTCCTCGCGGCGCAAGAGTCGTCGCAGGATCAGGAAAGCGCAAGTGTCGGCGACCTGCAGCGGAGCAGAATCTGCCTTTGCTGCAAAATGCGGCGTGTCCTCAACCTTTCGTAGCGGCAGCCCCGGCATCCTGGCGAATACTGGGTTAGCTGCGATTTCGTCGGGATCGCGAAGTATCGAGTGCGCCAGCTTTACAACGGGCTTAACGCGGTCGGTATCTTCGGCGATCACCATACAGATTTCGTCGCGCGGGAATCGCTGCATTTGCAGGTCGATTCCGATTTCTGCCCATGCGAACGCAATCACATGCTCGATCGCGTCGATGAAACGGCCCCGAAGCTTCGCTGAGGCGTTTGGGGACAACGGCGATGCTGTCGCCTGCCGGATTTCCGCCTTATCAAGGCTCCCAAAAGTAATCGGCAGCCCGAATTCACGAGGTAAGTCCGCGAGCGCACGAAGAATTGTCCATCGGCGTTCTTTCGGCCAAAGCTCACGGTCCCGAAAATAGCGCCCGGCTCCGTGGAAGACGTCCTTGGCATGAAAAACGAACCCTTTGCGGTCTGCCGCCGGCAGATATTGCTCGGTTATCTCGTGAAGCCGCTGGACAAGCTGTCGATATGTGCGATCTCCGTGAACGATTGGTCCGGCAACAACGATTATCGGTTCGAGACACGATCGTCCGGCCTCATCCAGAAAAGCTATACGCACCATGTTATCTCCGCAAAGCGGGGCGCGCATTACGCACCCCCATCAGCGGCATCATAGCGGTAGCACGCGGTATGGCAAGTGTAACGTCGCCAGTATCGAGCCGAATTCACGACAGCAAACTGCCCTCGGAGCTAACAACGCACTTCGCCATGAACACGCGGTCATAGCCAGCCTCGCGACCACGCCCGGTCTCACGAAAACCCAGCCGCCTGTAGAGAGCGATGTTCTCGGTCATCATCGCGTGGGTATACAGCCGCAGCTCGGCATAGCCAAGGCGCCGCGCTTCGCTTTGGGCAAACGCGACAAGCCGACGCCCAAGGCCTTGGCCCTGCCGATCCGGACGGACCGCGATATTGTCGAGCAGCAGGTGGTTGGGTTGGGGCAGCAGCACAATCAGCGCGGCGATGGCGCCGTTCGCGTCCTCGATCACGCTCACCGTGCCCTGATCGATCAGCCTGGTGTAATCGTCGAGCATCGGGCCGGGACGCTTGCCGATGCGCTCGATATAAACCGAATATGCGGCGCGGACGATCGCCTCGACCGCGGCGCAGTCCTGGGGTTGCGCCGGGCGAGTCACGGATCGGGCAATTCAACGATGAGCCCGTCATAGCCGGGCTCGACCCCGTCGGGCAGTTCGCCGCACAGTTGGCGATAATCCAGGCTCTGGTCCATATGGGTCAGCACCGCCCGGCGCGGCCGTACCCGGTCGATCCACGACAGCGTCTTCGCCAGATGGCTGTGCGTCGGATGCGGCTCGCGGCGCAGGCAATCGACGATCCACAGCTCGACCCCTCCGAGCGCGGCGAACGCATCCTCGTCGAGCTCGACCACGTCGGTCGAATACCCCAGAGGCCCGATGCGAAACCCCGTCGTCGCGCTGTAGCCGTGACCTTGGGCGAACGGCAGGATCATCATTCCGGAGGCGCTGAACGGCCCGGTGATCTGATGCGGCGTGAGCGCCGGCCGGTATACCGGCTTGCCCGGCAGCACCGGTTTCAGCGCATAGCCAAATCGCCGCTCGATCTCGGCCAGGGTATCGGCGGTAGCGTAAATCGGAATTGAATTTCTTAACAATCGATTAACCATTCGAACATCATCTAATCCATGAAGATGATCTGCGTGCGCATGGGTCATCAGCACGGCGTCGAGCCGGGCGGTGCCGGCATCGAGCAGCTGCTGGCGCAAATCGGGCGAGGTATCGATCAAGAGCGCGCCGCCGCGGCTTTCGACGAGCAGCGAGCAGCGACGCCGCAGGTTGCGCGGTTCGCCGGGATCGCAGCGCCCCCAATCCGGACCGATCGCCGGCACCCCCCAAGATGGGCCGCAGCCGAGCAGGGTCACTTTCATGGCAGGGCTGCGGGTCGGACCGCCTTACTAAACAGCCGGAAAAAATTCTCGCTTGTCGCCCGGGCGAACTCGCCCGGCTCGACCCCTTTCAACGCCGCGACCGCCGTTGCGGTCTGGGCGACATAGGCCGGCTCGTTGCGTCGTCCGCGAAACGGCACCGGCGCCAGATACGGCGCATCGGTCTCGACGAGGAGGCGCTCCAGCGGCACATCGCGCACGATTCCCCGCAATTCCTCGGCGTTCTTGAAGGTGACGATCCCGGACAACGAAATGTAAAAGCCGAGATCGAGCGCCGCTTCGGCAAGCGCGCGGCCGCTGCTGAAACAGTGCATGACGCCGGGCGGCGGCTGCTCCTCGCGCAGGATCCGCGCCACCTCGTCATCGGCCGCGCGGGCGTGGATGATCAGCGGCAACCCGCTCGCTCGCGAGGCTGCGATATGGGTGCGGAACACCCGTTCCTGGGTATCGTGCGGGCTGTGGTCATAATGAAAATCAAGCCCGGTCTCGCCGATCCCGACAACGCGCGGGTGCTCAGCGAGGCGGGTTAGATCGGTCACGCCCAGCACCGCGTGGTCGGCCGCCTCGTGCGGATGGGCGCCGACCGAGCACCAGACGTCAGGATAAGATTCGGCGATTGCCCGCACCGCGGGAAACTGGTCTAGGCGGGTGCCGATTGTCAGCATCGTCGCGACCCCGGCCGCGCGGGCACGCGCGACGATCGCGTCGCGCTCTTGCGCAAAATCCGGAAAATCGAGATGGCAATGGCTGTCGACCAGCATGCGCCCTCACGCGCTCGCCGCTGCGGGCGCGACAAAGCGCGGGAAGATGCCGCGCGGCGCCGGCAGCGGGCGGCCCGGCGGCAGCGCTTCGGCCAGATCGGCAAAGCGCCGCGCCTCGGGCGGCACCGCCAATTGGTCGAGCAGCAGCCCGGCGGCGCCGGGCACGAATGGTTGCATGACGATCCCCAAATGGCGCAGCACCTCGGCCAGCGTATAGAGCACACTGCCCATGCGCACCGGGTCGGTCCGCCGCAACGCCCAGGGCGCCTCGGTATCGACATAGCGGTTGGCGTCGGCGACAAGGCGCCAGACGGTCTCGAGCGCGAGATGGAAGGCCTGCTGTTCGGCGATCAGCGGACGCAGCCGTCCGATCAGCGCGTGCGCCTCGGCGAGCAGCTGACCGTCGGCGTCGCTGAGCGGCCCCGGCTCCGGCAGCGCCGCGCCGCAGTTGCGATTGATCATCGCCAGCACGCGCTGGGCCAGATTGCCGAAATCATTGGCCAGATCGCTGTTGAGCCGGTTAATCACCGCGTGGTGCGAAAAATCGCCGTCGCTGCCGAACGGCAGTTCGCGCAACAGGAAATAGCGCAGCGGGTCGAGCCCGTAGGTGTCGACCAATTCCTTGGGGGCAACGAAATTGCCGAGCGATTTCGACATTTTCTGGCCTTCGACGGTCCACCAGCCATGGGCGAACACGCGGCGCGGCGGTTCGAGCCCGGCGGCCATCAGGAAGGCATGCCAGTAGACCGTGTGAAAGCGCAGGATATCCTTGCCGACTACATGAATATCTGCGGGCCAAAATACTGGAAACGCGCCAGTCTTGGTCTCGGGATAGCCGAGCGCGGTGATGTAGTTAATGAGCGCGTCGAGCCACACATAGATGACATGGCGGGGGTCGCCCGGCACCGGGATGCCCCAGCTGAAGCTGGTGCGCGAGATCGACAGATCGTTGAGGCCGGATTTGACAAAGCTGATGACCTCGTTGCGCCGGCTGCGCGGGGCGATCGCATCGGGATGCGCCTCATAGAACGCCAACAGCCGATCCTGCCAGGCCGACAGCCGGAAGAAGTAATTATCCTCCTCGACCCATTCGACCTCGGCGCCGGTCGGCGCGACCCTCGATCCGTTCGGGCCGTCGATCAGCTCGCTCTCTTCGTAGAACGCTTCGTCGCGCACGCAATACCAGCCGGCGAACTTGCCGAGATAGATTTCGCCGCGCCGGTCCAACTCCTGCCAGAGCGCCTGCACGCCACGGATGTGCCGCTCCTCGGTGGTGCGGATGTAATCGTCGTTGCTGATGTCGAGCAGCCGGTCCATCTCGCGGAACGCGGCCGATACCCGGTCGGCATATTGCTGCGGCGTCAGCCCGAGGGCCTGGGCCGAGCGCTCGACCTTCTGGCCATGCTCGTCGGTGCCGGTGAGAAATGTGACGTTGCACCCGTCGAGCCGCATGAAACGCGCCAGCACATCGCACGCCACCGTCGTATAGGCATGCCCGAGATGCGGCGTGTCGTTGACGTAATAGATCGGGGTCGTGACGAAATAGGGCCGGTCGGCGCTCATCAATCCTCTCCAAAGCGCAGATATGGGAGCGGGTTTGCGATGGGTCCAGCGGTGAGGCTGGACGCAACGATCGGCCGCGCCGCGAGCTTCTACCGCGCCGCGCCGTCGATCGCAAAGAATGCGCCGAGGATCGTCTGCTTCTTATCGAGATTGAGCGCGTCGGTTCGGGCAAAGAGGCGGCTGATTTCGTCGCGCAACTCGGCCCAGCGCGCCGCCGGCGCCCGCCGCCCAAGCCGCTGCAGCACCGCGCTGTCGCGCGTGGGCGCGGCGCCGGTACGCGGCCGCGCCGCCGCCTCGGCGACCCGCGCCAGCAGCTGCGCTACCAGCTCCTCAACCGCGCGATAGGCCTCCTCGGCGTCGCTGCGGACGAGCCGGTCGGCAAAACCATGGAGCGCCGCCGGGTCGATCCCCGGTTCGCGCGAGACGAGCGCCAGGACCGCCTCGTAGAGCTCGACCCCGCCGGCGGCGGCAAGCTCGAGGGCGCGGCCGATGCTGCCGCCGGACAGCGCGGTCAGCGCCTCGGCTTGCGGTTCGGGCAGGTCGGGGTGGTAGCGCAGAAGCAGCTGGCGGACGATCGCCGGCGCCAACGGCGCCAGCGGAAACCGCCGGCAGCGCGAGCGGATCGTCGGCAACAGCCGCCCGGGGCTGTGCGCCACCAGCAATAGGAGTGCGCGCCGCGGCGGCTCTTCGAGGATTTTCAGGAGGGCATTGGCGGCATTCCGGTTCATCTCGTCGGCGCCGTCGACGATGACGATGCGCCAGCCGCCCTCGGCCGGCGTCAGCCGCAGAAACGCGCCGACCTCGCGAGCGTCCTCGACGACGATCTCGCTGCGGAGCCGGCGGCGGCGCGGATCGTAGGCGCGCTCGACCGTCAGGAGATCGGCATGTCCACCCGACGCCACCCGGTGAAAGACGCCGCTATCGGGGGCGATCGCCAGCCTGCCGTCCTCGGCACCATCGCCGCCGAACAGCCCGCCGGAGGAGCCCTCCCCTCCTCCGTTGGCCAAGATGAAACGGGCAAAGCGATATGCCAGTGTCGCTTTGCCGATCCCGCGCGGCCCGCTCAACATGAGCGCATGCGGCAGCCGGCCCGATTGGAAGAGGCGCCGCAACGTGCTCTCGGCCGCTTCGTGACCGACGAGTTCCGG
>DASYZD010000314.1:0-8104 GCA_035946655.1 Allostellaceae bacterium | reverse complement strand
CCTGCAACTTGTCGCCAATCGCCTTCATCGCCGAAGCGTGCGCATCGCGCGCCGCCCTGTCGCGCCACCCTTCGAGGATGGCGTAGCGCCCCGGTCGCGCGATCTCGCGCAGCGCGAGCAATTCGATATTGCCACCTTCCTTGCGGGTGGCGGCGGCGAACTGGCGAAGGAGGCCGCTGACCGAGCGAGACGCGGCAGGGTCGACATCGAAATAGGTCACGGTATAGACCGGGCCGCTCGGCGGCGCCGGCTCGCTGGGCGGGGTTGCCGGGGCCTGTGCCCGCGCCGGCGTGACAGCAGCCAGGACCGCGAGCGCGGCACCAAAGACAAACCAATGACGCAGCGCCATGGCGCACCTCCCGGTTGATGTTTGCTTAGGATGCCGGTCGCTTGCGGCTATCTGAAGTGCGGCATCACCTCTTCGCACAACAGCTGCAGCGAACGCATCATCATCTCGGCCGGGATCGCCGCGCCGACATTGAGTTCGAAGAGGATGCCGTCGATGCCGAGCTCCACTTCCAATTCCTTGAGCCGGTCGGTCACCCGGTCCGGTCCGCCGACGACGACCTTGTCGCGCAGCACGGTTTCGTACTTGACCGTGCGGATCTCTTCCAGTTCGGCTCTGCGGCGCACATTCGGTGAGCCCTCGAGGCGGGTGATCAGCGAGCGATACCCGGCCATGATGCTCGGTTCACCCTCTTCGATCGCCTGCTTGTCGGTCTCGGCGACATGCATCGAGAGGCGCAGATAGACCCGCCCGCGCCCGGGGTGTCCGGCTTCGACGTAGGCTTGGCGATAGGCCTTGAGATCGGGAGCGAGCCCGGACAGGGAGGCGCTGCGCACCGAGACGAACAGCGGATAGCCGAGCTTACCCAGCGTCGGGAAGGTATCCTCGCTCGCCCCGGCGATGCGGATCTCCGGGTGCGGCTGCTGATAGGGCCGCGGCACCGCGCGCGCCTCGTTGAACGAATAGAACTTGCCCTCGTGCGAAAAACTGTCCTGCGTCCACGCCTTCTTCAGGATGTCGAGCGTGTCGAAAAATCGCTCGCGGCTTTCCGAATAGGGGACGCCGTAAGCCGCGTACCCGCGCGGGTTGCCGCTGCGCCCGGCGCCGAGAATGAAGCGCCCATGGCTTACCACGTCGACCGTCGCGGTCTCTTCGGCGAGCCGCAGCGGATGGGTCAGCGGCAGCACATGGACCGCCGTTCCGATGCGGATCCGTCGGGTGCGCGCGGCGATCTGCCCGGCGACATTCATCGGCGCCGACAACACCGAGCGGCGCGCCTGCTGGTGGATTTCGGCCAGCCAGAAAACATCTAGCCCCCACCGATCCGCCGCCTCGACCTGCTCGAAGCCCTGCGCAAAGGCGTCGGCATCGCTCTGGCCTTCGACCTGGCGATGAAACTCGTGATACCAGCCGAATTCCATGGCAACTCCCTCGACGCTCGACGCTGAACGGGTGCACCACCCTAGGCCCGGCGCCGCGCTCGCGCAAATGCCGATGTTTGATGGCTGCATGGCGGCGTTGTAGGATCGAGGCGCAGAGAGGAGCACGCAAACATGCAGTTCGGTCTGTTCGGCAGCGCGGCGGCGCGGCGGCCCACCAGCGCTGATAACGACGATTTCGACTGCAGCGAAGGGTACCGCGACTTTATCGAGTACAATGTCGAAGCGGAAGCGCTGGGGTTTCGCAGCAGCTTTGTCGTCGAGCATCATTTCACCGGCTACGGCCAGGTGTCGGCGACCCTCAACCTGTTGACCTGGCTCGGCGCGCGCACGTCGACCTTGCGCCTCGGCACCGCGGTCATGGTGCTGCCGTGGCACAATCCCGTCCTCCTCGCCGAAGAGGCTGCGACGCTCGATCTCCTCTCCGGCGGGCGGCTCGATTTCGGCGTCGGCAACGGCTACCGCTACAACGAATTTGCCGGGTTCTGCGTGCCGATGGCGGAGGCCAACGCGCGCTTCGACGAATGCCTCGGCGTTATCCTCAAGGCGTGGACCTCGAACGAGCCATTCTCGCATCAAGGGCACTATTGGCAGTTCGACCGGGTTGTCGTCGAGCCGCCGACCGCGCAGCGCCCGCACCCGCCGATATGGATGGGCGCAGGCGGGGACAGCTCGGTGCGCCGGGTCGCCGAGCGCGGGTACAACCTCCTCCTCGGGCAATACGCCTCGCCCGCCGATGTCGGCCGCTCGATCGCCGCGTATCGCTCCGCGGTCGAGGCCAGCGGGCGCCGCTTCGATCCGCTCGCGGTCGGGGTGACGCGGGCGTTTTTCGTCGCCGATACGAAGGCCGAGAAGGAGGCCGCGCTCGAGCGCCGCCTCGCCAACCGGGTGCGCCAATTGAAGCTCGCCACACAGCCGGACGGCACCGTGCATGGCGGTCCCGACCGCGCCACCGGCGACCCCGATACGGTCAATCGCCGGAGCGCGATCTATGGCAGCCCCGACGAGATCGTCGCAAAGCTCGACGAATTGCGGCGCGTCGGGGTGGGGTATGTGTTGATCAATGGCGGCGGCTCGGGTGGCGGCCAGCGGGGTCGCACCAGCCTGCGCCGCTTCGCCGCCGAGGTGATGCCGCATTTTATCGATGAAGTTCCAGCGAAAGCGGCGGAATGAGTTGATCTGACGTTGTTTCCAAGTTCCCGGCAAAGGCCGGGATCCATGGTTCAGCAATTCGTGGACTTAATGAATGGATCCCGGCCTTCGCCGGGAACGAAAACTTGGATGGGAGGTAACTAAGGATGCGAATTCACAATCTCTACACCGACGCCAATGGAGAATCGCATTTCCGCGAGATCGAGGTCGAATGGACAGAAACCCGGCGCGGCAGCAAGTTGTCGAAGAAGCTGCCGGCAACCGGCGTCATTTTTCGCGAGACCGCGGCCGAGCACAATGTCGACTGGCACCCGGCGCCGCGCCGGCAATACATCGTCAACCTCGATGCCGGGGTGAAGATCACCGCGAGCGACGGCGAAGCCCGCTTCATCGCCGCGGGCGAAGTCATCCTCGTCGAGGATACCCACGGCAAGGGCCACCTCTCCGACCACATCGAGGGCAAGATCCGCCATTCGATCTTCATCCCGATCGAATAGCCTATACCCGAGTTCCCGGCGAAGGCCGGGACCCATGCTTCAACCGCTCGGCCGCCCGGTGAATGGATCCCGGCCTTCGCCGGGAACTCCGGAAGCAGCGAGGATGTCCGTGTCCGATTTGACCGACCGGCTGGCGATCAATGACCTGTTCGTGCGCTACACGACCGCGCTCGACCAGGGCGATGTCGAGACCGTCGTCGATTGCTTCACCGCCGACGCCACGCTTGAAAGCCCGGTCATCGGGGTCATCGCCGGCCGCGAAGCGATCCGAGCCTTTGCCGAGCGGTTCGCGGCCCAGCTTGCGGCGGGCCAACAGTTCCGCCACATGATCACCAATATCGCCGCCGAGATCGCAGCCGGAGGGAACCGGGCGCGGGCGAGCGCCTACCTCCTGGTGTTCATCACCCAGGACGGCAAAAGCCGCCGGCTGCCGCCCGGCCGCTATCAATGCGAGCTCCTAAAGGAGGGCGGCGAATGGCGCTTCAGCCGCCGCGTCGTCTTTCACGACCACGACTACACGCTGGAGGGGATCTGAGGGGCGGCATCCCCTCCTCTGTACCGGCCGTCGCCGGTATGACAATTCTGATCTGATCACTGCAGGCGCGGCAGGATTTGTTCGGTCAGCATGACGAAGGTCTGGTGGCTGAGCGGCGCGCAAAGGAGATAGTCGAGGCCGATTTCCTCGCGCAGCCGGAGGATCTGATCGAGGACCGCGTCCGGCGTGCCGTGGAGTATGACTTCATCGAGATAGCGCTGTACCGGATCGGTGCCCGACACATTGGGGTCGGCGACCCCGACCGGGCGGTGCGCCGCGCCGAAATACGAATCGACGATCCATTGGGCGCCACGCCGCGCCACTTCGGCGGCCCTCGCGGTGGTATCGGAAAGCGCCACGAGCCGGGCCACCGGCAGTTCGCGACCGGCAAGGGAAAACCCCGCCGCGGCCAGCCGCTCGCCGTAGAACCGCCGCTTCTTGCCGATCTCGACATGCGAGGCGTGCGGGTCCATCAGGATCGAGAAGCCGCGTGCCGCCGCCCATTCGAGCGCCGGTTCCGAGGTCGCCGCCATCCAGACCGGGGGATGCGGCTGCTGCAGCGGTTTGGGCAGCACCTCGACATCGTGAAAACTGAAATGCGTGCCGGCGAAGCTGAGCTTGTCCTCGGTCCACGCGCGCAGCACGATCTCGACAGTTTCGTGGAAACGCGCCGTGCTTTCTCCCGGCGGCACCCCGAAATTCTCGAACTCGACCCGAGCGAAGCCGCGCCCGGCACCCCAGTTGACCCGCCCGCCCGAGAGGACATCGAGGAGGGCCACCTCCTCGGCGAGGCGCAGCGGGTGATAGAACGGCGCCAAGGAGACGCCGGTGCCAATGCGCAGCCGGGTCGTGCGGGCGGCGGCGAGCATCCCCATCATGTGCACCGACGGGCACACGCTGAAGCTCGAAAAATGATGCTCGGCGAGCCACACCGCGTCGTACCCGCTTCGGTCCATGATCTCGATCCGCTCGAGCGCGCGGGCATAGACCGCAGCGAGGGGGACGCGCCGCTCGGGCCAGCTGAAGAACTGCAGGACCGCGATTTTCATGTCCCCTCCGGCGCATCGATTGATCCCCGGCGACGGCCGGGGCCATCCTTAAGATCTCCCGCGGCTCCTCTGACCGGCGTGGTGAGCATAACCCAATTGTCAAAGAGCTTGTCGGGGTGTTGACTCGGAGCCGCCGATGGGAGCGTCCGCGAAATCGAGGAGGGTGGCCCGATGATGACCCAGCGCCAGGCGGCGTTCCGCGCCGATTACCGCACCCGGATCTCGCCCTGGTATAGCGGGGTCGGGCACGTCTTGGTGATCGCCGCCCTCGGCCTCATGACGATTCTGTATTGCGCCCGCAATGTCGATCAGCCGACCGCGCTCGAATGGCTGGTGGTGCCGGCGGCGTTCCTAGCCTCCAACATCTTCGAGTGGGCGATGCACCGCTTCATCATGCACCGCCCGGTCAAGGGTCTGATGGGCATCTACAAACGCCATGTGCTGGCGCATCACCAGTTCTTCACCGACCATGAGCCCAGGATCGACACGACGCGCGACTTTCGCATCACCTTCTTCCCGCCCTACGCGCTGACCACGTTCATCTGCATGTCGGCGGCGGCCGCCCTGGCGATCGCCCTCGTGTGGTCGGCCAATGCCGGGTGGCTCCTGGTTGCGACGACCTCGGGGGTCTACCTCAATTACGAGCTGTTCCACTGGGGCTGCCATGTCAAGGACGACCGCCTGATCCGCCACATCCCGTTCATGAACACGATCCGGCGCCATCACATCGCCCATCACGACCAGGCGATCATGATGGGCACCAACATGAACCTGACCTATCCCTTCGCCGACTGGCTGTTCGGCACGAGCGACCTCGACCGCGGCCTTTTCGGCCATCTGTTCAACGGTTACGACACGCGCTTCCGCAAGCGGAACCTGAAAAAGGCGCGGGCGACGGCCCCGGATTCGCGGCTCCAGCCGGCCGAGTGACCGGGATGGCAGCGGTTCACGTCAAACGGTCGATGCCGTCCCTGATCGGCGGGATCTTCAGCGCGGTTGTCGCCTTCGTGCTGTGGCTCCTGCTGTTCGGAACCGCGAGCCTCCCGATGATCCTATTGGGTGGGCTCGTCGCCATCGCCCTCGGCACCTGGATCCGCCTCGCCGATCTCTGAAAGACCACGGCGGGGCGCTCAGCCGTCCGGCAGGGTGAAGACCGCGCAGGGCGCCGCGATGCCGCGCAGCACGTGTTCGCCGAGCGGCACCAGCGGTGTGGCGGTCTCGGCGGCGAGCGCGCCCGAGATCAGCACCGACCGGCCGAGCGGCCGGCACAGCCCCTCCAGCCGGCTGACCAGGTTGACCGCGGGGCCGATGGCGGTGAAATCCAGCCGGTCGGCCGCGCCGATATTGCCCCATAACATCTCGCCGAAATGCAGCGCCGCGCCGAACGGCAGCGGCGGCAGCCCCTGCGCTCGCCGCACCGCATCGAGATGGGTCATGCCGGCGCGAGCGGCGACGACCGCGCGCAGCGCTGCGTCGCAAGCGTCGGCCGGTGCGCCGGTAGCCGGGAAAATCGCCAAGACGCCGTCGCCGACAAACTTTAAGACCTCGCCCCCGAAGGCGCGCACCGCCCCGGCGACACGGTCGAACCAGGCGTCGAGGGCGGTGATCATCGCCGCGGGCGCGGTCGCCTCCGACAGAGCGGTGAAGTCGCGCAGATCGGCACAGAGAAGGGCAGCACGGATGGTTTCTCCGGTGCCGCGGCGCAGTTCGCCGGCCTGGACCCGGGCGGCGCTGCGCCGGCCGAGATAGGCTTCGAGCAGCGCCGTCAACGCCGCCCGCGCGGCGAGCGCAGCCAGGGGCGCGGCGGCAAAGCGCGCGGCCTCGCGCAGCCGGCCGGCCTCGGCCGAGCGGAACGGCCGGGTCCCGGCCCAGCCGAGGACCGGGTTGTCCGGCCGCGGATTTCCCAGCCCGGTACCAACCGCGTGCTCCTCGACCGGCCCAAGCTCGGCCAGCCAGTCGCGGCCGGCTTGAGCGACCGGGCCGCCGGTAAAGCCCAGCGCCTCGATCACCGCGCCGGTCTGCGCGCGCCAAAGCCAGGTGCGGCGGGCGATGATCGGATGCGGCACCGCCAGCGTCAGGGCGCCGCCGGCGAGCGGCAAGCCGTCGGCCAAGAGGCGGCCGCCGAGTTCGGCGAGGAACCGGTCAGGGCCGGGAGAGGCGCCGGCCTCATCCACCAGCCAGGCGAGCGGCGCAGGCAGATCCATGCCGCGATTATGCGGTCACGCCCCCCGGCCTGTCATCCGTGCGGCGGATCGGGCGCGGCCCGTCTTTTCGCCCGAGCGAATGATCCTCACGCGCTGCCGATACGGCCCAGTCGGGGATCCGGGCCGGGGTCGCGCCCGGCCGCAACCTCGATCAGCCGGCCGAGGTAATGGGCCCAGCCGTCGGCATGGTTGGCGCATTGCTCGGCATTCGGCAGCCCGGTGTGGGTAAAGCGCAACAGCGTTCCGTCCGGCTCTTCGATCAGGTCGATCTCGATGAGGCTCGACCCCGGCGGCACCACCTCGCTGCCGTCCCAGCCGAAGCTGTAGGCCAGGCGATGCACCGGCACCACCTCGCGGAAGGCGCCGCGGGCGAAGCGGGCGCCGGTGACGTTGACGAGATAGAGCCCGCCCGGCCTCGGCTCGATCTGCGCCTCGGTTCCCATCCACCCCAGGATCTTCTCCGGATCGGTCAGGAGGGCGAACACCGCGGCAGGCGGCGCCGGGATGTGGGTCTCGCGGCGGACGACGAGGGCCTCTGGCATCGGTCTCCTCCATGGGTGCGACATTAGTGGCTGGTTTTGGCGCCTAGGCTGAGCTGACCGCTGCACTGGAAGCGGGCTGGTGCCCCGAGTCTGATTTGAACAGACGACCTACCGCTTACGAAGCGGTTGCTCTACCGCTGAGCTATCGGGGCGAACCGCTCGAGCCCGCGAGAGCTTACTTATCCCATTGCAGCGGCGCCGCCAAGCCGTCCGCCCAGGACCGAGGCAGCAACCGCGGGACATCTCCCGCGCCCGTTGCCTCGGGCGCCGGCAGCATCAACAGGGCGCCGGTGGTCGCCAGAGCCGCGGTGATCGCGCTCGCGCCCGGTGCGGCGCCCGCGGGCGGGCTGCGCCAACGCAGCGTGTCGAACCCGCCGCACTCGCGGCACAACGCTTGCCATTCCGGGCTTTCGCCGCCGCCGCAGCGGGTGCAGACGTAGCACGGATCAGGCGGCGCACCGATCGCGCGATCGAGCCAGGCGCGCGCCGCCGGCAGATCGCCGGTTTCGCTCTCTTCGAGGCGCGCCATCAACTGGCAGACCCGACGCGACGGCCCAGCGGAGCCCGGTTCAGGGAGCGACGCTGCGGCGACAGCGAGCGTCAAGTGGCGGCGCGCTTCGCCCCAGAGCTGCGCCGCGAGCGCTGCCTCGGCGACCGCGAGATGGCTTTCGCTCGCCTC
>DASYZD010000313.1:0-7761 GCA_035946655.1 Allostellaceae bacterium | reverse complement strand
CGCCAAGGTCATCGGGCGGCTCATCGGATAGGAATGATGATGGACGACACCAGGAATGATCAGCCGCCGGCCGCCGATGCGACTTCGGCCGCCAACAGCAATGTGGAGGAGGATGCGGCCGAGCTGTCGCCGCAGGCGCGGGTGGCGGCGCTCGAAGCCGAGCTCGCCGAGCACAAGGACCGCCTGCTGCGCGCGCTGGCCGAGGCCGAGAACACCCGTCGCCGCACCCAGCGCGAGCGCGATGACGCCGCCAAATACGCGGTCAGCGGCCTTGCCAGGGACCTCTTGTCGGCCGCGGACAATCTGCGGCGCGCCCTCGACAGCCTGCCCGAGGCCGAGGCCGGCGACGAGCGCACCCGCAGCCTATTGGCTGGGGTAGCGGCGACCGAGCGCGAACTGCTCTCGGCCTTCGAGCGCAACGGCATCCGCCGCATCGACCCGCGGGGCGAGCCGTTCGACCACAATCTTCATCAGGCGATCTTCGAGGTCGAGCGCGCCGATCGGCCGCCCGGCACGATCGTCGAGGTGCTGCAGCCCGGATATGTGCTGCACGACCGACTGTTGCGGCCGGCCATGGTCGGCGTCGCCAAACCGTCGGTGAAACCTGCCGAGGCGTTGTAGCGCCCGGCGCCCGCCCATATATAAACCAGCGAAGTCAGGGGATGACGGAACGACCAATTCCCGGGGGATCGGGACGGTGCTTCCCTAGGCCGCCCGGTCCTGCTTTTGAAATGAGGTGTCCATGAGCAAGGTCATCGGTATCGATCTCGGCACGACCAATTCCTGCGTCGCTGTAATGGAAGGCAAGACCGCCAAGGTCATCGAGAACAGCGAGGGCATGCGCACCACACCCTCGATGGTGGCGTTCACCGAATCGGGCGAGCGCCTGGTCGGCCAGGCGGCGAAACGACAGGCGGTCACCAATCCCGAGAACACGTTTTTCGCGATCAAGCGGCTGATCGGGCGCCGCATGGACGACCCGATGGTCACAAAGGACATGGATCTGGTCCCCTACAAGATCGTCAACGGCGATAATGGCGACGCTTGGGTCGAGAGCCGCGCCAAGAAATACGCGCCCTCCCAGATCAGCGCCTTCATTTTGCAGAAGATGAAGGAAACCGCCGAAGCCTATCTCGGCGAGCCGGTCACTCAGGCGGTGATCACGGTACCCGCCTATTTCAATGACAGCCAGCGCCAAGGGACCAAGGATGCCGGCCGCATCGCCGGGCTTGAAGTTTTGCGCATCATCAACGAACCGACCGCGGCGGCGCTCGCCTACGGCATGGAGAAAAAGGGCACCGGCATCATCGCGGTCTATGACCTCGGCGGCGGCACCTTCGACATCTCGGTACTCGAGATCGGCGATGGGGTGTTCGAGGTCAAATCGACCAACGGCGATACCTTTCTCGGCGGCGAAGATTTCGACAAGAAGATCATCGACTATCTCGCCGACGAGTTCAAAAAGGAGCAGGGCATCGACCTGCGCAACGACCGGCTCGCCTTGCAGCGCCTGAAAGAGGCCGCGGAAAAGGCGAAGATCGAGTTGTCGTCATCGGTGCAGACCGAGGTCAATCTGCCGTTCATCACTGCCGACCAGCACGGGCCGAAACACCTCACCATCAAGCTGAGCCGCGCCAAGCTCGAGCAACTGGTCGAGGATTTGATCCAGCGCACGATCGAGCCGTGCCGCGCCGCGCTTAAGGACGCCGGGCTCAAGGCCTCGGAGATCGAAGAGGTGATCCTGGTCGGCGGCATGACCCGCATGCCCAAGGTCATCGAGACCGTCAAACAATTCTTCGGCAAGGACCCCAATCGCAGCGTCAACCCGGACGAAGTGGTCGCCATCGGCGCTGCGATCCAGGCCGGCGTACTGCAGGGCGAGGTCAAGGACGTCCTCTTGCTCGACGTGACGCCGCTGTCGCTCGGCATCGAGACCCTGGGCGGGGTGTTCACCCGCCTCATCGACCGCAACACGACGATCCCGACCAAGAAGAGCCAGACCTTCTCGACCGCCGAGGATCACCAGACCGCGGTCACTATCCGCGTCTTCCAGGGCGAGCGCGAGATGGCAGCCGACAACAAGCTTTTGGGCCAGTTCGACCTGGTCGGCATCCCGCCGGCGCCGCGCGGCATGCCGCAGATCGAGGTCACCTTCGACATCGACGCCAATGGCATCGTCAATGTCTCGGCCAAGGACAAGGCGACTGCGAAGGAGCAACAGATCCGCATCCAGGCCTCGGGCGGGTTGTCCGAAGCCGACATCGACAAGATGGTCAAGGACGCCGAGGCGCATGCCGCCGACGATAAGAAACTTCGCGAGCTGGTCGAGGCGAGGAACCATGCCGACGCGCTGATCCACACCACCGAGCGCAGTCTTACGGAAGTTGGCGACAAGGTCTCCGAGGGCGATCGCGAGGCGGTGCAAAATGCTTTGCAGGCCCTGAAGGATGCGTTGGGGAGCGAGGACTCCGCGCAGATCACCGCCAAGACCGAGGCGTTGGTGCAGGTTGCGATGAAGCTCGGCGAGGCGGTCTACAAGGCGCAGCAGGAATCTGGCGGCGACCCGGCAGGGGGCGCCCCGGGCGGACCGGGAGCGGGTGCCGGCGGTCCCGGCAGCGGTCCCGGTGGTCATCCGGGCGGCGACAAGGTCGTTGACGCCGATTTCGAGGAAGTCGACGATCAAAAGAAGCACGGTGCGGCGTAGCAGTGCCGCTGCCTAAGAAGCAATGGCTGCCCCCCGGGCTTCGGCCCCGGGGGCGGCTCCGTTTCAACTGACCTCTTGCCGGGCGTCCCTCGACAATGGCGAAGCAGGACTTTTACGAACTTCTTGGCGTGTCGCGATCGGCCGATGCCGACGAGTTGAAGCGCTCCTATCGCAAGCTCGCCATGCAATTTCACCCGGACCGCAACCCGGGCGACAAAGCCGCCGAGCAGAAGTTCAAGGACGTCAGCGAGGCCTACGATATCCTCAAGGACGACCAGAAGCGCGCCGCCTATGACCGGTTCGGCCATGCGGCTTTCGAAAATGGCAACCGGGGGCCCGGCGATTTCGGCTTTGCTGGAGGGTTCTCCGGCGGCTTTGCCGATATTTTCGAAGAGATGTTCGGCGGGATGGGCGGCGGCCGCCGCGCCCAGGGCGGCCCCAGCCGCGGCAACGACCTGCGCTACAACATCGAGGTGTCGCTCGAGGATGCCTTTCGCGGCAAGCAGACCACGATCCGCGTTGCCACCTTTGTCCACTGCGATACCTGCAAGGGTTCGGGCGCCGAGCCGGGCTCGCGTCCGGTCGCCTGCCGGACCTGCCAGGGGCACGGCCGGGTTCGCTCGCAACAGGGCTTCTTCACGGTCGAGCGGACCTGTCCGGCCTGCCAGGGCGCAGGCCAAATCATCGAAAAGCCGTGCAAACCCTGCGGCGGGCAAGGCCGGGTGCGGCGCGAAAAGACGCTGTCGGTCAATATCCCGGCCGGCGTTGAAGACGGCACCCGCATCCGCCTTGCCGGCGAAGGCGAGGCCGGGCTGCACCGTGCCGCGCCGGGCGATCTTTACATCTTCGTCAGCATCGCCGCACATGCGATCTTTCAGCGCGACGGCGCCAACATCTTTTGCCGGGTGCCGATCGCGATGTCCACCGCCGCGCTCGGCGGCACCATCGAGGTGCCGACGGTCGAGGGCAGCCGGACCCGCGTGACGGTGCCGCCAGGGACCCAGTCGGGGCACCAATTCCGATTGCGCGGCAAAGGGATGACGGTGCTTCGCTCACCGGTGCGCGGCGACATGTACATCAATGCTGTCGTCGAGACGCCGGTCAACTTGACGAAACGCCAGCAGGAACTGTTGCGCGAATTCGAACAGGCCGGCGAGACGGCCAAGACCAATCCCGAAAGCGAAGGCTTCTTTGCCCGGGTCAAGGAATTCTTTGAAGATTTGCGCGAATAGAAGGCGCCGGCAACGCGGGGAGCCGCGGCTCCGGTGCTGCGAGCGCCAATCGAGCTGATTTACCGGCATGCGACACCGTTTCGAGATCACCCTGGTCGAGGCGACCTTGCTGGTCTGCACGGGGACGCTGGCCGCGTTGGTGTACGCGGAGGGCTGGATCTGGCCGCTGAAGGCCGCCGCAGTGATGATCCCGGTATCGTTGTTGATCGGCTGATCCCGGCAAGAGAGCCGCTCACCGGCGGCGGCATCCACGACTAGCACCCCCCGGCCTGGCCGGGCGGGCGCTCTGCCGCGACGACCTCAAGGCTCGATTTGTCGCCCTTCGGCCGCGCCTGCTCGAGCGGCGTGCCATGCACCATGTAATACACATTCTCGGCAATATTGGTCGCGTGGTCACCAATTCGCTCGATATTCTTTGCCATGAACAACAAATGCGTAGAGGGGCCGATATTGCGCGGGTCCTCCATCATATAAGTCAGAAACACGCGGAAGAGGCTGGCATACATCTCGTCCACCTCTTCATCGCGGTTCCACACCACGAGCGCTTTGTCGGGATCGCGGGCGACATAGGCGTCGATCACGTCCTTGACCAGCAAGAGCGCCAGATGCGCCATGCGCTGCAGCGCCTGCGCCGGCCCGATCGGCGGTGATTGCGCCAGCGCGATCGAGCGTTTGGCGACATTGGCTACATAGTCGCAGATGCGTTCGAGATCGCTGCTGATCTTCAGCGCGGCGACGATCTCGCGCAGGTCGCGCGCCATCGGCTGACGCAACGCCAGGAGGCGGATGGCCAGACTGTCGATGTCGCGTTCGAGCTGGTCGACCTGTTCGTCACCGTCGATGACCCGGGTGGCGCGGTCGCTGTCGCGTTTGGTGACGACTTCGATCGTGGCGGCGAGCTGGCTCTCGGCCAATCCGCCCATTTCGACGATCATCCTGCTAAGCCGCGCCAACTCCTCGTCGTAGCCCTTGATGATGTGTTCCGCCGCCATACAACTCCCTCCACTCACCCGACGGTGATGAACAGCGCGATGCCCGGGTCGCATGGTAACCGGGTTCCACACATCGGCGACGGAAAAACCGGAACCGAAATGCTCGATGCCGCCGGCGTCACTCTTCGATGATGGCGCCCTGCGCTCCCGCCGCGCGCAGCCAGACTGTGAAGGTCGAGCCCCGGCCGATTTCGCTCGCGATATCGAGCCGGCCGCGATGGCGGTTGAGGATGTGCTTGACGATCGCCAGGCCGAGCCCGGTGCCGCCGAGCATGCGCGAGCGCGCGGTATCGACCCGGTAAAAGCGCTCGGTCAGGCGCGGCAGTTGCTCGCTCGGAATGCCATCGCCCTGGTCGGCGACCGCGACCCGCACCAGTTCCGGGACCGCCCCGCTGCCGGTTCCGCCGGTCACTCTGACTTCGCTGTGCGGCCGGCCGTATTTGACGGCGTTGTCGAGCAGGTTCTGGAAGATCTGAGCCAATTCGTCGCGGTCGCCCTGCACCTCGGGGAGATCGGCCGGCAGGGCGCGGACGATGCGAATGCCGCGTTCGGCGGCGCGCAACTCCAGCCCGCGAGCGACTTCGTCGATGACCGGCGCCAGCGCGACCCGGTCGGTCGGTGCGACGTGCTCGTTGAGTTCGATGCGCGACAGCGACAATAAATCGTCGACGAGCCGCGCCATGCGCTGCGCCTGCTCGCGCATGATTCCGAGAAAGCGCTCGCGGGCGGCAACATCCTCATGCGCCGGCCCGAGCAGCGTTTCGATAAAGCCGATCAGGGTTGCGAGCGGTGTCTTCAGCTCGTGCCCCGCGTTGGCGATGAAATCGGCGCGCATCTGCTCGCTGCGCTTGAGCGCGGTGACATCATGCAGGGTCAGGATCGCCGCCGCACCGTCGAGCGCCGGCTCGACCATCCACGCGAAATTGGCGCGCAGCACCCGTTCGATCGGCCCGGACAGGGCGAACTCGACGCTGCGGATCGGCTCGCCGCGCAACACCGCGTCGGCGGCGGCGAGTAGAACCGGGTTGCGCAGCGCCGCCGCCAGGTCGCGCGGCTGGGCTTCCGGCCCGACGAATTCCGCCGCCGCGGCGTTGCTGCGAACGATGCGGCGCTGGCGATCGATCATGATCAGCGGATCGGGCACCGCGGTGATGACCGCCTCGGCGGCGGCGACTTGCGCATTGGCCTGCGCGGCGCGCTCGCGCCACGACCGTCGCAACCGCAGCACCGCCGGCCATATCACTCGCGCCGCCAGGCTCAACCGCTGCCGTCGATCACCCGGCGCGGCCGCCTCGATCGGCGGAGCCTCAGGGCCGAGCCGGTCGATTGCGGCGCGCGCCCGGGTGAGCGAGACCAAGAGCGCGATCGTTATCAGCGTCGATAAAGCCAGCATCGCCGCAGCGCCGACGATCGCCGCCGCACCATCGATGACCCCGAACGCGAACAGCGCGGCGATGGCGATCCCGCCCGGCGTCGACAGGGCGAGAGCGAACCCCGCGCTCCGGCCAAGGTTGCGTCCCATCGGTCTGGCTCAAAGGCTGTTCGGCGTCACGTACCAAGCCCCGAGATCGTTGACAGGGCGGGGCGCATTACTATAGTGCGCGCCTCCCGAAGCGCGCGAGCCGGTCCGGCAGATTTATTGCGCCGAGGTCGCTATTGCCGCGACGGGCGTGCCACCCGATATCGGTTCTCATGATGTTTGCAGTGATCCGCACCGGCGGCAAGCAATACAAGGTCGCCAAGGACGATGTGATCGCGGTCGAGAAACTCGCCGGCGAGCCCGGGGCGACGATCGAGTTCGCAGAAGTGCTGATGGTCGGCGACGGCGCCACGGTGTCGGCCGGCACACCGCTGTTGTCGGGCGCCTCGGTCAGCGCGACCCTCGTCGAGCAGCGCCGCGCCGACAAGATCATCGTCTTTAAGAAAAAGCGGCGACACAATTACCGCCGCAAGAACGGCCACCGCCAGCACCAGAGCGTGCTGCGGATCGACGAGATCCGCCCGGGGACCTGAGCGGCGAGGAGGGTTTGAGATGGCACACAAGAAGGCGGGCGGCTCCTCGCGCAACGGCCGTGACAGCGGCGGGCGGCGGCTCGGGGTCAAGAAATTCGGCGGCGAGATCGTCGTTCCCGGCAACATCATCGTGCGCCAGCGCGGCACCAAGTTCCACCCGGGCGAGCGGGTCGGGATGGGGCGCGATCACACGCTCTTCGCGCTGGTCGAGGGCGCGGTGCAATTCAAGAAGGGAATTGGCGGGCGCACCTTCATCTCGGTGACCCCGCGCGCTGACGAACGACCGGCCGAAGCCGCCGAGTAGCCGTTCCCCGCAATAACCGGAACCGAGGGGAGCGGCCCGGCTGCTCCCCTTTTTGTTTCGGGCTGAGAGACCATGAAATTCCTCGACCAGTGCAAGATCTACCTGAAGAGCGGTGACGGCGGGCGCGGCGCGATGAGCTTGCGCCACGAGAAATTCATCGAATTCGGTGGGCCCGACGGCGGTGATGGCGGCAAGGGCGGCGACATTGTTTTTGTGGCCGCCGACAATCTCAATACGCTGATCGACTACCGCTACCAGCAGCATTTCCGAGCGCCCAACGGGCGGGGCGGTGCCGGCCGCAACCGCACCGGCGCGGGCGGGAGCGACCTCGTGCTGCGGGTGCCGGTCGGCACGCAAGTTCTCGCCGAAGACGGCGAGACCTTGGTCGCCGATTTTATCCAGGCCGGACAACGCCGCGTCCTGTTGCGTGGCGGCGATGGCGGGTTTGGCAACGCGCATTACAAGAGCGCGACCAACCAGGCGCCGCGCCGGGCGGGTCCCGGCTGGCCGGGCGCC
>DASYZD010000312.1:0-5258 GCA_035946655.1 Allostellaceae bacterium | reverse complement strand
GGGAGTCCAGCCATGCCGCAAGACACCGCACCGCGCCTCAGCCATGTCGGGCTCTATGTGCGCGACGTGCCGAAGATGATCGATTTCTATACCAAGACCCTCGGCTTCGTCGTCAGCGACGGGGCGGAGGACGGCCGCATCACCTTCCTCTCGCGCAACCCGAGCGACCACCACCAGGTCGTCCTGGTGCGAGGCCGCGCCACCGACGCCGAGGTGCCGATGGTGCAGCAGGTCTCCTTCAACGTCGCCACCCTCGCCCAGGTCCAGCGCGCCTATAAGAAGGTCGTCGCGGCCGGCTGCGACGGCATTCGCCCGGTCAGCCACGGCAACGCCTGGTCGGTTTATTTCCGCGACCCCGAGGGCAACCAGATCGAGATGTTCTGCGACACTCCGTGGTACGTGCCGCAGCCCTGCGGCTTCAAGATCGATCTCGACCAGAGCGAACCTGAGGTCTATCGCTTTACCGAGGCCTATTGCCGCGAGCAGCCCGGATTCAAGCCGATCGAGGAATGGCGCGCCGAGATCTCGAAGAAGATCGCGGAAAAGCTCGAAGCCTAACAGAACAGGACAGACCGGAGGACACACAATGAGTGGAAACAAAGGCTATCACGCTCACGTCTATTACGACGCCGCGTCCAAGGCGAAGGCGGCCAAGCTGAGCGCGGCACTGAAAGACAAGTTCAAGGTCGAAGGCGGCGCGCTGAGCGACGAGCCGCGCGGGCCCCATCCGATCTCGCAGTTCAACGTCATTTTCGAGACGCCCGAGTTTCAGCAAATTGTGCCGTGGCTGATGCTGAACCGCGACGGCCTCGACATTCTCGTCCACCCGCTGACCGACAGTTCCTACAACGACCACACCGCGTACGCGATGTGGCTGGGGACGCCGGTTTCGCTCCGGACCGAAATCCTGCAGCACCGCCCCGTCGGGGATGCCCTTTTGCCGACCAGCCAGCGCAGTCACGCGTAACGCCACTCCAACGTCATCACCGGGCTTGACCCGGTGATCTACGGGTTCTTCGTGGAGGGCCGGGTCGAGCCCGGCCATGACGAAACGGAATGAAAGGGAGGTCAGGGATGGCCGAGATCCTCGGAGTGGGCTGCACGCATCGGCCATTGATGCTGCGCCCCAATGAAGACTGGACCTTCATGCTGCGCGCCGCGCTCGACGACCCGGCGATGCCCGAAGCGATGAAGAACCCGGCGAACTGGCCGCCGCAGCTGTGCGAGGAATTGGGCAATGACTGGGGTACCGCGTCCGCGGCGCGCGGCCGTGAGGTCTATCGCGCCCATTTCGCCGAGGCGCGCCAGGTGATCGATGATTTCGCCCCGGACCTCATCGTCATGTGGGGCGACGACCAGTACGAAAACTTCAAGGAAGACATCATCCCGCCCTTCGCGGTCCTCGCCTACGAGGACCAGGAGCGCCAGCCCTGGGCGCACCGCCGCAGCCCGTGGAACCCGTGGGGAGAGCCGGCCGATACGACGGTCCGGGTGAAGGGCCACAAGGAGGCCGGCAAATACCTTGCTGCGGGGCTGATCGAAGCGGGTATCGACGTCGCCTATGCCTATAAGCCGCTGCACCACCCGATCGGCCACGCCTTCGAGAATACGCTGCAGCTCCTGGACGACGAGCGCTGCGGCTTCGACTATCCACTCGTCCAGTTCGCGGTCAATTGCTATGGGCGCCGGGTCAATGCCGCGCGCGGGCTGCGCCTGCCCTTGGCGATGCGGGGCGAGATCAAGAACTTGGACCCGCCCGGCCCCAATCCGCATCGCTGCATGGAAGTCGGCGCCGCCGCCGCGCGGGTCATGGCGAAGAGCCCGTGGCGCACAGCGTTTATCGCCTCGTCCTCCTGGTCGCATTCGTTCCTGACCGAAAAAAACTACCAGCTATGGCCCGACGTCGCCGCCGACCGGCATCTATACGATGCGCTGGAAAAAGGCGATTACGCCGCCTGGCACCGCTACACGACCGACCAGATCGAGGAATCGGGCGAACACGAGGTGTTGAACTGGTTCTGCCTCCTCGGCGCGATGGAGGCGCTCGGGCGCAAACCCGACAAAGCCACCTTCATCGAGACCTGGGCCTTCGTCTCACCGGTCGTCTTCGCCTACTACGAGGCCTGACAACCCGCACCCCGCAAGCGGGGGAGGGTCGGGGTGGGGGCTACGAGTAATCCGGCTTTCTTTTTTCGCGGAACGCGGCGACGCCCTCGGCGAAGTGGCGGCTTGAGCGCACCCGGTCGCCGAGTGTCTGTTCGAGCGCCTCGCGGCTCTGCGCGTAATCGGCGATCGCGCTGTTGATCTGGGTGCGCACGGCCTGCACCGCGGTGGGGCTGTTGGCGGCGATCGTCGCGGCCGTCTCAAGCGCCCACGGCATCAGCGCCGCCCTCGCGACGACGCGGTTGACGAGGCCGATCCGCTCGGCATAGGCGGCGTCGACCAAGCGTCCGGTTAGGAGCAGGTCCATCGCCTGCACATAGCCGATCTGCTGGGTCAGCTTCACCGTGGCGCCGCCGAACGGATAGATCGACCATTTGACTTCGGGAAGGCCGAATCGCGCCTCGGGCGTGGCGGCGCGAATGTCGGTCGAGAGCAGGAGCTCGACTCCGCCGGCAATGCAGTCGCCATTGACGGCGGCGATTATCGGCTTCGAAAACGGCGTATTCTTGAGCAGCGCACGGCTGACGATCGCCGCGGTCTCGGGACTGGCGCTGAGATCGCCCGTAAGGTCGGCGCCCGAGGAAAACGCCTTGTCGCCCGCCCCGGTCAGCACCACCACACGGCAATCCTCGTCCGTGTCGAGGCGGTCCCACAGCGCCGCCAGATCGGCCAGCATCGCCCGGGTCATCGCATTGCGCCGCACTTCGTTGGCGATCGTCACAATTGCGATGTGTGGCCCTTGCCGCTCGACCCGGACTTCCATCGGCGTGCCGCTCCTCAGAGCTCGTGAAATTGCTGTTGATGTCGCTGGATCGGCAAGGCGTCCTTCGAGACGCCCGCTTTGCGGGCTCCCAGGATGACGTTATTTCTTAATATTATCACGAATCTATCGTCATCCTGAGGAGGCGCGCAGCGCCGTCTCGAAGGACGCTCGATCGCCCTCCGGGGCGGAGACTCAGAACCAGCGCGATTTGTCGACGATGTTGCGCAGCGCCTCGCCGGCCAGGAAGCGCTTCGCGTTGTCGCTCAACACGCCGAAGCGCCGCTCGTCGAGATAGGGGCCGTGGCCGGCGGTGTGCGGGGTGATGAGGACGCCCGGCAGCGTCCATAGTGGATGGTCGGCCGGCAGCGGCTCCTGTTCGAAGACATCGAGTCCGGCGCCGGCGATCTCGCCGGCCCGAAGCGCGGCGACGAGGTCGTCGAGCCTTGTCGTCATGCCGCGCCCGATATTGATGAAAAAGGCAGAGCGCTTCATGCGCCGAAACCGCGCCCGGTTCATGAAGCCCTCGGTCTCGGGCGTGTGCGGCACCGTGAGGATCACGAAATCGGCGCGCGGCAGGAGTTCGTCGAGGGCGGCGGCGCGGTGCAGCTCGGCGACGCCCGGTGGCGGCGCGGCGCGGCGCTCGTCAACCCCGATGACGCGCATGCCAAAGGCGCTGGCGAGGCGCGCCACCTCGCCGCCGATGCCGCCGACCCCGACGATGAGCGCGCTCGCCTCGGGCAGATGCACCACGTCCCCGCTTTCGCGCGGGATCGGACGCCACTCGCGGCGCTGCTGCTGCGGCAAGTAGACCTGCAGCCCGCGCGCGAATGCGAGCACGAAGGCCATCACATGGGCGCCGATATGGTCGTTGTAGATCTCGCGCATATTGGTGATGACGACCGGATGCTCGATCAATTCGCGGTAATAAAACCCGGCGGGCGGCGCGGCCTGCGGCGCCTGTAGCCAGCGCAATTTGTCGGCTCGGGCGAGGAGTGCCGGCGGGATCCGGCCAAAGGCGCCTTCGGCCATCCCGATCGCCTGCTCGGCGCCTTCCACCGTCTCGGGCGCGATGATGTCGAGCCCGGGCACCGCCTCGCCGAGCCGGCGGGCCCACTCGCGGGTCAGGTCGCTCTGCGGCGGCAGCATCAGAAAACTTGTCGGCATGGCGGGGGCCTCCGGAAATGCGTGGGAGGGAGATTGCGTCGTCGCTGCGCTCGTCGCAATGGCATCCCTTGCCGTCGTTGCGGCCCGCCGGGAAGCGATCTCGTCGGGGCCGGCGCAAAACCTCTCGTCGCCCGGGCGGTGAGGCGATAGGTTCTCGAATTCGCAGCGGGAGAGCAGCGTGCGGCGACTCGACGGCAAGATCGTTTGGGTGACCGGCGGCGGCAGCGGCATCGGCGAAGCCGCGGCGCTGGCCTTGGCGCGAGAAGGCGCGGCGATCGTGCTGACCGGGCGCCGACCCGCCCCGCTCGAAGAGGTCGCCGGGCAGATCCGCGAATTGGGCGGCACCGCCCATGTCCAGCCGGGCGACCTCACCGAGCCCCATTCGGTGCGCCGCATCGGCGATTTCATCAGGGACGAGGTCGGCCGCCTCGACATCCTTCTCAACAATGCCGGGATCAACATCAACGACCGGCATTGGGATAAGCTGACGCCGGAGAACGCCCGGCTGATGATCACCGGCAATCTCGCCGCGGCGGCCGAGTGCGTGACCGTGGCGCTGCCGATCATGCGGGGGCAACAGGACGGCCTCATCATCCACACCGCCTCGGTGGCCGGGCGCTTTATCGGCGGTTTCCCGGGCCCGCTCTATACCGCGGCCAAGCACGGCATCGTCGCGATGAGCCATTCGATCAACATGGAGGAATGCAAGAACGGCATCCGCTCCTGCGTGTTTCTGCCCGGCGAAGTGGCGACCGCGATCCTCGACAAGCGGCCGAACCCGGTGAGCGCGGACGACAAGGCCCGCATGGTGCAACCGCAGGATTGCGCCGACCTCATCCTCTACATCGCGCTATTGCCGAAGCGGCTCGTCATGAACGAAGTCATGTTGAGCCCGACCTGGAACCGCGCCTATGTCGCGGCGATCGAGAAATTGTCCAACCTGTGACCGCCATACCGACCGTGCCCGCCCCTCACCCTCCCGCGTTGCGCGCGGGTCCCTCCCTCTCCCCGCGGCGGCGGGGAGAGGGCCGGGGTGAGGGGCAGGCACCGGGGCGAAAACCCGGCGCCGCTTCGATGCGGCCGAACCATCCTAAAGGGAGACCCAGATGGCACAAACCCCACAGACCAACCGCAAGAAGATCATGGTGCCGACGACGATGTCGAAATC
>DASYZD010000311.1:0-22147 GCA_035946655.1 Allostellaceae bacterium | reverse complement strand
CCTTGAGCAAGGTCCCGCGCCCGGACAGCCGGGCAACGAGCTCGAAGGGGAGCTTGTGGCGGATCACCCGCTCGGCGGCCAAGAGCGCAGCAATCCCGGAGATGCCGGTGTGGGCCGGGACGACCAGCGTGAGCGTCGCTGCGAGGGGCCCCGGAGCTTCCGCGTCGCGATACAGCCACAACCCGGCGCCGGCCAGCGCCGCGGCGATGACGGCGCCCGTGACAACGCCCCAGGCCAGCAGGCGGAGAAACCTCATCGTCGCAGGGTCCGGCCGCCCGCCTCTCGATTAGCAAAAGATCGGGCAGCGATAGATCGGGCAGCGCTCCGTCGGGCCGATCACCGGCCCAGACCCGGATTGCCGAAGATCAGCGATGCGTTGGTGCCGCCGAAACCGAACGAATTGGACAACACATACTTGACCCTGCGCTCGCGCGCCTGATTCGCCACGAGGTCGATGTCGCAGGCGGGCGAGGGGTTGTCGAGGTTGCGGGTCGGCGGGACTACGCCGTCGCGCAGCGCCAGGATCGAGAAAATCGCCTCGACGCTGCCGGCGGCGCCGAGCAGGTGCCCGATCGCCGATTTGGTCGACGACATCGACAGCGAATAGGCGTGCGCGCCGAACAGGCGCTTGACGGCGCCGAGCTCGATCTCGTCGCCGAGCGGGGTCGAGGTGCCGTGCGCGTTGATGTAATCGATGCTGTCGGGCGCAAGATGCGCGCTCTTGAGGGCATTGCGCATCGAGCGGAAGGCGCCGTTGCCGTCCTCGGCCGGCGCCGTCAAATGGTACGCGTCGCCCGACATGCCATAGCCCAAGACCTCGGCGTAAATCCTGGCGTTGCGGGCCTGCGCGTGCTCCAGCTCCTCGAGCACCAGGATCCCGGCCCCTTCGCCCATCACGAACCCGTCGCGAGCCTCATCCCACGGGCGCGAGGCGCGCGGCGGGTCGTCGTTGAAATTGGTCGACAGCGCCCGCGCCGCCGCGAAACCGGCGAGCCCAAGGCGGCAGATCGCGGCTTCGGTGCCGCCGCAGACCATGACATCGGCATCGTCGAACATGATGAGGCGCGCCGCATCGCCGATCGCATGGGCGCCGGTCGAGCACGCGGTCACCACCGCATGATTGGGCCCCTTGAAGCCGTAGCGGATCGACACGTTGCCGGAAGCGAGATTGATCAGGCTGGACGGGATGAAGAAGGGTGAGATCCGGCGAGGACCGCGCTCCTGCAGAACGACCGCCGCCTCGGCGATGCTGGGGAGACCGCCGATGCCGGAGCCGATCATGACGCCAGTGCGCTCGCGTTCCTCCTCGCTCTCGGGCTCCCAGCCGGCGTCTTCAATTGCCTGAACCGCCGCCGCCATCGCGAAGATGATGAATTCGTCCATCCGCCGATGGTCTTTGGGCGGGACCCAGTCATCGGCATTGAACAGGCCGGAGGCGCGATCGCCGCGCGGCACCTGGCCGGCGATCCGCGCCGGCAGGTCGGAGACATCGAAGGACTGGATCGCGCCGATCCCCGATTCGCCGGCCACCAGGCGTCGCCACACCTGCTCGAGCCCGATGCCGAGCGGTGTTACCAGCCCCATCCCGGTGACGACGACGCGCCTCATCTAGGGCGAGCTCCCGCGGTAAAGCGCCGATGATCGCGCGGCGGGCCGAGACCCGGCGGGCTCGGTGCCGTGCCGCGCAAAGCCACCTCAGCTATGCGCCTCGATGAAGCTGACCGCGTCCTTGACGGTGACGATCTTCTCGGCGGCGTCATCGGGGATTTCACACCCGAATTCCTCCTCGAAGGCCATCACCAGCTCGACCGTGTCGAGGCTGTCGGCTCCCAGATCGTCGATGAAACTGGCATTCTCGGTCACCTTGGCGTCGTCGACGCCGAGATGCTCGACGACGATCTTCTTGACCCGCTCGGCGACGTCGCTCATTCGATCTTTCCTCGATTACGTGCTGCGAATTGGCTCGGTTCAGCGCGGTCCAGACACCCGGTTGCGGGCTTACCCGTGATCTGTCGGCCAGCATGGACCCGTCGAAGGCACGGCTCACATAACACGAATCTGACCGCCGTAAAAGTTCCCGCCGCGGCACGGTCGCGGCCCGCCGGCCGTGTCATACCATGGCCATGCCGCCGTTGACATGGAGCGTCTGGCCGGTGATGTACCCCGCTTCCGCGCTCGCCAGATAGACCGCGGCCGCGGCGATGTCCGCGGCGGCGCCGAACCGGCCCAAGGGGATCGTCGCGGCAATCCGGGCGCGCTGCTCGTCGCTCAGGGCATCGGTCATCGCCGTCACGATCAGCCCGGGGGCGATGCAATTGACGGTGATGCCGCGGGTCGCGGTCTCGGCCGCCAACGATTTCGCCAACCCGATCAGCCCGGCCTTCGCCGCCGCGTAATTGGCCTGGCCGGCATTGCCGGTCACGCCGACGACCGAGGCGATCGCGATCACCCGGCCATGGCGCCGGCGGACCATCCCGCGCAGCGCGGCGCGCATCAGGCGGAAGGCGGCGGTCAGATTGACCTCGATCACCGCCTGCCAGTCCTCATCTTTGAGACGCAGCGCCAGACCGTCGCGGGTGATCCCGGCATTGCTGACGAGGATGTCGACCTGGCCGATCGCCGCCTCGGCCTCGCGCACCAGGCGCTCGCAGGCGCTCGGATCGGCGAGGTCGGCGGTCAGCGCATGGGCGCGCTCGCCGAGTTCGGCAGCAAGATCGGCCAGCACATCGCGCCGTCTTCCGGCAACCGCGACCGCGGCGCCCTGGCGATGGAGCGCCCGGGCGATCGCCCCGCCGATGCCGCCGGAGGCGCCGGTCACCAGCGCGCTCTGGCCGGACAGGTCGAACATCCCGCTCACAACCGCTGGACCAGCGCCTCGATATCGGCCGGGGTGCCGACCGACAGCGCCGACAGCGTGCGGTCGATCCGCTTGACGAGCCCGGCGAGCACGCGCCCGGCGCCGATCTCGACGACCTCCTCGACCTGGTTGGCGGCGAACAGCAGCACGCTCTCGCGCCAGCGCACCATTTGGGTCGCCTGCTCGACGAGGAGTTCCTTGATTTCCCCGGGATCGCTGGTGGCGGCCGCGGCCGCATTGGCGACGAGCGGGACGAGCGGCGCCTCGAGCACCGTGCGCGCCAGCGCCTCCTCCATGATTTCAGCGGCGGGGCGCATCAGCGAGCAATGAAACGGGGCGCTGACCGGCAGCATGATCGCGCGTCGGGCGCCCGCTTTGGCGGCGAGCGCGACGGCCCGCTCGACCGCGCCGGTATGGCCGCTGACGACGATTTGACCGGGGCTGTTGTCGTTGGCGAGGTCGCACACCTGGCCCTGCGCCGCCGCCGCGGCAACCGCGCGCGCCGCCTCGATCTCGAGACCCAGGAGCGCCGCCATCGCCCCTTCACCGACCGGCACCGCCTTCTGCATCGCCCGGCCGCGGCGCTTGACGAGGCGTGCCGCCGCGGTGACCGAGAGCGCGCCGGCCGCGGCAAGCGCCGAATACTCGCCGAGCGAATGGCCGGCGACATAGGCAGCCTGCCGCGCGAGGTCGAACCCGGCTTCGCTCTCGAGGACGCGCATCACCGCAAGGCTGGCCGCGAGCAGCGCCGGTTGCGCGTTCTCGGTCAGCATCAGCTCGTCTTCCGGACCCTCGAACATCAGCCGCGAGAGCGGTTGCGACAGAGCCTCATCGACCTCGTCGAACAGGCGGCGCGCCGCTGGGAACGCCGCGGCTAGCGCCTGGCCCATGCCGGGCGCCTGCGAACCCTGCCCGGGAAAAACAAAAGCCCGCTTCATGCCCGGCGCGTCCCCCCTCGCGGCGATTGCGCCCGTCATAGCCCTGCCCGCGGCGCTGTCAAGCTGCTCTCCCAGAGAAGCGCCCGGGCCGGTCATCGGCAGAACCGCAGATCGTCGCGTTCGTTCTCGTAATCCACCAATACCTGAAGCAGGATGCTGTCCTTCGGCAGGGCCTCGCGGGCTTTCTCGATTTTCTTCAGCGTCGCATTGTCATAGGCGATCGGCTTCGGGCATTTGCTCGCCCCCCCGCAGCCGCCGACGAAAAGCGCCAAGAAAAGCGCCATCCCCGCGCCGAATCGCATCGTCCCCCTCTCCCCGCCCGCGCACGATGCCCGGTGGCGGCGCGCCGATCAAGCGGGATCGGCGGGGATGCGGCGTCGCGGCAGAGGGATTGAATCCAGTCGGCGATCGCGCATACGACTCGCTGCGATGATCCTGACCCCGATCCCGCGCGAGCAGCTCATTGCTGTCCTCGACCGCTTTGCCGGGCAGCTCGACGATCCGGATGCGCGCGCCGCCTTCGCCCGTATCCGCGCCACCGCGGCCGAGCGCGCCGCGGGCGCGGCGGCCGAGAGCCATCGACAAGAGGCTCTGGCGCTGGCGCGACGCTGCGGCGTGAGGGTCCATCCGCCCGGAGCGCACGCGCGCTTCAACTGGGACGGTGCCGCGCTCGAAGGCGCCACCGAAGCCTATGTGATCCTGCACGAGATCGCGCATTTCGTGCTGGCTCCACCTGAGCGCCGCCGCCTCGTCGATTTCGGGCTCGGCCCAGGACCGGACACCACCGCGCGCGCCGCCGCCGAACGCGCCGCCGTCCTGCCAGTGGCAGCGCGCGACGCCGAAGAGGCCGCGGCCTCGCTCCTCGGGATTCTGTGGGAGGCACGGCTCGGCCAGCCGGCGCTCGCCTCGTTTCTCGATCAGAACTGGCTCGAAGGGCTCGACCGTTCCGCGGTGGCGCATTTCACCGCAGTCCTTCGCCGGCTGCGGCGGATCGGGGTTGTCGAGATCGGCGGCAAGACCCGATAGGCACGCCGCTGAGGGGCGTGCCGACCGCGAAAATGTCGGCGGGCACGGATCGCTCGCCGCCCCCGTATCGTTATCCAGAGGAATTTCGATGGAGGAATCGACATGCGACGAATAGCGATGACCCTGATCGGCGCGCTCGGGCTTGTCGGCATTGCGCTGTCCGCGCGCGCGGCTCCGATCGCTCCCGCGGCAGATGCTCAAGCGGCGCCCGGAATCATCATGGTATGGGGCGGCTGCGGCCCGGCCTACCATCCTGTGCCGGGGTATTGGAACCGGTGGCGCGGCATCTGGGTCCCGCCGCACTGCGCGCCAAACTACTGGGGCTATGGATCCTATGCCTGGTACCGCCCGTATTGGTGGTGGCGTCATTATGACTACAACTAACGCCAGCCGCTAGCGGACCCGCCCGCCGCGATCAGGCCGCCTTGGCGCGGCCGATCGCTGCGGCGCGCTCGGCGAGACGGCGGATGCGCAGCCAATCGCCGGCCGTGATCGCCTCTTTCGGCACCATCCACGAGCCGCCAACCATCGCCACATTCGGCAGCGCCAGGTAGTCGGCCGCTTCGCGCTCGCCGATGCCGCCGGTCGGGCAGAATACGACGCCCGGGAAGACCGGAGCCAGCGCCCGCACCCAGGCGACCCCGCCCAGCGCTTCGGCCGGGAAAAATTTCATCAAACAGAGGCCGAGCGCGCGCGCCGCCATCACTTCGGAAGGGGTGGCGACCCCGGGCAGATAAGGCAGTTCGCTCGCCAGCGCCGCGGCGGCGAGTTCGGGCGTTGTTCCCGGACTGACGAGAAACCGCGCGCCGGCATGCACCGCCGCGGCGACGTCGGCGGCCCGCAACAGCGTCCCGGCGCCGACGACAATATGCGGCAGCTCGCGCGTGTTCGCGGCGATCGCGGCGGTCGCCGCCGGGGTGCGCAGCGCGATCTCGATGACGCTCAGCCCACCCTCGCCGAGGGCGCGGGCGAGCGGCACCGCGTCACCCTCCCGCTCGATCGTCAGGACCGGGATGACCAAGGCGCCGCGAAAGTGGGCGTGCATGATGGGAGTCCTCCTGCCGGGGAGGCATTGGCACATCTTACGCCGGCGTCGCTGGCGCGACAGCTATATCTAGCGTCTCCTCGCGCTGTGCTCGCATATTATGCTGTAGAGCGGTCGGGCGTCGCATCACTGCCGCGAATCGGTCAGCTGCCCATCGCCTGCGCCTTCCACAGCTCCCAGGCGCGGTTGATTACGGCGGCGTTGGTCGCGGTCGCGGCCTTCGCCTCCTCATCGTTGAGAAATACGATGTTGCCGTCACCGAGCCGCAGCGCCTCGGCCTGGAGACGAGCGTTGACCTCGGTGTAGATCGAGCGAAAGGTGACCTCCCGCACCGAGCGGCCGACGACGACATCGCCGTGACCACGCATCAGCGCCACCGGCGCGGGCCCGAGCGAGCGGGCGAGCGCCGCGCCCAATTGCGGCGAGCGGATCAGCATGTCGGTCGCCGGGCCACCGGCATCGCGGATCTCGAACACCGGGACGCCCATCCCGCCGAGCGCGAGGAACGACGGCAAATGGAAGATCGGGCGCAATTTGGCATTGGTGACGCTGAACGGGATGACCGCGGGCGAGTGGCTGTGGACGACGGCGTGAACCTCGGGGTGCGCCTTGTAGATCTCGCTGTGGATGAAGCGCTCGACATAGAGGGTCGGGGGCTCAGGGGTGACCGCTTCGCCGTCGCGGTCGTGGAGGACGAGATCGGCCGCCGTCACCAGGCCCGGCGCCATGCTGCGCGCCAGGAGGAAATGGTCGGGGCGCTTGTCGTGGCGCGCGCTGACATGGCCGAAGCCGTCGACGACGCCCTCGTTGTAGAGAATGCGGTTGGCGGCGACGAGGTCATCGATCAGCGCCGGATCGGGCGGTTGCGTCGTGTTCATGGCGGGCCTGCCGTTGGTTGATGCGAGGGTCGCGTCTAGCCCTTGACCTCGCCGAGCACCAGGCCTCGCGCGACGTAACGGTAGAGGGCGCAGAAGAGCGCGACCGGCGGCAGCGCATAGAGGATCGCCGCCGCCATCATCGCGTTCCACGGCGCGTCGATGTCGGCGAACAGATCGGACTGCGTCCCCGAGACGGTCAGGTGCCGGTCCGAGGTCAATAGCACGAACTGGTAGAGATAATCGTTCCAGGCGAGAAGCAGCGCGTAAATCGCCACGATCGTCAGGGCCGGAGCCATCAGCGGCAGGTAGATGCGCAGATAGACCTGCAGCGCGGAGGCGCCGTCGATCCGCGCCGAATCGTCGATCTCAAGGGGCAGAAGCCTGCCGTAGTGCTGCAGGATGAGGATCGCGAACGGGCTGGCAAAGGTCACCTGCGCGGCGACGACCGCCCAGGGGTTATCCGAGAGCCCATAACCGTACATGATTTTATAGAACGGGATCACCAGGAACGAGGCCGGCAGCGCATAGGTGAGCAGCGCGGCGTTGGCGAGGAGCCGGCCGCTCCCAAGACGCATCCGGCCGATCGCAAAGCTCGCCAGCGAGGTGATCAAAACGGTCAACAGCATCGTCAGGAGGCCGATTTCGAGACTGTTGCCGAACTGGCGCCAGAAATCCTCGAGATAGCGGGCCTCTTGGGTCACGACATCATGAAACCCGTCGAGCGATGCGCCGTGCGGCCACATATTGCCGGTGAACTCGATTTCCCCTTCTTCCGGATCGAGCGCGATCAGGAACATCTGGTAGACCGGGACCAAGGACCAGATCAGCAGGACAAGTCCGAGGATCGCCGCCCCGATTTCGGTGAGGACTCGGCGACGCCGATAGCGCCGGCGCACCGGCGGGAGGGAAGCGAGAGCGAAGCTCACAATTGCACCTCGCCACTATCGAGCTTACGCAGCAATAGGATGACTACGGGCACCAGCACCGGCAGCGCCGACATCATCGCCGCGACGCCGAGCGCGGGGTTCGCCGTTTCGAAGGTGTAGTGGAAGCCGAGCGTCGTCAGCACGTCCGAGGCGCTCGACGGTCCCCCGGCCGAGACGAAATATACGGTGTTGAAGTCGCCCAGCGTCCAGATCACCGAGAGCAGCGTGCACAAGAGATAGAGGTTCGCCAGCATCGGGACGGTGACATGGATAAACCGGCGCGGGCCGGTGGCGCCGTCGATTTCGGCCGCGTCATAGAAAACCCGCGGGATCGCCGTTCGGCCGGCGAGGAAAATGAGCGTCCAGAACGGCATCCATTTCCAGATATAGGCGATGATGTTGCACGCAATCGCGAGCCAGCGGTGGTTGAACCAGACCGGGCCCTCGATGCCGGTCAGCGCCGATAAGACGCCGTCGACCAGACCCGGATCTCCGATCAGCATCCAATGGAAGGCGATGAAGGCCTGCACCGATGCCAAGACCCAGGGCAGCATGTAGACGAAGAGGATCGCCTTTATCCACCAGCCCCGGCGCAGGAAGAAGCCGGACAAGACCAGCGCCAGGAACATCTTCACATTGACGCCAAAGGCGACGAACAGAAGGGTGTTGACGAGGCTTGTCAGATAGCGCGGGTCTGCGACGAGCGCGGCGTAGAGCGCGGGGTCGCGCGCCATCCACAGCGCATAGCCGATCGGATAGACGGCGAAGGCGAGAAACACCGCCGCGTAGGGCAGGATAAAGGCGACCGTCCAGGTGAAATCCGAGCCGCGCAGGTGGCGATACCCGGGCGGCCGCCGCGGGCCTTTGAGCGACGCGCGCGGCGCGGCGGCGAGAACTTCTCCGATACTCGTCATGCTCGCCTCCCCAGTTAGTGCCCCATTTGGAGCCGCGGCACTCCGCGCGCCAACCAAAAACCCCGCTGAGCGAATTGTCGAGCAATCTTGGCCCGGGTAAACCCGGTTGATTGACAGCCGCCTCTCGCGGGGGATTTGATCGCGCCCGGCGGCGGTGAGGCGCTCAGACGGAGGTGGCGGCGGTGGAACAGCGCAAATTCGGCAGGACCGGTCTCGATGTCTCGCTCCTCGGCTTTGGCTGCGGCGCGGTCGGCGGGCTGATGATCAAGGGTGCGGCGGCGGACCAGGAACGCGCGGTGTGGCGGGCGCTCGAACTCGGCATCAATTATTTCGATACCGCGCAGATGTATGGCGACGGCGAATCGGAGCGCAACCTTGGGCGCGTGCTGCGGGCGCTGAAGCCGGATTGCTATGTCGGCACCAAGGTCCGCCTGCCGCCGACCGAAAAGGGCCGGATCGGCGCGGCGATCGCGGCCTCGCTCGAGGCGAGTTTGCGGCGCCTGCAGCGCGAACAGGTCGACCTGTTCCAGTTTCACAACGCCATCGTCGCGACGACAACGGGCGCCGATTTCTCCGCCGATACGGTGCTCGACGAGGTTGCGCCGGCCTTCGAGCGGCTCCGCCAGCAAGGCAAGTTCCGCTTTTTCGGGATCACCGCAAACGGCGAGACCGCTGCCCTCAACCGGGTCATCGACGCCTGCGCCTTCGACACCGCCCAGGCCAGCTACAATCTGCTGAACCCGAGCCCGGGGGCGGCGGTGCCTGCCGGTTATCCGGCGCAAGATTACGGCAATCTCCTCGGCCACGCCACGGCCGCCGACATGGGGATCATCAACATCAGGGTGCTCGCCGGCGGCGCCTTGAGCGGGACCGAGGAGCGCCATCCCCTGGGGTCGCCCCCGCCGGCGCCGATCGGCTCGGGCGCCGACTACCGCCGCGACGTCGCGCGCGCCCGCCGCTTCGGGCCGCTGATCGCCGAGGGCCATGCCGACAGTTTGATCGAAGCCGGGATCCGCTATGTGATCGCCCAGCCGGCCGTCTCGACGGTGTTGGTCGGCTACTCCACGATGGAGCATCTCGAATACGCCGCGCGGTCGATCGCAAAGGGACCGCTCTCGCCGGCCGCCCTCGCCCGCGTCGCCGAAATCCAGCAGAGCTTTGTCGGCGAAGCGCGTTGACGCGCGAGAAGGGAACCGCCGCGCCATTCCGTGCCGGGCATACGTCGCGGCTCGTTTTGCTTGTCGCCCCGTTTGCGCTGGTCGAATGCGTCGCGGCGCCGGGATCTGCACTCGGGCAGCCGGCGCCGCAATATCAGCGGGCGCCGCAATATCAACCCATGCCGCAATATCAGCCGGCGCCGCAATATCAGCCGCCGCTCCAAGTCCCGCCCTCCCCGGTCTATCAACCCGGGCCCTATGACAGCTATCCGGGTCTCAGATCCAGATATGGTGCGGTGGAATCCAGGCACCGGCCGGTCGGCGCGAAGGCCTGAGGGAAATCGATGAACCTGGCGGCTCTCTTGTTCGAGGTGGCGCACCGGCTGCCCGACCAGCCGGCGGTCAGCGACGATTGCCATGCCTGGACCTATCGGGAGTTTGCCCGGCGGGTCGCGCAACTGGCTGGCGGGCTCCGGGCGCGCGGCCTCGCGCCGGGCGAGCGGGTGCTGCTGTCACTCGAGAATTGCGGCGAGTTCTTCGAACTGTTGTTCGGCTGCTGGGCGGCGGGGCTGTGTGCAGTGCCAGCCAACGCTCGCCTGCATCCGCGCGAAGTCCGGTATCTTGCGGAGAATTCGCGCGCCCGGATCCTGATCGCCACCCCCGGCCTCGCCGAGGCGTCGGGGCCGCTCGCCGGAGCGGTCGCCAGCCTCGATGCGGTCATCTCGACCCGCACCGCCGCCTACGACGCGCTGCTGACGAGCGCCGCGCCGCTCCGCCCCGAGCCGGGCGCCGCGAGCGACCCGGCCTGGCTGTTCTATACCTCGGGCACGACCGGACGGCCGAAAGGCGCGGTTTTGAGCCACCGCAACCTCCTCTTCATGAGCCAGTGCTATTACGCCGATGTCGACGCCCTCGACGAGCGCGACACGCACCTCCTGGCGGCGCCGGTATCGCACGGCGCCGGGCTCTATGCGCTGCCGTTCGTCTTGAAGGGCGCCCACCAGATCGTGCTGCCGCATTTCGATGTCGGCGAGATCCTCCGGGTCATCGGCGAGCATCCGCGCGTCTCGATGTTCGCCGCGCCGACGATGCTGACCCGGCTCGCCCACGCGCCGCAGGTGCCCGGCGCCGATCTCGCCAATCTGAAGACGATCTATTACGGCGGCGGGCCGATGTATGTCGCCGATCTCGAAAGGGCGTTGAGCGTGTTCGGGCCGCGTCTCTACCAGCTGTTCGGCCAGGGCGAGTCGCCGATGACGATCACCGGCCTCTCGCCGCGCCTTCATGCCGACAAGGTGCGGCTGGGGTCGTGCGGGGTGCCGCGCACCGGCGTCCTCGTTCGGGTGGTCGACGACAATGACGCCGAGCTGCCGCCGGGTGAAATCGGCGAAGTCGTGACGAAGAGCGACTGCGTGATGGAAGGCTATTGGGAAAACCCGACGGCCACCGCCGAGACCTTGCGCGGCGGCTGGCTTCATACGGGTGATCTCGGCAGCATCGACGAGGATGGGTTTTTGACGCTGCGCGACCGCTCCAAGGACATGATCATCTCGGGCGGCAGCAACATCTACCCGCGCGAGATCGAGGAAGTGCTGCTGCGCCATCCCGATCTGGTCGAAGCCGCGATTGTCGGCCGGCCGCACCCCGATTGGGGCGAGGAGGTCGTCGCCTTTATCGTGGCGAAGGCGGGCGCCACCGTGGAGCCGGCGGCGCTCGACCGGCTCTGCCTCGACCAGATCGCCCGCTTCAAGCGCCCGCGGGAATATCGCTTTGTCGACTCGCTGCCGAAAAACAATTACGGCAAGGTCCTGAAGACCGAGCTGCGCCGGCTGCTCACCGAGAGGGAACAGACATGACCATATTGCAGGACAAGGTCGCGCTGGTGACCGGGGCGGGGGCGGGGATCGGGCGGGCGATCGCGCTCGCGATGGCGGCGGAAGGGGCGACAATCGCTGCGGCCGACATCGACCGCGCCGCGGCTGAGCGCACCGCCAAGGACGCGGCCGGCAATAACCGCCGGGCGATCGCGATCGAAGCCGATTGCGGGGACGTTGCCTCGATCGACGCGATGGTCGCGCGCACGCTCGCCGAATTCGGCCGGCTCGATGTCATCGTCAACAATGCCGGGGTCACCCGCGCCGCCTCGATCATGGATCTGACCGAAGCCGATTGGGACCGCATCCACCGGGTCAACGCCAAGGGCGTCTTTTTCTGCCTGCAGCGTGCCGCCCGCGAGATGATTAAGTCGGGCGGCGGGCGCATCATCAACATCGCCTCGATCGCCGGGCGCGGCCATCCCGCCGCCTCGAACGCCGCTTATTCGGCGAGCAAGGGCGCGGTCATCGCGCTGACCGGCAAGGCGGCCTATGAGCTCGGCCCGCACAACATCACGGTCAACGCAATCTGCCCGGGTTTCACCCGCACCGAATTGAGCGCGCGCAATTCGATCACCCGAGCGGCCGCGCGCGGCATCTCGGTCGAGGCGCTTCAGGCCGAGCAGGAGGCGGCAATTCCGATCCGCCGCGCCAACACGCCCGAGGACATCGCGGCGATGGCGGTCTTTCTGGCTTCGCCCGGCGCACGCAACATCACCGGCCAGTCCTACAACGTCGATGGCGGCCTGGTGCCGAGCTGAGGTGTCGGGTTAGGCGTCGGCGCTGCGGTCGACCGCGCGGTCGATCCGCGCGACCAGCGCCGGCGACAGCGGGCCAGAATCGGTGGCGGCGACGCATTCGGCGAGTTCGCGGCGGTTCTTGACCCCGAGAACCAGCGTATCGACGTCGAGCGTCAGCGCGTAGCGGTGCGCGAGGATTGCCGGGTTCTCGTCGAGTTCGGCGGCGAGCGCGCGAAAGCCGGCGGCGCGCGCGTAGTCGCGCAGCTCGGAGTGACCCTCCGGCAATGCGCGGTCGATGGCGGCGGTCAAGGCTCCGGCCTGAACCGCGCGGATCCCCATGATGGCGACCCCGTTCGCCCGCGCCGCCGCCATCACCGCGCGCGGCTTTGCCGGCCCGTCGAAAAATTTCAGACCGCCCGGCGAATCGAGGAGGTTGGCGATGCACTGCACCGCCGCCGGCGCCGGCTTTTCGCCGAGGAGGCGGATGATCGTGTCGGGATGGCCGATACCGGTGAGGCCCCAGGCGCCGATCACCCCCTCGTCAACCAGACGCTCGAACACCGGGCGAACGAATTCGACGAAGGTGGCGTAGGGGGTCATGCGCTGGGCGGCATCCGGGCGGCCCGCCAGAAAAGCCGCGTCGGGCACGACATTGGAATGCAGGAAAAAGAGGTCGAGCCGACTGAGGCGCAACCGCTTGAGGCTCCCTTCGATCGAGCGGCGCAGCTGGGTTTCGATCTCGCCCGGGGCGGCGTTGCCGAAATTGCACTTGCTGGTGACGCGCGCCCCCGCGGGCAACTGCCCGGCGAAGGCGGCGCCGACCACCTCTTCGGCCTTGCCGTCGCCGTAGCGCGGGGCGAGATCGAAGAGGGTGATGCCGGCGGCAAGCGCGGCCTCCACGGTGGCGACGCATTCGGCGAAAGTGGTCTCGCCCCACACCATGCCGAGGCCGCCGCCGCCCAGTGTCAACCGCGAGACCGGCGCCAGGCGCCCAAAACCGTGTTGCTGCATGACGGCCCCTTCCGATCGCCGTGAATGGCTGCCATCGCTTAAACGCCGGCATGAATAAAGCCAAGCCTTTCGCATTGCGGGTTATTATTGTGCCCGGAAGCGACCCTGGGGCGCGGCAGCAGGATCTGGTTGATGAGCACGAGCCTATCGCACGAACAGGGCGCGAGCCGCCGCGGGGCCGACGTCACGACGTTCTCGATCATCCTGGCGCTCAGCTTCTCGCATTTCCTCAACGACATGATGCAGTCGCTGGTCCCGGCGCTCTACCCGATGCTGAAAGGATCCTACGGGCTGAGCTTTGCCCAGATCGGGCTGATCACCCTGACGATGCAGACGACCTCCTCCCTCCTCCAGCCGGCGGTCGGCTTCTTCGCCGATCATCGCCCGCAGCCTTATTCGCTGGCGGTCGGGATGGGGGTGACGCTGGTCGGCCTCCTCCTCCTGGCGAGCGCCGGCAGCTACCTCGTCCTGCTGTTCGCGGCGACGCTGGTCGGCGCCGGGTCGGCCGTGTTCCATCCGGAAGCCTCGCGCGTTGCGCGGATGGCCTCGGGCGGGCGGCATGGTCTCGCGCAATCCCTCTTTCAGGTCGGCGGCAATGTCGGGTCCTCATTGGGGCCGATCCTGGCGGCGTTTATCGTCATTCCCCGGGGCCAGGGGAGCATCGGCTGGTTTTCCGCCGCTGCGCTGCTCGCGATCGCGGTCCTCTTTTTGGTCGGCAACTGGCACTGGAAGGAGCGCGCCGCGCCGCCGCGGGCGCGTGCCGCCCATCTCGCCGAGCGCCCGGGGCTCTCGCGCGGCAAGGTCGGCTGGTCCTTGGCGATCCTCCTGGCGCTGGTGTTTTCGAAGGCGTTCTACCAAACCAGCCTCAGCACCTATTACACCTTCTATCTGATCAGCAAATTCGGCCTGTCGATCCGGGAGGCGCAGATCTACCTGTTCGCTTTCCTGGCGGCGGTCGCGCTCGGCACCCTCGTCGGCGGCCCGCTCGGCGACCGGATCGGGCGCAAGGCGGTGATCTGGGGCTCGATCCTCGGGGTCGTGCCGTTCACCCTGGCACTCCCGCACGTCGGTCTCCTGTGGACCGGGATCCTCAGTGTCGTCATCGGGATGACGCTGGCCTCGGCCTCCTCGGCGATCATCGTCTACGCGTTCGATCTGGTCCCGGGAAAGATCGGGACGATCGCCGGGCTCTTCTTCGGCTTGTCGTTTGGCCTGGCCGGGGTCGGCGCAGTGGCGCTCGGCTGGCTGGCGGACGCGACCAGCATCGACTTTGTCTACCAGATCTGCGCCTTCCTGCCGCTGGTCGGGCTGTTGACGATATTGCTGCCCGATCTCGGCCGGCCGATGCGCCGCGCGCCGGTCACAACGCCGGCGCTGCAAACCGGCTCTTAGTGCTATAACGGCCCCGTGCTCCGGGATGGGAGGGTATCATGACCGACAAGTTGATCTCCTGCGACGACCATATGGATCTGGGCCAATTGCCGGCCGATCTGTGGCTGACCCGATTGCCGCCCGAATTGCGCGACCGCGCCCCCCGCGTCGAAGAGCGCGACGGCCAGGCGGTGTGGATCTGCGATGGCAAGGTGTGGGGCACCTGGGGCGGCAAGAAGCCGGCGACCGGCAACGATCGCCCGGTGAAGCCGCTCTACAATTCGTTCGACCGCGCCGGCATCTATGATCAGAGCGAGCGCCGGCCGGCCGTCGCTGAATTGCGCCTTGCCGACATGGACCGCGACGGCGTCGAGGCGCAGATCATCTTTGGCCCCATTTTCCAGATCTCGACCGACGACCCGGTGCTGCGCGTCGCGTGCTACCGCGTCTATAACGACTGGCTGATGGAATTCTGTGAGGCCGCGCCCGACCGCCTGATCGGTGCGCCGATGCTGCCCGAGACCCCGCAGGCGGCGACCGAGGAGTTGCTGCGCCTCCACCAGAAGGGCGGGGTGCGCCAGGTGACGCTGATGATCGCCAACATCGACCCCAAGCTCGACGACCCGGCCTGGGAGAGCCTGTGGAGCGCGCTCGAAGACACCGGGATCATCCTCGGCTGGCACATCACCGTGTTCGGCCCCAACCCGAAGAGCCGCGCCGCCGGCAAGGCCGCCAGCGTCTTCGAGAACACCAAGTTCTTTATGGCGAATTTTTTGGAGCCGTTTGTCGACCTCTTCGCCTGGGGGATCCTCGAGCGCCACCCCAAATTGAAGATGGTGATGGCCGAGGCCGGCACCGGCTGGCTGCCGTGGCTCGTGCAGGAACTCGACTACCGCCATTGGCGCCTCTGGGAAGCCAAGGATTTCTGGGCCGACAAGGGCGGCACCGCCCTCGAAACCAAGCCGTCCGAACTCTTCAAACGGCAGATCTGGGCGACCTTCCAGGAAGACTACGCGGCGATGAGCCTCATCCCGTTCTTCGGCGCGGGGCATCTCCTGTGGGCCTCCGACTACCCGCACCCCGATGGCGTGTGGCCGCATTCGCAAGACGCGGTCGCCCGCCAGATGCAGAACCTCTCCCCCGAAATGCGCAAGAAGCTGGCGCACGACAACGCCGCCGCGCTCTACGGGCTGGGGTGATCCCCGCTATGTAGGGCGGAAAAGCGCAGCGCATTCCGCCGTCGTCCGATCGGGCACGCTGCTGCGATGCCGGACTACAGACGAAACCGCATTCCAGGGGCCGCCTATTTTTTCACGGTGAACTTGCTCGACCGCCATTCGGGCCTGCTCGTCACGCAGATCGACGGGCTGCGCGAAGCGGTGCGCCGAACCCGCTTGCAGTCGCCAGTGACCGCATTAGCGGAATGCGCTGCGCTTTTCCATCCTATGCCGCTACGCCCCTGAAGTAGCGATCAGGCGGGGACGTCGCGCTCCTCAGAAAAACGCCAGCGTGCGGATTTCGATGCTCTCGCGCGGGCGGGCGTGGGGTGGCGAGGTTGGGTCGACGAAGGCGGTGTGCGCGCTCCAGCGGGCGCGGCCGTCGGTCAGTGATTCGTAAACCTTGAAGACCAGCGCCTCGTCCGGCCGCATGTGCGGAAACCAGTACCAGCGCTGTCCGGGGTCGTAGGTGATGCCGTAGGTCTGGCCGGTGCGGTCCTGGTAGCGCCGCTCGTTGACGACGAGGGTCTCGGGCTTGACGGTCTGCGCGTCGCAGATCGCCAGCGGGTGACTTTCGACGGGATTGTTTATGGGGCGCCACACCTGGATGATCGCGAAGCGGCCGCGCAATAATTCATCGGCCTCACCCCCCATGATGTCGCGCACCCGCTGCGGCCCCGACCATTCGGTGTAGTCGTTATGGACCCGGCTGACGACGTCGCGGATCTTCATCGTCTCGCGCTGCTCGTCGCTGCCCGTGCGCAGCGTGTGGTCGAAGACGACGACGCGCTTGGCGCCGCTCACCTGTTTGATCAGCGCCTCGCATTCCGGGTAATAGACGCGCCGCACTTCCCCTTCGTCGAAGAAATTGGCGACCCGCGTCGGGCTCTCGACAAAGCGGAAGCCCTCGCGCTCGAATTGGAAGCGGTCGGTGAGCGGCCGGCCGTTGTGCATGACCACGCGGTGCGTCTCGCTGCCGCCGCCACTGCGCTCGTCGCGCCCGCCCGGCACGGCGACGTACGTCACCAGCTTGTCGGCGCCGCTGGCCAAATAGATGAGGTTCGCCTCGATGGTGGCGGGGGCGGTGTCCAGTTCGGCGATCTCGGCCATCGGCAGCTCCTGAGGCAAGACACTGTTGATGATAGGGTCGCCCAGCCCTGCGTTCAACCGGCTCCGACCGCACAGCGAGCGAGGGGGCGACTCGACAGGACGAAATTTCGCTCTACTCTCGCCGGACCGTTACAGACCGGAGGGGCGCGATGGAAACCCGCTCGCGCGGCACTTACGAACTCGCCGGCCGCGAGATCGTCGCCGAGGGCGCCGATCTGCGCGCGCAAATACTGACACTTGCCGAGGGCCAGAACGTCCCCTGGCATTACCACAGCGAAATCACCGACAGCTTTGTCTGCCTCGAAGGCCCGATGATCGTCGAGACCCGGGCGCCGCGGCACCATTACCGCCTCCAGGCGGGCGAGCGCTGCGCGGTGCCGCCGAAGACCGCGCATACGGTGCATGGCGAAGCGGGCGGCGCCTGCAAGTTTCTGGTGATCCAGGGGGTCGGGATCTACGATTTCGTCGCCGTCGGCTGACGCCGCGGGGGCTAATCGCCGGCCACCCGGAGCACCAGATGGGTGGCGGCGCTGGAGCCGGGCGGCCCCCTCAGCGAGCGGACGATGTCGCGGGCGACTTCCCGCGTCGTCGTGCCGAATTCGGCAAAATCGCCCGGGGGCTCCGGCTTGCGGTGGAAGAGCCACAAACCGCCGCGGCTCGAGGCGATAAATTCGAAGAGCTCGGCCCCGGGCTTGTCGGCGGTGATGGCCGGACCCCCGAGTTCGGGGAGGCGCAGCGGCACATCGGCCGGCACCTGCGCGCTCGGCTGCCGGCGGTTGGGGAAGACGAGCGTCGTCGCGCCGTTGGGCATCACTCGCAGCACGGCGACATAGGCTGCCTGGTTGACCGCGACCGAGAGGGCGATCGGCTCGCCGACACGGTAGGCGCGGTCGGCGTGATTGGCGGCGGCGCTGATCGTCAGCTCGCCCGGTCTCTGCTCCGCTCCCTTCACATCGGCGGGAGCGGTCTTGATGTCGGCGATGACCTGTTGCGCGTCGGTTAGCGTCTCGCCGGCGCCGATGACGCCGCAGGCCGCGCCCGCCACCGCCCAAAACGCGAGGAGGACGCGGGCGGCCGGTATCCGGCCTATTGCGCCGCGCTCGCCAGCTTCGCGCGTCGCGCCGGCACGAAGCGGTCGAGCACCCGGCCCGGCCCGCTCTTGAGTGTGGCGTATCCCTTGGCGTCGAAGACCTTGACCCCGTTGACAAAGACACCGTGGACGCCCTTTGGATCGCGGATCGTCCGCGGGCCGCCGCCGGGCAGGTCATTGACCCGGCGCGAATTGGAGATGCCGACCGTCGCGGGATCAAACAAGAGGAGGTCGGCGAAGGCGCCCGGCGCGATCCGCCCGCGGTCGGGGATGCCGTAGAGCCCGGCCTGGTGGCTGGTCAGGCGGCGCACGCCCTCCGGCAGGTCGAAAGCGGCGCGCTCACGCACCCAATGGCCGAGGAAATAGAGCCCAAACCCGGCGTCGCACAGATAGACCAGATGGGCGCCGGCATCCGACAGCGCGATGACGCCGGCGTTATGCTTGACCAGCGGCTCGACCCCGTCGTCGACGGCGTTGAAGAACCGCCCGATGAACCCGGTGTCGAGATTTTCCTCGAGCCCGAGGTCGAGCATCACATCGAGGGGATCCTGGCCGCGTTCGCGCGCGATGTCGGCGACCGTGCGGTCGGCGAGCCCACTATTCTCGGGCCTTGCCGGCGCGGCGACGAGGACGTGCTGCCAATTCCCCTGAAACACCGTGCCCGGCAGCGGCGTCTTCAGATCGGCACGGAAGCGGTCGCGGAAGCTCGGGTCGCGGAACACCGCCTTCAGTTGCTCGCGGTCGTAGGCCTTGATCGGGTCGAAGGCCGGGTGGGCGTAGAACGGGTAGGCGCTGGCCAGCGTGAAATCGAACGACAGCGGCTGGCAGGTGATCTGGATGTAGAGCTCGTTGCCGCGCGCCTGGGCCGCGGCGCAGGCATCGAACATGCCGATCGCGCGTTCGGGATAGGATTCGTTATAGAGCGCGAGCGCGGTGCTCATGAAGATCCGCCTGCCGTGGCGGGCAGCGACCCTCTCCATCGCGTCGACCGAACTCGCCCCCGAGGAGATTTCGACGACGCCGCGCCCCGGCCCGCCCATCGCCCCGACGAGCGCGTCGAACTCCGAGAGGTCGCTGATCGTTGACGGCATCGGCACGCCGCCCCAGCCCGAATGGTTCAATGAATAGGAGGCGCCAAGCCCGATCGCGCCCTGGTCCATCGCCTCGCCGACGAGCCGCTTCATTTCCCCGAGCTCGGCCGGCGTCGGCTCTTTCCTCACCGAGGCGTCGTTGCCCATGACCGCGGTGCGCACCGCCGAATGCCCAACCAGCACGGCGAGGTTGGCGTAGGGACCCGAGCGGCGCAGCCGGTCGAGGTAGTCGCCGAAGGACCGGAACTGCCAGTCGATGCCGGCGCGCAGGGCGTCCAGATCCATGCCCTCGACAACCGCGAGATTGCGCATGATGAGATCGCGCAACTCGGGCGGGCTCGGCACGATGCCGAAGCCGCAATTGCCCATCACCACCGAGGTGACGCCGAGCGAGGGCGAGGGCGACAAGGTCGGGTCCCAGGTCACCTGGGCGTCGTAATGGGTGTGGAGGTCGATGATGCCCGGCATCAGCGCGAGCCCGCCGGCGTCGACAATCTCGGCGGCATCGCTGCCGACCGCCCCCATCGCCGCGATACGTCCGCCGGTTACCGCGACGTCGGCCTCTACCGGGTCATGGCCGAGCCCATCGATAACGCTCGCCCCGCGGATCATCAGATCGTACATCGCATTCTCTCCTCACCGAACACGGTAATAGCGAGCGCAAACGCCGGACGCGTCCATACGCCGCGTGCCGGCCCCTCACCCGCCCACGCCTGCGGCGCGGGTCCCGCCCTCTCCCCGCATGCGGGGAGAGGGAGGGGGTGAGGGGCTGGCGACGAGACCCGCTCTCGCCTCGCTGCGATCAGCCTCGACGCTCCCGTTCAGTCGAGGGCGAGCGGCTGGCCGGCGAGGTCCTCGGCGCGCTCTACGGCGATCAGCACCGCATAACCCTTTTTCTCCGGGTCGCGCTCCTTTTCGGGCTGCACCAGCCGCCGCCAGACCTCCTCGTAGATCGGCCCGGATTTGTAGATCTTGGCGGTGCCATAGAAGCGGGCGATGCCGCCGCGCGGCAATACACCTTCTTCGCGCAGCGACGGCTTCCTGAAATAGATCATCAGCTTGCTGCCGTCCTTCATCGCGTCAGCGGAGCTGCCGGTGCCGCGCTCCCAGAGGCCAATATGGTCGTCGTCGAACACCATAGTGCCGCCGCGCGGGGTGACTTGGGCAAAGCCATTGGGCAACACCGAGCCGAGGAGGCACACATTGGCAGGAAAGGCGGTGTTGATGTGCGAGTGCAGGATCTTCGGAATCTTGGCCATTTGAGGTCCTCTGGTTGGCTGAAAATCGGGCGCGCGCGCCTCACGCCGGCAGCTTGTCGCCGTCGGGCGGGGCCGAAACCTCGAACGCATTAACGACGCCCGACAGCATCCCGAAATAGCCGGCGAAGGTGGTCAATTCGACCAGCCACTGGGTGCCGTGGCGCTTTTGCAAGCGGTCGAACACCGCCTGCTCGACCCGGTTGTTGCGCACCAGCTGGCGGGTGTAGGTGACGATGTCGCGCTCGTCTTCGCCGAGGGGACCGGGATCACCCTTGGCGCGCAGGATGTCGATCGTCGCTTCCGGCACCCCGGCGCGGCGCGCGGCGCCGACCTGCGCCGACCACACATAGGCCGCCTCGCGCTCGCGCACCGACGCGAGGATCGCATGCGACAAGAGGCGCGGCTCGACGATCGTGCCGCCCCGGTTGAACTTGACGAATTGCAGCATCCGCTCGGCCAAGGGCGGGCTGTGCAGCAGCATGCTGAAGGGCCCCCGCACCTGTCCGAAAACGCTGACGACGTCGTCGACCACGGGGTGAAATTCGGCCGCGACATCGGCCTTGCCGGTAATCGGTGGAACACGTGGCATGGTTCTCTCCCTTTTGGTTACAGGCCAGGGTAGGGTTTGCCCCACTGGTCGCCATAGACGACGTCCTTCAAGGGCCCGCGGCCGAGCGGCCCGAACTTGCCCATCGGCCAGCCGATCGGCAGGATCGCATAGGAATGGGCGCCGGGCGGCAGGCCGAAAATCGCATCCACCTCCTTGCCGTAGCCGGTATGGCGCGTTGTCAGCGTCGTGCCGAGGCCGAGCGCGCGGCACGCCAGGCACATGTTCTGCACCGCGCCGTAGATCGACGAGCCGGCGGTGCGGCCGGGATTCTCGCCGTCTTCGAGGCAGGCGACGATCCACACCGGCGCTTCGTGGTAATGGTCGGTCAAATACTGGACGGCGGCGTTCTGCCGCTTGTAGCGCTCAGGATCGGAGCCCGGTGGCGGCGCGCTCGTCGCATAGCGCGGCCCGACCGTCTCGTCGTAGAGGCGCTTATAATAGACTTGCACCTTCTTCTTCACGTCGGGGTCCTTGACCACGAGGAAGCGCCAGCGCTGGGTATTGCCGCCGGAGGGCGCCCATTGCCCGGCCTGCAGGATCTTGTTGATCAAATCGTCGGGCACCGGGTCCGGCTTCAGCCGCCGCATCGCCCGCATCGTGCTCATGATTTCGAAAATCTCGGGCATCTTTTCTCTCCTTTGAAAAATCGTCCCGGGGATGGCGGGGTAAAGCCCGGCCGCGACCAGCTACTTTGCCTGGGTGATCACCCCTTTGTCGCGCAGCGTCTTGATTTCATCGTCACCATATCCGGCGAGGCCACGCAAAACGTCGGCGGTATGTTCGCCGTAGAGCGGCGCGCGGCGCGGCTCGAGCGGGGAAGCTGACAGGCGCAGTGGGCTGATGATCGTCGAGAACCGGCCGCGCGTCGGATGGTCGAGGTCGACGATCGTGCCGCGCTCGCGCAGATGCGCGTCAGCCAACACTTCGGCCGTGTCGAGGACCGCGCCGCACGGGATGCCGCGCCCGGCAAAGGCTTTCATCACCTCGCGCTTGTCGTGGCGCCGCGCCCAGGCTTCGATGATGTCCGTCAGCG
>DASYZD010000310.1:0-4817 GCA_035946655.1 Allostellaceae bacterium | reverse complement strand
AGATCGACACTTATCTCGGGATGGGGCTGTCGAACCTGATCGCGCTCTGCATCATCATCACCACCGCCGCGACGCTGCACCTCCACGGCGTCACTGACATCCAGACATCTGAACAAGCGGCCGAGGCGCTGCGTCCGATCGCCGGCGAGTTCGCGTTTGCCTTCTTTACCTGCGGCATCGTCGGCACCGGTCTCCTGGCGATCCCGGTGCTCGCCGGATCGGCGGCCTATGGCCTGGCCGAGGCTATGGGATGGCAGACCGGCCTGGCGCGCCTGCCGCGCGAGGCCAAGGCGTTCTATGGCACGATCGTCGCCGGTACGCTGATTGGGGTGGCGATCAACTTCATCGACCTCGACCCGATCAAGGCGCTGTTCTGGAGTGCCGTCGTCAACGGCGTCATCGCGGTGCCGCTGATGGTCGTGATGATGCTGATGACGATGCGGCACGACGTGATGGGCGCGTTCACCCTGCCGCGTCCGCTGTGGGCGGTCGGCTGGCTGTCGACCGCGGCGATGGCGCTCGCCGTCGCGGTGATGTTCGCGACCTGGTAGGGGCATGCCCCGCGCGGGGTCGGTTATCGAGTGCCGGTAAAAATCCGAAAGATTACGCGGTCGCCCGGCCGGATTTGGAGCCGCGCAGCGGTGCCGCCATTCAATTCGATGACGGCGCGCACCGGCGCCGCCGCGGGGATCGTCGCGAGCGAGCCCGGCACCGCGCGCTCGTGGATGTTGACGATGCGCCCGGTGGCATCGACGAACAGCATGTCGAGCGGTATGAGGGTGTTCTTCATCCACATCGTCGCCCGCGACGGCGTGGCGAAATCGAACAGCATCCCGGCGTCGGGCGCGAGGCTCTGGCGAAACATCAGCCCCTGCTCCATCTGCCGGGGCGTGGTGGCGAGTTCGACCGTGAATTTATGCGGCCCTGTCGCGGTGACGATGGTCAAGGGGGCGGCCTGGAACTGTGCCAACTGGGCGTGCAGCGGGGTGGCCGCGCACACCAGAAGCAGCGGGAGGAGGAGCAGACGGCGGCGGGTGAGCATGGCGTTCGAGATGACCATCCGATCTGAGCGAACTCCACTGTAGCATGGGGAGAGGAAGCTTCGGAGGCTCGACCGATGCCGCGCAACAGGCCGCACCCCGCCACCCTCGCCGCGCAGGGGCTCGGCTGGACCGATCCCGCGACCGGCGCCGTCATCCTGCCGCTCCACACCGCGACCACCTTCGAGCGCGATCCCGACAACCAGTACCGCCGTGGCCGCTCCTATGGCCGGTCCGACAATCCCGGCTACGACCAGCCGCAGGCGCTATTGACCGCGCTCGAAGGCGGCGCCGCCTCGCTTCTCTTTGCTTCGGGGATGGCGGCGGCGACTGCGATGTTCGACAGCCTGCCGCTTGGCGCCCATGTGGTGGCGCCGCGAATCATGTATTGGGCCTTGCGCCGCCGGCTCGCCGCAGCCGATGCGAAGGGCGCGCTCCAGGTCGATTTCGTCGACGCCACCGCGCTCGACGAGGTGCGCCGCGCGGTGCAGCCCGGCCGCACCCGGCTCCTGTGGATCGAGACGCCGGCCAACCCGTTGTGGTCGATCACCGATATCGTCGGCGCGGCCGAGATTGCGCACAAGGCCGGCGCGCTCCTCGCCGTCGACAGCACCGCGGCGACCCCGGTGCTGACCCGCCCCTTGGATCATGGCGCCGACATCGTCATGCATTCGGCGACGAAATACCTGAACGGCCACAGCGATGTGATCGCCGGCTCGTTGACCGCGGCGCGCGAGGACGAATTCTGGCAGCGCCTCGTCGCGGCACGCAGCGGCGGCGGCGCCATTCTCGGCAGTCTGGAAGCCTATCTGCTGATGCGCGGCATGCGCACGCTCTTCCCGCGGGTCGAGCGCGCCTCGCATTCCGCCCAGCGCATCGCCGAGCGCCTGACGGAACACAAGAACGTGGCGGCCGTCCTCTATCCGGGCTTGCCCGGCCACCCCGGCCATAGGGTCGCCGCGCGCCAGATGACGGGCGGGTTCGGCGGCATGCTGAGCATTCGCGTGAAGGGCGGCGCGGCGGCGGCGATCGCCACGGCCGCCCGCGTCGACTTGTGGAAGCGCGCGACCTCATTGGGCGGGGTCGAGAGCCTCGTCGAGCACCGCGCCTCGATCGAGGGCACCGGCAGCCCGGTCCCGCCGGATCTGTTGCGCCTTTCAGTCGGGATCGAGCACCCCGACGATCTCATTGCCGATCTCGAAGCCGCGCTTGGCGGGTGAAGCGTCCGACGCGCGGTTACATCATGCCGAGTTCGAGCTTGGCTTCCTCGCTCATCCGGTCCTTGTCCCAGGGCGGCGTCCAGACCAGCTTGACGCGGACCTCGCTGACCCCGGGCACCGTGCCGATCGCCGCTTCGACTTCGCCCGGCATGCTTTGCGCGACCGGGCACGCCGGCGTCGTCAGCGTCATCTCGACAAAGACGATGCCGCCCTTCTTGACGAGCAACTCATAGATCAGCCCGAGCTCGACCAGATTGACCGGGATCTCGGGGTCCTGCACGGTTTTTAGCGCCTCGAGCACCGGTTCCAAGAGCGCCGGATCGTCGTCGCCCTCGGGGCGCTCCACCCCTTCGGTCGCGGCCGGTGCCGGGGTGTCGAAATCGAAATAGTCGCGGTCCTCGTCGGTCGACATCAGGCTGCTCCGTGTCGCTGTGCGTCCTTCGAGACGGCCGCTTCGCAGCCTCCTCAGGATGACGGTCTTTTTCTAAATTGCATCAATATCTCACGTCATCCTGAGGAGCGCCTGAAAGGCGCGTCTCGAAGAACGCATCAATAAGCAAATCCTGCTACTCCGTCTTGACCGTATCGCCGGCGAGGCCCGATTTGAGCGCCGCCTCGAAGGCATGCCACGGCAGGGTGGCGCATTTGATGCGGACCGGATAGGCCCGCACGCCGGTCAGCGGTTCCAGGCGCTCGGCATCCTCCTGCAGCGACTCGGGCAGCGCTTCGGGGGTGCCGCCGGTAACGTTCGCATGGAACTGAGCGAAGAGCCGGCGCGCCTCGTCGAGCGTCTTGCCTTTCAGAACTTCGGTCATCAGCGAGGCGGCCGCGGTCGAGATCGCGCAGCCGCGCCCCTCGAAGCTGACATCGGCGATGCGCTCCCCCTCGATCGCGAGATAGACCGTCACCCGGTCGCCACATAAGGGGTTGTGCCCCCGCGCCAGATGGGTCGGGTGGTCGAGCGCGCGCTGGTTGCGCGGGTGGCGGCCGTGATCGAGGATGATGTCCTGATAGAGTTCGCGCAGGTCATCACTCATCGCTGGAACATCTCCCGGCAGGCCTCGATCGCCGCGGCCAGGCGGTCGATGTCGCCTTCGTCGTTATAGACTCCGAACGAGGCGCGCACCGTGCCGGCGATGCCGAGCTTGTCCATCAGCGGCTGGGCGCAGTGATGGCCGACGCGCACGGCGACGCCGTGCTGGTCGAGCACGGTGCCGACATCGTGCGGGTGGACGCCGTCGAGGTTGAAGGAAAGGATGCTGAGCCGGCGCTGCCCGCCAGGGACGAGCTGCACGCCTGGGATGCGCGACAGGCGGTCGACCCCATACCCGGTCAGCGCCGCCTCGTGCTCGCGGATCTTGTCGCGGCCCAACCGCTCGATAAAGCCGATCGCCTGGGCGAGGCCGACGGCGCCGGCGATATCGGGAGTGCCGGCCTCGAAGCGGTGCGGCGGCTCCTGGAACTCGGTCTGCTCGTAGGTGACGTTGGCGATCATGCCGCCGCCGGTTTGCCAGGGCGGCATCGAGAGGAGCGCATCCCAGCGCCCGTAGAGGATTCCAGTCCCGGTCGGACCATAGGCCTTGTGCCCGGAAAATGCGTAGAAATCGCAGCCGAGCGCCTGGACGTCGACCGGCATGCGCGGCACCGCCTGGCAGCCGTCGACCAGCACGAGCGCGCCCCTGGCATGGGCCAATTCGACGATGCGGGCAACCGGCAAGAGGGCCCCGGTGACGTTGGAAATATGGGTGACCGCGACGAGCCGGGTGCGCGGCCCGAGCAGCGCCTCGAAGCGCGCGAGGTCGAATTCGCCGGTCAGGTCGGTCGGCGACACGACGAGGCGGGCGCCGACCCGCCGGCACAGCATCTGCCACGGCACGAGGTTGGAGTGATGCTCGAGATCGCTGATCACCACCTCGTCGCCGGGCTTCATATGGGCGGGGCCCCAGCTGTGGGCGACCAGGTTGATCGCCTCGGTGGCGCCGCGCACGAAGACGATCTCGCGCTCGTGCGTCGCGTTGAGGAAGGCGCGCACCGTCTCGCGTGCCTCTTCGAACCGGTCGGTCGAGCGCGCGCTCAACTGGTAGACGCCGCGATGCACGTTGGCGTAGTCGCTGCGGTAGAACTCGGCGATGCCGTCGATGACCTGGCGCGGCTTCTGAGCGCTGGCGCCGGAATCGAGGAATACGAGGCCGGGATTGCGCTCGAAAATCGGAAACTCGCGGCGCAGCTCGCGTGGATCGAACCCGGCCATCCTTACGCCTCCAGCCATCCTAATCCTCAAGCCAGCCATCCTAATCCTCAAGACCGCCGAGCCGCCCGGCGAGGCGGCGCAAGAGATGCACGCGGGTCGCGAAATCGTCGATCGTTTCCACCACCTCGCGCAGGAAACCGTCGATCAGCATGCGGCGGGCTTCCTCGCCCGGGATGCCGCGGGCCCGCAGATAAAACAGCGCCGCCTCGTCGAGATCGCCGACGCTGGCGCCATGGCTGCACTTGACATCGTCGGCATAGATTTCGAGTTCGGGTTTGGTGTCGATGTCGGCACGGGCGCCGATCA
>DASYZD010000309.1:0-3037 GCA_035946655.1 Allostellaceae bacterium | reverse complement strand
ATGCCGCCGTCACGGCCCGGCACATAACAGCGCTCGCAGGGGAGAAGGGGGATCGTCGCCATGTTCGCGCCAGCCGAGGTCGCCAGCAAAAGCGTTGAAAGGGCCGGCGGCGGAGAGCACGTCATCGCTGTTCAGCCCGGGGTGCGCGGCGACTTTGCGAGCGAGCAGGCAAGCGTCGCCGCCGGCTATGCCGGAGCATTGCGCGACCTCGGCCTGACGCCCGAGAGCGCCGTGTTCCGGCGGATCTTTCTCAGCGACGCGCTGAACCAGGCGACACAATTGCGCCGGGGCGGGCTGGTGCCCGGGCCGGAGGAGGATCCGGTCGCGGTGTCGCGGATCGAGCAGCGGCCGCTGTCGGGCGCCAAACTGGCCCTGCTCGCCTATCACGTGACCGACCCAGCTGGGCTCGCGAAGCGGCGCGTCGGGCCGGGTCATTTGCTGGTCGAGAAAAACGGCGCCCGCCATCTGTGGACGACCGGGCTGTGCGCCGGAGTCTCCGTCGGCGCGGCCGCAGCGGAAGCGCAGACCCGCGGCGTGTTCGAAGCCCTGATCGGCGCGCTCGCCGCCAACGGCGCCTCGCTGCGCCAGCACTGCGTACGCACCTGGGTCTACGTCAAGGACATCGATGTGTTTTATGCCGGCATGGTCAATAGCCGCCGCGCCATTTTTGCCGAGCAGGGCTTGACCGAGGCGACACACTACATCGCTTCCACCGGCATCGAGGGGGCCTGCGCCCACCGATCGGACCTCGTCGCGCTCGACGCCTATTCGCAGCTCGACCTGGCGCCCGGTCAGCTTTCTTACCTCAACGATTTGTCGCGGCTTTGCCCGACCCACCGTTACGGCGTGACCTTCGAGCGCGGCGCCAGCGTCTCCTACGCCGATCGCACGCACCTGTTCATCTCGGGGACCGCGAGCATCGACCATAACGGCGAGGTCGTGCACCGGGGCGACGTGCACGCCCAGCTCGACCGCGCCCTCGGCAATGTCGAGGCGCTGCTAGCGGCCGGCGCGGGCCGTCTCGACGATCTGCTGTACCTGATCGTCTATCTGCGCAATCCGGCAGATTTTCCGTCGGTCCGGCAGCGCCTCGGCCACCGGTTGCCGGGGCTGCCGGTGGTGGCGGTCGAGGGCCCGGTATGCCGGCCGGAATGGCTCGTCGAGGTCGAGGGCGTCGCGGTCACCCCGCGTGGCAGACCCGGCCTGCCGCGGTTCTGATGCGATAAAGGAGAGAGCGCATGGCCAACGTAGAGCCCCTGTTCAAGTATCTCGACGCAGCGGCGATCGCTGCGGCTCCGCTCACCCGCGACCCCTACGATTTCGCTTTTGTCGAGCAGGCGATCCCAGCGCGATGCCGCGACGCCGTGCTGGACGACGCGCCGCAGATCCCCGACCGCGGCAGCTACGCGATGCCAAGCCTTGCCTATGGCCCGCATTTCGCCGCCGTGCTCGCCGAACTGATGAGCCCGCGTTTCCGCGGCCTCGTCGAAGAGAAATTCGACATCGACCTGAGCCGCTGCCCGCCGGTCGCGGTCATGATGGGCAATACCAGCGGGCGCTACAACGAGGGCTACGCGCACCCCGATTCGCCGCACAAGATCATCACCGTGCTGGTCGGGTTCACGCCCAGCTGGCCCTATGCGCGCGGCCGGCTGCGGGTATTGCGCAGCGCCGACCGTAACGACATGGCCTTCGAGTTCGCGCCGGAATTCGGCCATATGCTGATGTTCCGCGTCTGCGACCACTCCTGGCACGGCTTTCTGCCGCAGAAGGGCCAGCGCATGAGCCTGCAGCTCTGCTATGTCGATTCGGAGTGGTATGTGCGGCGCGAGGAATGGCGCCATCAGGTCAGCGCGGTGGCGAAATCGATCCCGCTGGTGCGCAAGATCATCGACCTGGCACCGCGCCGCATCGGCAGCGCGCGATAAGGAGCGGCCCGATGCGGTTTCCCCGCCTGCCCGAGCCTGCCGCCGTCGCGCGGCATTTCACCGGCGCGCTCGCCGCCGCCGAACGCGCCGACTGGCCGTTCCGCCATTGGCGGCTCAAGGACGTACTGCCGGAGAGCATGTGCGTCGGGATCCTGAGCCTGCCGTTGCCGCCGCCGGTGGTCGGCGCGACTGACGGCACGCGCGCCTCGTTCAATGACAAGCGGCTGTTCTTCAATGCCGAGCGCATCGCCCGCTACGCGCCGTGTGCCGTGCTCGCCAGCGCCTTACAGCGCCCGGAGGTGGCGCAGGCCTTGGCCGAGACCCTGATGGTCCCGGTCGACGGCAGCCACTTGCGCATCGAGTACATCCAAGACACCGACGGGATGTGGCTGGAGCCGCATTGCGACATCCCGGACAAGCTGTTCTCGATGGTCGTCTATCTGTGCACGGGGCCCGACGCCGCCGATTGGGGCACCGACATCTACGATGCGCAGCGCGGCCGGGTCGGATCGTCTTCGGCAGAATTCGACTGCGCCGCGATCTTCATTCCCGGCGCCGATACCTGGCACGGCTTCGAGAGGCGGCCGATCATCGGCGTGCGCCGGCTGATGGAGATCAACTACGTGCGGCCGAACTGGCGCGATCGCGACCAGCTCGCCTTCCCCGACCGGCCGATCCGCTTGCCCGCCGAGGCCGCTTGAGGGAAGGTCCGCCGCGCCGCGTCATTTCACCGGCAAGCCGCGACCATGTCGAGACCTGCTGCCAGCCACAGGTCAAGGACAGCATCTCGCAAGTCAATGGCATCTTGAAAGGCTGGCCGATCGGATCGAACAAGCTGGGCAACACGATGCGGTCGCTCGATACGGCGGCAAGGTGAATGTCGCGCGAGCCGACGACAATCTCCGAACGACAGCTTTGGCCCGACTTGAACACCTGATTTTATCAAGGCTCTGATATTATGAGGCTTTTGGCGAAATTCGGGCAGCCGTGGCACTACGCCTCGGGCGGCCGCGGCGTTTGCCGGGTGGTTTGGGTGGCGGTGTCGCGGGCGGCGGGGCGAGCGGCTTGACGCGTGCCGGCAGGGCGATCTTGGCAGTGCGGAACACGGC
>DASYZD010000308.1:0-4677 GCA_035946655.1 Allostellaceae bacterium | reverse complement strand
GTCGCCGGTCGGGGCCGAGGGGACGCTCTTTACGCTTCAGCTGAGCGCGGGGGCGAGCGAGGGCGGGGCGAGCGCGGTGGCGACGACTTCGCTGGCGGTGAGTGTCGGCGACAGTGCCGAGGCGCCGCTCTTGACGGCGAGCGGGGTCGGCCTCGCCGAAGTTCCGGGGGCGGCTCTGACGATCGGGCTGGGACTGGCGGAGCGCGCCTATGACGGCGACGACACGCTGGCGGCGGTGACGCTGACCGGGGTGCCCGCCGGGTGGTCGCTCGTCGGCGACGGGGCGGCGAGCCTGGGGTCCGGGGTATGGAGCGCCGGGGCGGGAAGCCTGGCGGCGCTGACCCTGGTGTCGCCGGTCGGGGCCGAGGGGACGCTCTTTACGCTTCAGCTGAGCGCGGGGGCGAGCGAGGGCGGGGCGAGCGCGGTGGCGACGACTTCGCTGGCGGTGAGTGTCGGCGACAGTGCCGAGGCGCCGACTTTTACCGGCGGCACGGTGTTCAGCGGCGGCGTGTCAGTCAGTTTGGCCAATCTGACGGTGACCGGCGATGCGGACGACGCGCTGAGCGCGACGATCGCGGGACTTTCGGCGGGCTGGACACTGGTCGACACCCATTCCCCCGCGTCGTCGTTCACTGGGTCGCCAATCACCGCGATACCGGTATCGGATTTGGGGTCGCTGGTTGTGGTGGCGCCGGAGCTGGCAGATGCTGCGACCGACCTCTTAACCCTGACGGTGATCTCGAGCGAGGGCGTCAGTACGGCAAGCGCCGGCGAGACCCTGACCGTGACCGCCACGCAGCAGGCCGAGCCGCCGAGCTTCAGCGGGCCCTCCGGGTTTGCGTTCTACGGTAGCGAGACCGTGACGTTGACGCCGCTCGGGGCAAGCGCGGTGGCGGGCGATACGCTGGCGAGCAATGCGACGATCACAGGGCTATCCTCGGGCTGGACGCTGGTCGACACCCATTCCCCCGCGTCGTCATTCACTGGGTCGTCGATCACCGCGATACCGGTATCGGATCTGGGGTCGCTGGTGGTGGTGGTGCCGACGGGGACGAACTTTTCGCTGAGAGATCTTCTGACCCTGACGGTCAGTTCGAGCCTGGGTGGCAGCACAACCAGCGGCAGCGAGGTGCTGGCGCTCGTCGCCCAAGCATACACAAGCCTGAGCGGAAGCCAGGTCGATGCCAATCTGACCAATGCAGATTTGACCGGTGCCAACATACGGTTGGTAGACCTGACCGGAGCAACCCTGACCGGAGCGACCCTGACCAATGCGGACCTGACCGGGGCGACCCTGGTCAATGCAAACCTGAGCGGGGCAAATTTGAGCGGGGCAACCCTGCACAACGCAACCGGCGGCGGGGTAGATTTGAGCGGGGCGGACCTGACCGGGGCAGACCTGCACAACGCAAACCTGACCTCGGCAACCCTGACCGGGGCGGATTTGAGCGGCACGAATTTCGGCTCGGGAACCGGCTCGGCAACCCTGACCGGGACAACATTCCCGTTGCAACTGAGCCTGCTCGGCGCATCCGCGGGCGGTCATGATGTAACCGGCGCCGTAACGGACGGATTTATCGGCACGATCACGATCAATGCGGTCGACAACGGCACGACACTCGGCGCGCTCTCGATCAGCTACTCGTCAGCCACGGCGCCCGAAGCCTGGTCGATCGGCAATGTTACCTTCGCCCAAGGCGACACCATCACCGTGACGGCGAGGGACAGCGAGGGTGTTTTCTACAGCGCCAGCGGGACGGTTGTGGCCACCGTGCCGGCGGGCGTCGCGGGCAGCCCAATCAACCTCGCGCTGCCCGACCCGGCAGGCGGTGGCATGATCGCGGTCACGATCGCCGGCATCCCCGCCGGCTGGAGCCTTAATGCCGGGACCGATCTCGGCGATGGCTCTTGGTCTGTCGAGAGCAGCAATCCGTCCTCGCTGGCGATCACGCCGTCCGGCGATTTCGTCGGCGCGGTCGTGCTCCCGGTGAGCGAGAGCTGGATCGGCCCCGATGGTAGGCAGACCAGCGCCTTTGTCGGGGACAATGTCGAGGCCTACGCGCCGGGCAATCCCGTATTCGCGTTGAGCGGCACCGATACTTTGACCGGGTCGGGCGCCAACGACCTCTTTGTGTTCGCCCGGCCGATCGGCCGCGACCGGATCTACGGCTTCAACCCGGCGAGCAGCCGGGTCGACCTGATCGGGTTCTCGGGGATCTCGAGCTTTGCCGATTTGCAATCCCGGATGGCGAACGACGCCAACGGCAACGCCGTGCTGACGCTCGGCTCCGGGGAGACGATCACGATCGAGGGCGTCGCGGTGGCCTCGCTCGGCGCCGCCAACTTCGTGTTCAACGGCGCGCCGACCACACGCAACGCGGGCAGCATGACGATCGGCGACGGCGCGACATTGCCGTTGGGCGGGAGCATCGACAACACCGGCACGATCGCGCTCAACTCAACCGGCGCGGGGACCGAGCTCGTCGTCCTCTCCGACGGTGTCACGCTCGAAGGCGGCGGTCGGATCGCTCTGTCGGACAACACCGCAAACGCGATTGTCGATAGCGGGTTTGGCGCCACCCTCACTAACCGCGACAACACGATCACCGGCGCCGGCCGAATTGGCGACGCGGCGATGATGCTGAGGAACGGGGGCGTGATCGACGCCACCGGGGTCGATCCGCTGATCCTCGATACCGGACGCAACAGCATCTCCAACTCGGGGTTGATCGAGGCTACCGGCCCGGGCGGGCTCGTCATCGGCAGTGCGATCGTAAATTCTGGGGCGTTGCGGGCGGACGCCGGCACGCTCAGCGTCGACGGCGCCGCCACCGGCAGCGGGGTAGCGACAATCGCCGCCACCGCGACGCTCGAATTCGCTGGCGCATCGGCCGAGAACACGGATTTTGCCGACGGCGCCGCGGGCATCCTCAAGCTCGATCACTCGGCGGCGTTCACCGGGGCCATATCGGGGTTTGCCGGCGGCGACGCGATCGATCTAACCGATCTCGCCTTCGAGAGCCAAACCGCGCTCAGCTATACCGGCAACGGCGCCGGCGGCGGCACGCTTAGGGTTGACAACGGCACGCAGGCAATCGATCTGGCGCTATTGGGCCAGTATGCGGCGGCGGGCTTCCAGGCGCACCGCGATCCCGGTGGCGGCACGCTGATCACCTATTCGCCGCAGACCAGCGCAGCCGAGGCGACATCGTTGACCAATCTGAGCCACTAGCCGTAAGCCATGCGCATCGGTGCTGGGCGGTGCACAGACGAACCCCTCGGTTGCACAGAATAAATTCGTGCCGAACGACCTCGTAGAGATCCTGAAGAGCGCGGTCGAGCACCACCAGGCCGGCCAGCTCGATTCCGCGGCGCTGGGTTACGAGCGGATCCTGGCGATGGATCCGACGCATGGCGACGCCCTGCATCTGGCGGGATGCGTTCGCTATCAGCAACTCGATCGCGAAGCCGGGATCGCTCTCGTGCGCCAGGCGATTGCCGTCAATCCCCGGCTCGCAGTCGCGCACGACAATCTCGGCCTGATGCTGCGCGACCGGGGCGAGCTTGCCGAGGCGGAAGCGAGCCACCGCCTCGCTGTCGAGGCCAATCCGGGTCATCCCGATCCGCACAATCATTTGGGTTTCGTGCTGTTCAGGCAGCAGCGTCCGGCCGAGGCGATCGAATGCTATCGTCGCGCGATCGCGCTTAAGCCCGATCATGCCGACGCGCACAACTATCTCGGCACAGCGCTTCAAGCGCAAGGAAGCCTCGACGAGGCGGTCGAGAGCTATCGCCGCGCGGTCGCCGCCAAGCCCGACTTTGTCGAGGCGTACAACAATCTCGCCTTGGCCCTGAACAAGCTCGGCCGCCGTGCGGAAGCGGCGGAGAGCTTGCGGCGCGCGATCGCGGCGCAGCCCAGCTTTGGCGCGGCCTATGTCAACCTCGGCAATCTGCTGCGCGAACAGGGCGATTTTGATGGCGCGATCGATTGGTACCACAAGGCGATCGCGACAGAACCCCAGTTGGTCGATGCCCACACCGGCCTCGGCTTTGCCTTGCAGCAACGCGGGCGGCTCGCCGACGCGGCGGAAAGCTATCGTCGCGCGCTCGAATTGAAGCCCGATCATGCTGACGCCCGGTGCAATCTCGGTGCGCTCCTCCACGGCTTCGATAGATCCGAGGAGGCGGCCGAGAGTTACCGCCAGGTGTTGGCCTCTCATCCCGATCATGTCGCCTCGCACTGCAACCTGGGCGTAGCGCTGATGGCGCGCAACGACATCGCCGGCGCGGCCGAATGCTATCGGCGCGCCATCGCGGTCATACCCGATCACGCCGAGGCGCACTGGAACCTCTCACTGGCGCAGCTGGTCGCCGGCGATTTCGCGAATGGGTGGCCCGGCTACGAATGGCGCCTGCGAACGAGACGGCACGTACCGAGAGACTTTGCCGAACCGGTTTGGGACGGTGGGCCGCTCGCCGGCAAGACAATCCTCTTACACCGGGAGCAAGGGTTCGGCGACACGATCCAGTTCGTGCGGTACGCCCCGCTGGTGGCCGGGCGCGGCGGGCGCGTTGTGCTCGAAGTCCAGCCGCAACTCGCACGCCTCGCCGCCGGGGTCGCGGGCGTTGCGGAAGTGGTGGTGGCGGGTATGAAGCTGCCGCCGTTTGATCTGCACT
>DASYZD010000307.1:0-3649 GCA_035946655.1 Allostellaceae bacterium | reverse complement strand
GGTCTCGGGTGGGGGCTGCGGGGCTTCCGCCCGTTCGTCCATGCCATAGTCTCGTACCACCGCGGCGACGCGCAGGCGGTAGGCACGAAATATGCCGGTGCGGCCGGCGCGCTGCGCGGCGCGGTGCTCTTCGTGCGCGCGCCAGCGCACGACCGCGGCTTCGTCGCGCCAGAACGACAATGACAGGATCTTGTCCGGCGTGGTGAGGCTCTGAAAGCGCTCGACCGAGATGAAACCGTCGATCCGTTCGAGTTCGGGACGCAGCCGCGCGGCGATATCGAGATAATCCTGGCGGCGCGCCGGTTCGGGTTCGACCTCGAAAATCACTGCGTACATTTGGCACCCTCTCGCGCCACACCGTTCCGCGCTCGCTGGAATCATACCTGGTCGAAAAATCGCGAGCGATGCAAAAGAAGCCGAGTTCCCGGCGAAGCCCGTGATCCGTTGGACAAAGGACGGAGCGCTTCCGACATGGGTCCCAGCCTTCGCCGGGAACGCGGAATTATTAGGGAAGGGAGTTTACGCCTGTTTGGCTTCGATGATCGAGCGGCGGATCGCACGGGTACGGGTGAACCATGCGTGCAGCGTCTCGCCGTCACCCCGGCGGATCGCGCGCTGGAGCGCGGTCAAATCCTCGCTGAAGCGCTGCAACAGCTCCAAGACCGCCTCGCGATTTTCGAGAAAGATGTCACGCCACATCACCGGGTCGGAAGCCGCGATGCGGGTGAAATCGCGGAACCCTCCGGCGGAAAAGGCAACGACCTCCGACTGCAGATCCTCGCCGAGCTCGGTCGCGGTGCCGACGATCGTGTAGGCGATCAGATGCGGCAGATGCGAGGTCACCGCCAGCACCTTGTCGTGGTGCTCGGCCTCCATCGTCACGACCCGCATGCCGGCCTTCTCCCACAGCCGAGTGATCTTGGCGACCGCCTCGGGCGCGGTTTCGGGGGTCGGCGTTAGAATGCACCAGCGATCCCTGAACAGTTCGGCAAACCCCGCTTCCGGCCCGGAATGCTCGGTTCCGGCGACCGGGTGGCCCGGAACGAAATGCACCCGGCTCGGCAGTTCCGGCCGCAGGGCGGCGATCGCCGCACCCTTCACCGAGCCGACATCAGTGACAATGGCGCCGTCGCGCAGCGCCGGCGCGATCCGCCCGGCGATCTCCGCGTAGGCCGATAACGGCGTCGCGATCACCACCAGATCGGCGCCCTTGACCGCGGCGACGGGGTCGTCATGCGTCTCGTCGGCGAGCCGGAGCCGGCGAACGGTCTCCAAGGTCTCGCGCGTTCGCGCACAGGCGACGATCGCCGTCTCCGGCCAGTCACGCCGCAGCACCCGGGCGAGCGAGGATCCGATCAGCCCGACCCCGATCAGAGCGACCCGATCGAACAGCCCGGCGCTCATGCCGCGGCCATGAATTCACTCAGTGCCGCCGCCACGATCTCCATTTCCTCCCCGGTGCCGATGGTGATCCGCAGATACTCCGGCAGGCCGTAGGCGCCCATCTGCCGGGTCAAGATCCCGCGCGCCTGCAGAAAGGCAGATGCCGCACTGGCGTTATGGCGGGGATCATCGGGAAAGCGCGGCAGGACAAAATTGCCGACGCTCGGCGTCAGCGTGAGGCCAAGCGCGGTGAGGCGCTCGGAGAACCACGGCAGCCAGCGCTGATTGTGCGCGCGGGCGCGGGCAAGCGCAGCGACGTCTTCGACGGCGGCGACCCCGGCGGCGAGCGCCGGTGCGCTGACGTTGAAGGGTCCGCGGATCCGGTTCAAGACGTCGGCGATCGCCGGCGGGCAATAGGCCCAGCCGAGGCGCAACCCGGCGAGCGCGTAAACCTTCGAGAAGGTGCGCAGCATCACGACGTTTTCGGCCCGGTTGACGAGGGCGATCCCAGGCTCGTAGTCGTTGCGGCTGACAAATTCGGCGTAGGCCGCGTCGATCGCCAGCACGACGTTGCGCGGCAACCCGGCATGGAGGCGCGCCATCTCCTCGGCCGGCAGATAGGTCCCGGTCGGGTTGTTCGGGTTGGCGACAAAGACAATCCGGGTGCGCTCGGTGACGCGCGCGAGGAACCCGTCGACATCGCCGGTGAGTTGACGCTCGGGCACCGCGACCGGGGTTGCGCCGACCGCCTGGGCGCCGATCGGATACATCAGAAAGCCGTGCCGACTGTAGAGCACCTCGCTCCCCGGTCCGGCATAGGCGCGCAGCAGGAGCCCAATCAACTCGTCGGAACCGGAGCCGCACACGATGCACTCGGGATCGAGCCCATGATGGCGGCCGAGCGCGTCGCGCAGTTGTGCCGAGCTGCCGTCGGGATAGCGGTGGATGTCGGCCGCGAGCGCACGATAGGCGGCGACCGCCTTGGGGCTGGGCCCGAGCGCGCTTTCGTTCGAGGCCAAGCGAATCGGCCGCAGGACACCGGGCACCGTCGCCTCGCCGCCGACATAGGGGGCGATGTCGAGGATGCCCGGCCGGGGGACCGGGGCGGTCGCGCTCGTCATCGGCTCAACCTTTTACTGCCGCGGCAGCGATACCGGGCGATGTCGCGGACCCCGCGATCCGCGGCGACAACGGCTCTGTCGCGGAGAGCGGCACGGCGTACCCGCCAAACCCCAGGAGCCGGTAGAGCGCCGGCCCGAGGTGGTCTCTAAGGCCAGCCAGGCGCGGATCGGAAGCTGGCACGAAACCGTCGATCTCGATCAACGTGTTTACCCCCTCGGCGTGCTGGCAGGACGCCATGAAGGTAGGAACGAGGCCGAGCGCGGACAGCGTCGAGAACATGCGCCCACGGCTGATGTCCGGGGCATTTTCGGTGGCGATCAACGTGCGGTCCCGCCCGGTCTCCTGTTGGCGGCCATGGCCGATCGCCAGTGCGTCAGCGTTGTCCGGGCGGGCGTTGCCGCGGGGGCCAAACGGGAGGCGAGCAATGACATGCGGCGCGTTGTCTTGGGTCGACAAGAGATGGCGCCACCAGGGATCGGGCTCCTCTTCCTCCGGCATCGGCAAAACGCCGATTGCCGCTTGCCCCTCGGTCAGCGCGCGGATGACCTGCGCGGTCGAGCGGTAGGTCAGCATCGGCGTGTGGCTGCCATAATGATCGCGCGCAAGATCCCAAAAACCCGGCGCTTCGGGCGGCGCATAGACCGCTATGGTGAAGGCGCCCTGCAGGCGAGTGGTCGCTGCCAGCAGCTCGCGCCAGATCCGCACCAGCGTCGCCGGCGGGAACCGGTCATGATTGCGCGCGATCAACCGGCGGATGATTTCCGCCTCGCGGGCCGGCTGATGCGCGGCGACACCGCCATTGCCTCGCTTGTGCGCGGCGACGTGTGAAACAACATTGATGCGCTCGATCAGGAGATCCTGCAGCCTGTCGTCTATCTCGTCGATGCGTCGGCGCAATTGTTCGAGATCGGACGGGATATCAGACATGGTTTCGATCGCTGTCGAGAACGGCGATAGTAGTAGAGTCCTAGATTGGTAAAATCAAAGAAAACGTTGACATGTCTGCTCGCCGATCCGTAGCTAGACGCTTCCCGCTCGGCACCGTCGGAGGCGCGGCGCGCGCCGTCGCCGACCGCGACGATAGCAAGAGCTTGGCCCCGAGCGCCCTTGGGAGCGCGCCTTGTCGATCGTGACTGCACCTCAG
>DASYZD010000306.1:0-3249 GCA_035946655.1 Allostellaceae bacterium | reverse complement strand
GCGGCGGGCGCGAGAAGATCCTCGCCGGGGGCGTCGAAAGCGGCGCGCAGTTGCTGGGCGAGCAGAGCGAGCAGGACGTCTATGGCACCGCCATCGGCGTCACGGTGAGCAACGGCGGGCGCCAGGTTCTCGCGTCGGGCGGGGCCGCCAGCAACACGGTCGTCGGCGATCCCAGCTTCCAGATCGTCTCCGGCGGCGCTGCTGCGTTCCAAACGACGCTTGTCGGTGGCGGTGAACAGATTGTTGACGGCAAGGCGTTCGGCACTGTCGCCAGCCAAGGCGGCATCCTCGAAATCGAATCTAAGGGCCGGTCAGAGGCGGCGCTGCTCCACGCCCTCAGCGTCGAACTGATCAGCGCGGGCGGCATCGCGATCCACACGCTGATCGACAGCGGCGGGAGCGAGAAGATCCTCGCCGGCGGCGTCGAAAGCGGCGCGCAGTTGCTGAGCCAGAGCGAGCAGGACGTTTTTGGCACCGCTGTCGGCGTCACGGTGAGCAACGGCGGCATCGAAATCGTCGAGAGCGGCGGCACCCTGGAGCTGCTCGCCGGCGACGCCGTGGCGAGCTTCACGATCAGCGCCGGCGGCAAGCTCGATATCGGCGCCGGCTATGCGTTGAACCAGTACGACGTGGCGAGGGGCGTCACCGAGGAGATATTGGCCGGCGGCACCGCCAGCGCCACCGTCGTGAACAGCGGCGCCACGCAGGTCGTCGATGCGGGGGCCGTTGTGGGGGGCACGGTGGTCAGCGGCGCGGGCCAGCAGACCCTCATCTCGGGCGCAACCGTAAGCGGCGCGTTGATCGAGAGCGGCGGCAGCCAGGTTCTCTCATCGGGCGGGGCCGCCAGCAACACGGTCGTCGGCGATCCCAGCTTCCAGATCGTCTCCGGCGGCGCGTCTGCGTTCCAAACGACGCTTGTCGGCGGCGGTGAACAGATTGTTGACGGCAATGCGTTCGGCACCGTCGCCAGCCAAGGCGGCGTCCTCGAAATCGAGTCTAAGGGCCGGTCAGAGGCGGCGCTGCTCCACGCCCTCAGCGTCGAACTGATCAGCGCTGGCGGCATCGCGATCCACACGCTGATCGACAGCGGCGGGCGCGAGAAGATCCTTGCCGGGGGCGTCGAAAGCGGCGCGCAGTTGCTGAGCCAGAGCGAGCAGGACGTCTATGGCACCGCCATCGGTGTCACGGTGAGCAACGGCGGCATCGAAATCGTTGAGAGCGGCGGCACCCTGGAGTTGCTCGGCGGCGACGCCGTGGCGAGCTTCACGATCAGCACCGGTGGCAAGCTCGATATCGGCGCCGGCTATGCGTTGAACGGGTACGACGTGGCGAGGGGCGTCACTGTGAAGATATTGGCCGGCGGCACCACCAGCGCCACCGTCATCCATAGCGGCGGCAGCCAAATCGTCTCGGCGGGCGGGACGGCGGGCGGCACCACTATCAGCAAGGGCGGCACCGAGATCGTTCACGGGAAAGCAAGCGGCGGGACGATCGACGGCGGCCTCCTCGAGGTGACGCGCGGCGGCACCGCCAGCGGCACGGTCACCTTCGTCAGCGGCGGCACGTTGCAGCTCGATGCCGGAGCCAGCTTTACCGGCGCCATCAAAGGTTTCGGCAAGCCAGCTCTTTCGGACCGGATCGATCTGCGAGGGATTGCCTTCACACCGGGTGCCACCACGAAACGCTTCGTACCGACCACCACCACCAGCGGCACGCTGACGGTCAGCGGTGGAGGGCATAACGTCCACCTGACGCTGCTCGGGGCCTACACGACGAGCAGCTTCAAGCAGGCCTCCGATGGGCACGGCGGCACGCTGGTCACCGATCCGCCGGTCGCCGGCGGCGGGGCGCCGCAAACCACGTTCGCCGATATCGCCCCGGCCGGCCCGCCCGCCGGCGCGGCGATCCCGATTGGCCTGCCGAGCTACATGCCCGGCGCCATCGCTAGCCACGAGCAGGCCCACGCCGGCCAGACGCTGCTCGCAACTGGCCGTCCGGGCGGGCCGGCCGGCGGCGACCACAATCCCCTGCTGGCGGTGCGCTGACGGCATTTGGTCGGCGGAAGCGCCGCTGGAACGCGATCAACGAGCCGCCACCCTCGATCACGCCAGCGGTGGCACTCGGCCAGTTTACGTTACGTAAGCCGGCCGGGCGCTGCCACGGCAAAACCTCCGGCGGCGCAGGTTGGTCGTGAACCCGGCCTGTGGTCTAGGCTGTTGCCGTCCGATCAGCCTCGGCCATTCCGCAGGAACCGCCCGGGCATGGCGCCGGTAGGCTCGCCGTCTTCAAAGGTGATTTGGCCGTTGACCAGGATCCAGTCGTATCCCCTCGACTTCTGGATGCGCCGCCACTCGCCGCCGGGCAGGTCTTCGGCCACTTCCGAGGGCAACACTTCCAGCTTTTGGAGGTCATAGACCACGATGTCGGCCGGGGCGTTCTCCCGCAACGCGCCGCGGTCTTTGAAGCCGCCCAAATGAGCCGGCAGGTAGCTCAGCTTGTAATGCGCATCCTCCAGGCTCACCGTCTTCTCGTCGCGGACGAGCCAAGCCAACAGATCCGTCGGATAGACCCCGGCCGTCAGGAATTTGACGTGGGCGCCACCGTCCGAGAGCCCGGCCACGACGACGTTGGAATTGATCAGCTCGGTGGTCGACTGGGCCGCCTCCCGCCCCTGGGTCTGGCCGATGAACTCCGTGGCTAAATCGTCTTCGACCACCAGGTCGAGCAGTGCATCGATGACGTGCTTGCCTTCCGCGTCGGCGATCTGCTGCACGGTCTGCCCGCTCCTCGACGCGTTGCCGGCCTTCTCGTCCGGCACGAGCGCGATCAGGCGCCCCTCCTTGAGAGTCACCACGTACGACTTCATCCGCAGCCCCTCGGCGTTGAGGCACTTGCCGCCGTCCTTGTCGTACTGGTAGCCGTGGTTCGGACAGACGAACCGCGCGGCCCTGTTCTGTATCGTGCCGCCCTGGTGCGGACACACCCGCGACAAGAGCCGGTAGCCCTCCTGGGTCTTGATCAAGAAGTTGGAAGCGCCGCCAATCTCGACCGGCGCGGGCAGCGTCGAGAACGCCGCTTCCGCACCAATGTCGATCTTCACATTCCTGGTTTGCACGATCAGGCTGCCGACGGAGCCCTGCACCACCTGGGTCGGCCGGATGCCGGTATCCCATTCCTCCTTGAGGCGGCGCCGCATCTCCGGGTCCTGCATCTTGGCCTTGCGTTCCGCCTTCGTGCCCAGGGTTACTT
>DASYZD010000305.1:0-8533 GCA_035946655.1 Allostellaceae bacterium | reverse complement strand
CGCGCCGGCGTGACGGAGATCGAGATGCAGTACATCGAGGGTTTGAGGCAGTTATCGGAACGCGAGCTGGGATTGCTCGGGATGAATGATGTCGCCTACGTCAAACCGATCCTCGACAACGGCGCGGAAGTCTACGCCGTGCACGCCGCGGACGGCACCCGGATCGCCGTCATCGCCAACCGCGATCTCGCCTTTGCCGTCGTGCGGCAAAACGATATGGAGCCGGTCAGCGTCCACTGAGCGCGCCGCGGCGAAGCGGCGTCTATGGGACGCGCCTTAACAGCTCGATATAGCCAAAGGCGTCGATGCGGGCGTCGAAGAGGCGGCTGATTACGGTCGAGGTCTCGTCTTCGACGATGACCGCGGGACCGGGGATCATGGCGCCGGGCGGCAGAGCCGGGCGCTCGTAGATCGCCACCTCGATGAAATCGGCGCTGTCGGGATCGAACACCGCCCGGCGCCGCGCCGGCGCCGGATGCGAGGGCGGCGGCAGTGCGGAGCCGGTGCCCGCCTCGTGCGGCACCGGCCCGCTCAACAGCAACACCCAGCTGAGGATCTCAACCTCGACCCCGGGGATGACCCGGCTGTAGAGCGCGCGGTAGGCGGCTTCGAACGCGGCGAGGAGTTCGCCGGCATCCTCGGCGTGATAGCGGCGGGCCGGCACCGGCACGGCGATCTCGTGGCCCTGGCCGCGGTAGCGCATGAAGGCCGAGCGGGTCTCGACAAGCGGCGCCTGTGGTTCGCCCTGGCGGACGATCGCCTCGGCCTCGGCGTGCATCGCTGCGAGGAGCACGTTGGCGGCGTCGGCATCGAAGGCGTCGAGCCGCTGCAATTGCGAGCGCACGATCTCGTAGGCGATCGGCGCGCGCAGAAAGCCGACCGCCGAGCCGACCCCGGCGTTGGACGGCACCACGACCCGGTCGAGGCCGAGCTTGTCGGCCATCCGCGCGGCATGGAGCGGCGCCGCCCCGCCAAACGCAACGAGCGTGCGGCCGCGCGCGTCCTTGCCGCTTTCGATGGCGTGGACGCGAGCCGCGTTCGCCATGTTCTCATCGACGATCTCGCTGACCCCGAAAGCGGCGAGCGACACCGCAAGCTCGAGCGGCGCGGCGACCTCGCGCGCGATCGCCGCCTCGGCGGCGGCGCGGTCCAAGGCCATGCGGCCGCCGGAAAAGCCCGTCGGGTCGATCCGGCCGAGGAGGAGGTCGGCGTCGGTCACGGTCGCGCCCACGCCGCCGCGGCCATAACAGGCCGGTCCCGGATCGGCACCGGCGCTGTCCGGGCCGACGGTGATCCGCTTCAACCGGTCGACCCGCGCAATCGAACCGCCGCCGGCGCCGATCTCGACCATCTCGATGACCGGGATGCGCAACGGCAGCCCGCTCCCCTTCTTGAAGCGGTAGATACGGGCGACCTCGAAGGCGCGGCTGGTCTGCGGCTGGAACTGGTCGATCAGGCAGATCTTCGCGGTGGTCCCGCCCATGTCGTAAGAGAGGACCTTGTCGAGCCCGCATTGCCGGGCGATGTGGCTGGCGAAAATCGCGCCGCCCGCCGGGCCCGATTCGACAAGCCGCACCGGAAAGCGGATCGCCGTCGCGACCGTCGTCAACCCGCCGCCCGACAGCATCAGAAAGAGCGGGCAGCGGAACCCTTGGGCATGCAGCAGGGCTTCGAGATTGGCGAGATAGCGCCCGATCATCGGCTGCACATAGGCGTTGGCGCAGGCGGTCGAAAAGCGCTCGTATTCGCGCATCTCGGGCGAGACCTCGCAGGAGAGGGTCAGGCTGACCCCGGGGAGGCGCGCGGCGAGGATGTCGCGGGTGCGCTCCTCGTGCGCGGGATTGGTGAAGCTGTGGAGAAAGCCGATCGCGGCGCTCTCGATCCCCGAGGTGGCGAACCGCTCGCCCAGCGTTTCGACCGCGCCCTCGTCGAGCGGAATGACGGTGCGGCCCTTGGCGTCGATGCGCTCCGGCACGACAAAGCGCAGCCGCCGCGGCACCAGAGGCGGCGGCAGGTCGATGTTGACGTCGTATTGCTCGAAGCGGTTTTCGTGGCGGATCTCGATCGTGTCGCGAAAGCCTTGCGTTGTGACGAGCGCGGTCTTCGCCCCCTTGCGCTCGATGATCGCGTTGGTGGCCAAGGTCGTGCCGTGGATGATGATCGAGAGGTCGCTCGGAGTGAGCCCGGCTTCGCGCAGCACCGTGCCGATGACCTCGATGACGGCGCGCTCGGGCGCCTCGGGCGTCGTCAGGATCTTGGCGCTGTAGCGGCGCTCGCCGACCTCGAGCGCGACATCGGTAAAGGTCCCGCCGATATCGACCCCGAGCCTTGCGCCTGCTACCCTGTGTGCCGCCACGCGCCACCCCGCTTGTGAAGGCGCGGAGTGTTCGACGCGACCCGCGCTGCTGTCAATCGCCGTCCCGGCGTCGGCGGCGAGACGCCAAATACCTGAGGGAGACGACAATTGAGTAGCGATACGCGAACCTTCGACGCCATCGTCATCGGCGCCGGCTTTTCCGGCATGTATATGCTCAAGACCCTGCGCGACCGGCTGGGGCTAAAGGTCCGCGTATACGAAGCGGGCGAAACCGTCGGCGGCACCTGGTACTGGAACCGCTATCCGGGCGCGCGCTGCGATTCCGAATCCTATGTCTACTGCTGCACCTGGGACAGAGAGCTGTTGCAGGAGTGGGAATGGTCCGAACGCTACCCCGAGCAGCCCGAAATTCTCCGTTATCTGGAGCGTGTCGCCGCGCGTCACGACCTGAAGCGCGACATCCGGTTCAATACGCGGGTGACCGGCGCCGATTTCGACGAAAGCAGTAATCTGTGGCGCGTGCGCACCGACAGCGGCGAAGCGGCGGCAGCGCGCTTTCTGATCACCGCCGTCGGCACGCTGTCCGATACCAACCTGCCGCCGTTCAAGGGCCTCGAGAACTTCCGCGGCAAATGGTGCCATACGAGCCGGTTCCCTCATGGAGGGATCGACTTTACCGCCAAGCGCGTCGCCGTCGTCGGCACCGGCGCGACCGCGGTCCAGGCGATCCCGGTCATCGCGCAGCAGGCCAAACAGCTGACTGTATTCCAGCGCACCCCCAACTACTGCCTGCCGGCGCGCAACGGCAAAGTCGACCCCGACCGGGTCAAGGCGCGCAAAGCCGATTATGACGGCATCATCGAGCGGACCCGCCGATCGGTCGCCGGGTTCGAACTCGACCGCATTCCGAAATCGGCGCTGGAAGCCTCGCCCGAAGAGCGCGAGCGCGCGTTCGACCGGATGTGGGACCAGGGCGGCTTCGCCTTCAACCTGGCCAACTACCAGGACATGGTGCTGAGCGAGGCCGCCAACGAGATCTGCACCGATTACTTGAAGCGCAAGATCCGCCGAACCGTCAAAGATCCGGACGTCGCCGAGAAACTCATTCCCAAGCACCATTTCGGTACCAAGCGCACACCACTCGATACCAACTACTACGAAACCTACAACAAGGATAACGTGCTGCTGGTCGATGCGAACACCGATGGCCCGATTGAGGAAATCACCGAGACCGGGATTAAGGCGGGCGGCAAGGAATACGAATTCGACATCATTGTCTTCGCCACCGGCTTCGATGCGCTGACCGGTCCGCTCAAGGCCCTCAACCTCACGGGCCGCGGCGGCCGCAAGCTCGATCAGATGTGGGCGGATGGTCCGCACACCTATCTCGGCATATCGGTTGCCGGGTTTCCCAACCTCTTCACCATCACCGGGCCGCAAAGCCCGTCGGTATTGTCGAACATGCCGGTCTCGATCGAGCAGCACGTCGAGTGGATCGCGGAGTGCATCGAGACGATGCGCAAAACCGGAAAGACCACGATCGAAGCCTTGCCCGAGGCGCAGGAGGCGTGGGTGGCGCATGTCAACGAGATCGTCAGCGGGACCCTCTACCCGCGCACCAATTCGTGGTACATGAGCGCCAACATTCCCGGAAAGCCACGCGCGTTTCTGCCATATCTGAACCCGGAAGGCATCGGCGGCTACCGCAGACGGTGCGACGAGATCGCCGCCAACGGCTACCAAGGATTCGCGCTCGAATAGCCGAATGCGGACCCGGGCGCCGCGCCACAATTGAGCATCGGAACACCGCAAATTCGCCACTCTCGCTAGCGAGGCTCGGGGAGGCTCGCGCAGGAGGCGGAAATGGCACAGCGATCGGGGTATTGGCTCGCGGGGTTGGCCGCCGCGCTCTGCCTGGCGATGCTCCCGGCCGAGGCCGCCGACCTCACGCTGAAGCGGGTCGTGCTCTCGACCGGCGGGGTCGGCTATTTCGAATACGAGGCCGCGGTCACGGGCGATGCGACGCTCGCGCTCGACGTCCCGCTCGACCAGGTCGACGACGTGCTGAAAAGCCTTGTCGTCTATGATGGTGGCGGCACCGCCGGGGAGATCACCCTGCCCGGCCGCGAGCCTTTGACCCAGAGCTTTGTCGATCTGCCGTTCGACCGCGCCGCGCTCAATTCCGAGACCGATCTCCTCAACGCGCTGCAAGGCGCCGAGATCCGCGTCGCCGCGCCCAAGGCGATCGCCGGCCGGCTCGTCCATGTCGATGAAGAAACCCTGCGCGACGCCGCCGGGGTCGCCCACACACGCTCGCGGGTCAGCGTGATGACCGACGCCGGGCTCCAGCAGTTTGTGTTGCAGGATGCCGACGCCATCGCCTTTGCCGACCCGGCGTTGCAGCGCCAGGTCGACACCGCGCTGTCGCGCATCGCCGCCTATCGCGCGACCGGCCGGCGCCAGCTGACCCTCACCGTCCACGGCACTGGGGCGCGCGATGTGCGGGTCGGCTATGTCGTCGCGATGCCGCTGTGGAAGGCCTCCTACCGGCTGAGCCTGCCGCCCGATCCGCACGCCGAGACAGCCCGGCTGCAAGGCTGGGCGGTCCTTGAGAATTTCAGCGGCCGCGCCTGGCAGGACGTCGAACTGACCCTCCTCTCGGGTAACCCGGTGACATTCCGCCAGGCGCTTTACGAGAGCTATTACGTGCCGCGCCCGGTAGTGCCGGTCGAATCGGGCAACCATGTCCTGCCGCCGCCCGACACCGGCACGGTCGGCACCGTCGCCGAGGCCGCCGCCAAGGCAAGCCCCGTCCGATCCGATGCGCTGAGAATGCAGCGCGGCAAGGCCGCGGGCGCCGCCAACATGGCGATGCCGGCAGCCGCCCCCGCGCCGCCGCCGGCGGGAATCGAAGCCGGCACGGCGGTCGAGGAGGCAACGCAGATCGCCTTCTCCGCGCCCTACAAGGTCAGCGTCGCGGCCGGGCAAAGCCTCCTCCTGCCGCTGCTCGACCGCGAATTGCCGGTGCGCCGCGTCGATCTCTATCAGCCCTCGCTCGACCCGCGCCATCCCTTGGCCGCGATCGAGTTGACCAACAAGAGTGACACCGGGCTGCCCCCCGGAGTGCTGACTCTCTATCAAGAGAACCCCAAATCGGGCGCGCTTTATCTCGGCGACGCGCGGCTCGCCGCGCTCCCCGCCGGCGACAAGCGCCTCCTCAGCTATGCACTCGACGGCAAGGTGACGATCGATCACACGAGCGCGGAGCGGCGCCCAGTCATCAAGGCGACGATCGGCGACGGGGTGATGCGGATCGACCGCGTCATCCGCTGGACCACGAGCTACCGGGTGAAGTCGACCGCCGGGGCGGCGCACCTCCTCGTCGAACAGCCGCGCCGGATCGGCGCGAGCCTCACCGCGCCCGATCCCAAGACGGTGGAATTGGCCGCGCAAGTCTACCGCATCCCGTTCGCGGTTCCCGCCAGCGGTGAAGGCAGCCTCACCGTCGTCGAGGAGCAGCCGACCGAGGAGACGATCCGCCTCCTCGATCTCGACGACAACAGGCTCGGCGTCCTCGTGTCGTCGAGCGAGCTCGACCCCAAGCTGCGCCAGGGGCTGGCCGCGATCGTCGCACGCCGCCAGGCGGTCGGGTATCAGCGGGCCGAGCTTGCCCGGCTGAAAGACCAGCGCGCCCAGCTGGTCGAGGACGAGACGCGGCTGCGCAACGATCTTGCCTCGATCGGCGCCGAACCGGCGTTGCGCAAGCGCCTGCTCGACAAGTTCGGCGAGACCGAGACCGCGATTGAAACGGTCACCGCCGGAATCGCCAAGGCGTCGGACACCGAAGCCGCCGCCGAGCGCGACCTCGCCGCCTACATCGCCGGGCTGAAGCTCTGAACGCGCACTCGCGGCCGATTGCAGCTAATTTCAGTTGTAAGCGAGGGCCAAGAGCCGGAGCATAGCGCGCTTACGTCGGAGAGGGTGAATGGCGAAGACCTATCGGGTTGCGGTAATTGCCGGCGACGGCATCGGCCGTGAGGTGGTGCCTGAAGGGGTCGCGGTTATGGAAGCGGCGGCTCGGCGCTATGGCTTTGCGCTGCACTGGAGCGAGTTCGACTGGAGCTGCGAGACCTATGCCAAGACCGGGCGGATGATGCCGGTGGACGGGATCGAGCGGCTGCGGCTGTTCGACGCGGTGTTTCTCGGCGCCGTCGGCTATCCAGGCGTCCCCGATCACGTCTCGCTATGGGGGCTGCTGATCCCGTTGCGGCGCGGCTTCCAGCAATACATCAATCTGCGCCCCGTGCGCCTGTTGGCCGGGGTCGACTCGCCGCTCAAGGGACGCGCGCCGGGCGACATCGATTTCTATGTCGTGCGCGAGAACAACGAGGGCGAATATTCCGAGATCGGCGGCCGGCTCTACACCGGCACCGACCAAGAGATGGCGATGCAGCAGACCGTGTTCACCCGGCGCGGCTGTGACCGGGTCATGCGCTATGCCTTCGAATTGGCGAAGAAGCGCAAGAAGCACGTCACCTCGGCGACCAAGTCGAACGGCATCATTCATACGATGCCGTTCTGGGACGAGCGCTTTGCCGCGGTGGCGAAGGACTACCCCGACATCAAGACCGACCAGTACCACATCGACATATTGACCGCGCATTTCGTCCGCCACCCCGACTGGTTCGACGTCGTGGTCGGCTCCAATCTGTTCGGCGACATCCTCAGTGATCTCGGGCCCGCCTGCGTCGGCTCGATCGGCATCGCGCCCTCGGGCAACATCAACCCCGAGCGCGAATATCCCTCGATGTTCGAGCCGGTGCACGGCTCGGCGCCGGACATCGCCGGGCGCGGCATCGCCAACCCGATCGGCCAGATCTGGTCGGGCGCGATGATGCTCGAGCATTTCGGCGAGGCCGCCGCGGCGCAGGCGGTCGAGCGGGCGATCACCGAGGTCCTTGCCGAGGGCGGCACGCGGACCCCCGATCTCGGCGGCAATGCCGGCACCAGGGATATGGGCGCCGCGGTCGCCGCGGCGATCCGCTGAGCGGCGAGCGCGCTAAGCGGCGGCCCGCTCGCGCCAATTGGTCAGGAGCAGCAGAAACCAGCCGGTGCCGAGGCCCCACAGCCCGTCGACGATCGGGCCGATGAGGATCCCTGGCCAATGGAAACCGTATCCGAGCGGCAACCCTTTGATCGGGGCAACGACAAGCCAGGAGAACACGGTCGGGAAGATTGCTCCAAAGATGATCGCACCGGCCCAATAACCACCGGGGCAGCGCGCCAGCCACCGCTCGACCCAAACGAAGATGATCCCCCACACCCCGCCCCAGAAGGCGAGCGAGATCACCTCCGGGACCCCGAATGGCGGCACCCCCCTGAAATTATACGGAACCACCGGGGTCAGCCCGATCAGGTGGCACAGCTCCAAGCCGATTTGATGAAAGATCAGGGTTGCGAAAAACGCCGCCACAAAACCCAAGAGCATCCGCATCCCCGAAGTGGATTGCGCCATGCCTCTCCTCCCCCACATCGGCCCCTGCCGGCGGCCCTTGTCATTACCTCGAACGCTTAACGCGTTCCGCTACGGCGCTTTATTACAACCGGCGATCACGCCGCGGAATAGCTCATCCGGGCTCCCCAATGGTAAAGCCGCGTGCCTTCAGCCAGCTCGCGAAGCCGACCCCCTCGGGGGTCATCGCCTGGCGCGCTTTGTCCTCCGACCAGCCGTAGAAGGCGGCAGTGCCGAAGCGCTCGGGCGCGCGCTGCCGGTCGCCGATCGCATGGCGCGAATCACGCCGGCGGTCATAGAGATCGACGGTCTCGGCGAGCCGCGAATCGTCGTAAGTATCGACATGAAGCGTCGCCTCCAGCGGGAGGCGCATGCTGATGAACCCCGCTTGCGAGGGATAGCCGAGGCACAGCCCGGCGACCGGAAACACCTTGTCCGGCAGGCCGAGGATAAGGGCGACCTCGGCGATCTTGTTGCGCAGGACGCTGATCGGGCAGGCGCCGAGGCCCAGCGTCTCCGCGGCGAGGACGCAGGTCTGCAGGGCCAGCGCGCCATCAACGGTGGCGTTGAAAAAGCCTTCGAGGGAGCCGTTTTCTTGCGGGTGGCCGCGCAATTCGCCCAATCGTTCGAGGCGGCGCGCGTCACCGAGAAAAACCAGAAACACCGGCGCCGTCCCGATCCACGGCATGTCGGGGAAAAGCGCG
>DASYZD010000304.1:0-5735 GCA_035946655.1 Allostellaceae bacterium | reverse complement strand
CCGGACGCTGGCTAATCTGTTTTCCCAGGTCTTCGCCTCCGGTTGGGTCGAGGACCGCATGACGGTCGTCTGGCACGCCGGCGAGCCGATGGTGCTGCCGATCGATTTTTACCGGCGGGCGTTCCGGCTGATCGACGGGCTGAAGCCGGTGGGCGTGTCGCTCGATCATTCGTTTCAGACCAACGGCACGCTGATCGACGATGCATGGTGCGAATTTTTTGCCGAGGAGCGGGTCAGCATCGGCGTCAGCGTCGACGGCCCGCAACCGCTCCATGACATCAATCGGGTGACCCGCTCGGGCCGCGGCACTTTCGACAAGACGATCGCCGGGATCCGCCGTCTGCGCCGCCACGGCGTGCCGTTCCATGTGATCTCGGTGTTGTCGCCGGAAAGCCTCGCCGCGCCGCGCGCGATGTTCGATTTTTATGTCGAGGAAGGGATCGAGCGGGTCTGCTTCAATGTCGAGGAAAGCGAGGGGGATCACGTGTCGCGCTCCTTCGCGGAGGCCGGCATCGCCGATTCCTACTACCGCTTTCTGCGCGAGTTCTGGCGCTTGGCGGCGGCAGCGCCGGGCAAGTTCGCCTTCATTCGCGAAATCGACGGCGCAACGCAGCAGATCTTGCGTCCCCAGGAGGCAGCGTTCTCCAACCAGCTGGTCGAGCCGTTCGCGATCACCAGCATGGACTGGGCAGGCAATCTGGCGACCTTTTCGCCCGAACTTCTGGGGCTGAAAAACCCGGCCTACAGCGATTTCATCATCGGCAACATCAATCGCGACCGGCTGATCGACTTGCGGGAGCGGCCGGTGCTGGTCAAGATGCTCGCCGACATCAATGCCGGGGTCGAGCTGTGCCGCCAGCGCTGTGAATATTTCAGCGTCTGCGGCGGCGGCGAGCCGGTCAACAAGCTTGCCGAAAACGGCACCTTCATCAGCACCGAAACGACGTATTGCCGGATGGCGAAAATGCGTGCAACCGATCTGGTGCTCGACCTGCTCGACGCGGTTGAACAGCCGGGAGCCGCGCTGTCAGACGAGGCTATTCGCCAGCTCGGGGCGCCGGCGATCGGGGAACCGAGTGATGCGGCGGTGCCGCTCGCGTGAGGCGGGTGGCCGGCGCAGGATGATCTTCAATTCGGAGGGCGGGATGAGACAGATCGATCGGAGGTTCGGCCGGATGTTCGGCGCGGTCGTCGCGGCCGTGGCGATGCAGAGCGCGCTGTGCGGGCTCGCCATGGCGCAGGGTGCCCCGCCGTCCGGGCCGGGCGCTCCCTCGGAAGGCTACGCCCAACCGGGCGCCGAGCAGGGGGCTGCGGGTCCGGCCGGGGCGACTAGGCCCCTCGACATGCCGGCGCTTTATGTGACCGGCATCGAGGTGATGCGCTCGGCTGGCGAGCCCAAAGTCGACGTCATCCACGTCACCGGGCTGGCCAGTTCGCCGGGCTGGAGCTCGCCGCAGCTGATACCGTTCTTTTATGGCAAGCCGGCCGACGACGTCTTCGATCTGCAGCTGATCGCCACCAGCCCCCAGCAATCGCAAAAGGCCGAGGGGTTCTTCCCGATCAGCGCCAACTTCATCCTCGAGGGCGGGCACCCGTTCAAGGGCGTCCGGGTTCGTGCCGGCGCCAACGCGCTCGAACTGAAGCAGCTGCCGGGTTTCGCGCAAACGACAGTCAAGGCGATCGATTGCAAGGGGTGCATCGGCAAGAAATACGCCGAAAAGGGCAAGGCACCCGCTGGAACCCCCAATGTCGTGCGCGAGGAAGACCTGCCGCGCGGGTTCCGGGTGATTACGCCGACGCACGGGGTCGCCGGGATCGTGCACAACCCGAACCGGCTCGACCTGATCCTCGATGCCAACAACACGATCGTCATGGCGTTCTGGGAGTAGCTCCGGTCTTTGAGGCGGCAGACGAGACGACCGGCGCCCGCTGCCTCGTGCCTGCGGGAAATGGGGTGATCGGCGGGTGCCTGCGGACTTGTCATCGCCACTCGATAGCGGATCCGGCGCTCTCGGCCGACCGGTCGAGGAAATCGCCGAGATACTCGCGCCGCACCCGATTTTCGCGCGGGTCGATCGTGCGTCGCTCCTGGCGGTGGCCGCGCAATGTCGGCTCGCCACCTACCCGGCCGGCGCGACCCTCATGCGCGAGGGCGATCCCGGCAGCTTTGCCGGTGTGATCCTCGACGGCGAGGTCGACGTTTTCGTCGAGCTGCCGGCCGGACCCGTCCATTTGGCGACGATCGGGCGCAATCGGATCATCGGGGAACTCGGCGTCTTCACCGATCGGCCGCGCACCGCGACAGTCATCACCCGCACCGATCTCGTCGTCATTCGCATCGAGCGGGACAGCCTGATGCGGCTCAGCGCCGACTACCCGTCGATTGGCGTCGCGATCGTCGAGGAACTGGGCGGCCGTTTGGCAACGATGAACCGTTCGCTCGCCACCCTGACTTACGCGGCCGAGGCGCTGGCGCGCGACGAATATGATTCGGCATTGCTCGACCAGCTGACCAGTCAGCCGGGCGAAGTCGCCACGCTTGCGCGGGCATTTTCTGGCATGGCGGCCGAGATCCGCGCCAAGCAGCACCGCCGCGAGGAGATGCAGGCCGCCGCACAGATCCAGCAATCGATCCTGCCGGCACCGTGGGTAGGTGACGGTCCGACCGAGCGGATCGATCTCCATGCCGAGATGCATCCGGCGCGCGAGATCGGCGGCGATTTTTACGATTACTTCCTGATCGATCCGAACCGGCTCGCGATCATCGTCGCCGACGTTTCCGGGAAGGGGATCCCAGCCTCACTGTTCATGGCGGTATCGCGCACCGTGATGCGCAGCGTTGCCAGCGCCGAGGACATGCAAGCCGGCATGGAAGCGGCCAATCGCCTGCTCGCCACCCACAATACCGCGTGCATGTTCGTCACGCTTTTTCACGGGGTGCTCGATTTGTCGAGCGGGCTGTTGCGCTATTGCAATGCCGGCCACAACCCGCCCTATCTGCTGCGGGCAGAAGGCGGGCGCGATACGCTGGGCGGGACCGGCGTTCCGTTCGGCATCGACGCCGAGATGCCCTACCCTATCGCCGAGACGATGCTCCATCCCGGCGACACGCTGTTCCTGTTCAGCGACGGGATCACCGAGGCGTTCGATCGAGACGGCTCGGAATTCGGCACCGCCCGGCTCGAGGCCGCGTTGGAGGCCGGACGGGGTGGCACCGCGGCTCAACTGGTTGCCGGCGTTCTCGGCGCGACCGCGGCATTTGCCGCCGGCGCCGAACAGTCCGACGACATCACCTGCCTCTGCCTGGTTCTGCGACCCTGAGCCGGTTCAGCGCCGGGCCGTCTCCAGCCGCAGAATGTTTTTGCCCTCGCCGCGGCGATAGCTGAGGCGATCCACCATGCGGCGCATCAGATGGATCCCCAGCCCGCCGGGATCGCGCGCAACGAGCGGCGCCGAAAGATCGGGATCGGCCGCTTCTGTCGGGTCGAAGGGCCGGCCGTTGTCGATGATTTCGGCGGCGATCGATTGCGCGGCGATGTCGAGCCGAACCGTGATCGAATGCGGGGGCGGCAGGCCCGCAAAGGCGTGCGAGATCGCATTGGCGACCGCTTCCTCGACGGCAAGCGTCATCTTGAAGGTGGCCTCCTCGGTGAGGCCGTCGGCGGCGCAGCAGGATCCGATCCACTCGATCAGTCGAGCGACCTCGCCAACCTGCGGTTTGACGTCCAAGTGGTGCGAGGCCATGGCGCCTCTTACCGCGACGATGGCGCGAGGCCAAGCCCGATCATCGTGCGAGAGGCCCGCGTCTGGTCGGACGCCGCGGCAATCCCCATCTTCGGACAGATGAGCCTTCGCGATACCTTGGGCGATGCCTTGAAGCTGTTGCCGATCGAGCGGCTGCGCCATCCGCCGCCGGTGGTTGCGGTGGTGCGCTTCGAGGGCGTCATCGCCCCGCGCGGGTGGCGGGGCGCGGTGTCTCTGGCGAGCCACGCCGCTGCGCTCGAGCGGGCGTTCGCGGCCCGCCGCCTCCGCGCCGTCGCGATCGCGATCAACTCGCCGGGCGGGTCCCCGGTGCAATCCGCGCTGCTTTATCGCCGCATCCGCCAGCTCGCCGAGGAAAAGGGCGTCCCGGTTTTCGCCTTTGCCGAGGACGTCGCCGCCTCGGGTGGTTATTGGCTGGCGCTGGCGGGTGATGAAATCTATGCCGAGGAAGCCTCGCTCCTCGGTTCGATCGGCGTCGTCACCTCGAGCTTTGGCCTCAACCGGCTGATCGAGCGCTTCGGGATCGAGCGGCGGCTGCACACCGCCGGCGAGAATAAGGCGATGCTCGACCCGTTCCTCCCCGAGGATCCCACCGATGTGGTGCGGCTGACTACCCTGCAGCGGGATATCCACGAAACCTTCAAGGAGCATGTCCGCCGCCGCCGGGAAGGCAAGATCGACGCCGCCGACGAGACCCTGTTTTCGGGCGAGGTGTTGACCGGCCGGATGGCCTTGTCGCGCGGCCTGGTTGATGGCATCGGCGATCTGCGCTCGGTGATGCGGTCGCGGTTCGGCGCTTCGGTAAAGCTGGTGCCGATCGCGACGGCGCGCCGCCGGCGCTGGTGGCTGGCGCGGCCGTTGTCTTTCGCCGAGCCGGAGCCGCATGGTTTCTGGGCAGCTCCGCTCGGCGATCTCCTCGACTGGCTCGAAGCGCGGGCATTGTGGGCCCGCTTCGGTCTGTAGCCCGCCGTTGACCGCCGCCTTGACCGCCGCCTTGACCGCCCTGCCGGCCTCCCATAAACCTGAACGATGATCGCGCTGCCCAAGCTCGTCGTGATCGTCGTCGTCGTGTTCGCCGTGTGGTATGCCATGCGCTGGTGGAACCGCGTGTCCACCCGGCTCGACCGCCGCCGGCAGGCGCCATCGTCGCCGCGAGGGGCGATCCAAGACCTGGTCGCTTGCCGGATCTGCGGCGCCTATGCCGCGGCGGATGCCGGCGGCTGCGGCCGGCCGGACTGCCCGCAGCCACGCTGACCCCGATCAGATGAGATGATGCCGACCACCCCCTCCGGGGCGAGCTTTCAGGCCCTGATCCTGCAGCTGCAGCATTATTGGGCGGCGCAGGGCTGTGTGATCCTGCAGCCCTATGATGTCGAGGTCGGCGCCGGCACCTTTCATCCGGCGACCGTGCTGCGCGCGTTGGGGCCCGACCCCTGGCGCGCCGCCTTTGTCCAGCCCTCGCGCCGGCCGACCGACGGGCGCTATGGCGAGAACCCCAACCGGCTGCAGCATTACTATCAGCTGCAGGTGATCCTGAAGCCGGCGCCGGCGGACAGCCAGGAGCTCTACCTGAAGAGCCTCTTCGCGCTCGGGATCGATGCCGCCGACCACGATATCCGCTTTGTCGAAGATGATTGGGAAAGCCCGACCTTGGGTGCCGCGGGGCTCGGCTGGGAAGTATGGCTCGATGGCATGGAAGTCAGCCAGTTCACCTATTTCCAGCAGGTCGGCGGGTTCGAGTGCGATCCGGTCTCGACTGAACTGACCTACGGGATGGAACGCCTGGCGATGTATGTGCAGGGGAAGGAGAGCGTCTACGACCTCGATTTCAACGGTTTGCCGCCGGGGCGGGGCGGGGTCACTTACGGCGATGTGTTCAAGCGCGCCGAGCGCGAGTTCTCGGCCTACAATTTCGAGGCCGCCGACACCGCCCGGCTGTTCGCCCATTTCGCCGACGCCGAAGCCGAGTGCCA
>DASYZD010000303.1:0-4941 GCA_035946655.1 Allostellaceae bacterium | reverse complement strand
CCGGCGGCCGATCAGGCGCTTGATGGCAAAGAACGTGTTCTCGGGGTTGGTGACCGCCTGGCGCTTCGCCGCCTGGCCGACGAGGCGCTCGCCCGGCTCGGTGAACGCGACCATCGAGGGCGTGGTGCGCGCCCCCTCGGCATTCTCGATGACCTTGGCGCTCTTGCCCTCCATCACGGCGACGCAGGAATTGGTCGTGCCGAGATCGATGCCGATAACCTTGCTCATGGAAACCTCATGTCAAAAGCAGGACCGGTCGGCCCGGGAAAGCACCGTCCCGATCCCCCGGGATGCGGCAGCCCTGGGTCTCTGGCGAGCTAGGCCGCCGCACGGGTTATATATGTGGCGGGCAGGGCGCCTATCAACCGGCGGCGGCGCGTAGTTTGACCGTGTTCCGAGCAGGCTTTGAGTTCCTGAGGGGTGCGTTGGCGTGATCGTATCGGCGAGTTATCGCACTGACATCCCGGCTTTTTATGCCGGCTGGTTCCTGGCGCGGCTGCGGGCCGGTTATTGCCGCGTCGCAAACCCGTATGGCGCCGGTTCCTACGCGGTGTCGCTCGCGCCGGGCGTCGTGGACGGGTTCGTTTTGTGGACCCGCAACCTGCGTCCGCTGTTGCCCGATCTCGATCGGGTACGGCAGGTCGCGCCCTTTACCGTCCAATTCACGGTGACCGGCTACCAGCGGTCACTCGAAACCTCGGTCATCACCGCCCGGGAGGCGGTCGCGCAGCTGGGCGAGCTGCGCCGCCGTTTTGGGCCGCGCGCGGCGGTGTGGCGCTACGATCCCGTTGTCTTCACCACCGAACTCGATGCCGCGGCGCACGAGGCCGGGTTCGCGGCGCTGGCGCAGGCGCTCAAGGGCACGGTCGACGAAGTTGTCCTGTCGGTCATGCACCCCTACAGGAAGACGCGGCGCAACCTCGATCGCGCCGGAGGGACTCACGGATTTCGGTGGCGCGACCCGCCGCCCGAGGAAAAGCGGCACCTCCTCGGCCGGCTCGCCGCGATCGCGCAGGAAGCGGGCATGGCGGCGACGCTATGCAGCCAGCCCGAACTGTTGGCGCCAGGGCTCGGCGAAGCAAAATGCATCGACGCCGAACGCCTCGCCGATGTCGCGCAGCGCCCGATCGCGGCGCGCGCGAGCGGCAACCGCGCGGGCTGCCGCTGCGCCCTATCGCGCGATATCGGGGCCTACGACACCTGCCCGCATGGCTGCGTCTACTGCTACGCCGTCGCCAATCGGGATCGCGCCGTCAGCAACTTCCGCAAACACGATCCCGACGCGGCGATGCTGCGAGGCTGAGCCCGCTTGCACCTAGCGGCGGAAGCCACGGCCCCCGCCGCCCCCGCCGCCGTGGAAACCGCCTCCGCCGCGGCCCGCCATCGCGAACCCGCCTCCGAAGCCGCCGGCGTGCGCCATTGCGAACCTGCCTCCGACGCGCCCTCCCGCGAACCCGCCGCCAGCGCGCGTCATTGCAAAACCGCCGCCCCTGACGTTCCGGTTGATGTTGACGTTGCGGTTGATGTTGACGTTGCGGTTGATGTTGACGTTTCGGTTGATGGCGAAGTTCCTGTTGAACCTGAAGCCGTCAAAATCGCGGAACCTGAAGTCGTCAAAATCGCCGAAGAACGCGATAGGCGAGCCGAAGCCGACCGCTGCCGGGGGATAATAGGGGTATGCATAGGCCGGACAGTAGTAGGGATAATATGGAGAGTAATACGGGGAACAGTTTGTTGAATAATACGGATAGGGGTAGTACCACGCTTTAGCCGGTGCCGTTGCGCCGCCCACCGCGAGCAGGCCCACTGCGAGGAGTGCCGCGGCGGTTAAGGGGTGCGAGAACAAACGGGGGATAAACCAGAGTGACATGGTCCGCTCCATTCTGATGCCGGAAGCCATCTCGTGCATTATAATACGCACCCGTATCGTTTACCATCCCCCGATGATCGCCCGGTCGGTGATTTCGCTGTCGTGGTCCCGGCTCGCCGACGCTGCGCGGTCGAATTCCGGCGGGCTCAGCGGCGATGGCCGCCGCCGCCACCCATACCGCCGTGGAACCCACCACCGCCCATGCCGCCGTGGAAGCCGCCGCCGCCGTGGAAGCCGGCACCAGCGAAGCCGTGATGGAACCCGCCACCGAAGCCGTCATGGAACCCGCCGCGGAAGAAGTCGTCGCGGTCGAAGCGGTGAAAGCCGCCGAAGTTGAAGGCTACCGCGACCGGAGCAAAGCCGTACGCCGGGTAGGCATAGCTGTACGCCGGGTAGGCATAGCTATAACTCGGATAGGCATACGGCACCGGGCAGCCGTAGGGGTAGTAGTAGGGGTTGCAGTACGGCGCATAATACGGATTGTATCCGTAGTAGGAATAGTATTGCGCCTGGGCCGGCCCGACCGCACCGCCCGCGGCGAGGAGGCCCGTGGCGATCAAGGCGGCGGCGACCACGGGGCGTCGCAGCCGGTGGATCATGGTGGACAGAGACATGGTGCCCTCCGCTCGTATGTTAGTAAGCCTTGTCCTAATTATGCGCTCCCGGATCGTTTTCATCCCCACGCTCGTGCGGCGGCGATGACGCAGACTCGACGATGACCGCCCGAAGGGAACAAGTCACCTGCTGCATCGCCGGCGGCGGCCCGGCCGGGATCATGCTCGGCTTCCTGTTGGCGCGCGCCGGGGTCGATGTCGTCGTCCTCGAAAAGCACCGCGATTTCCTGCGCGATTTCCGCGGCGATACGATCCACCCGTCGACCTTGCAGGTCGTGCACGAACTGGGCCTGCTCGAGGCCTTTCTCAAGCGCCCGCATCAAGAAGTGCGCGAGCTGCGCGGCATCATCGGCGACCGCGTGTTCACGCTCGCGGATTTCAGCCATTTGCCGACCCGCTGCCGGTTCATCGCGCTGATGCCGCAGTGGGATTTCCTCGATTTTCTCGCCGAAGCGGGGGGCCGGTTGCCGCGCTTCCAGCTGCGGATGGAGACCGAGGTCGTCGAGCTCCTCGAGGAAGCCGGCCGCGTTGTCGGGCTGCGAGCGCACACGCCCGCCGGCGCGATCGAGCTGCGCGCCGATCTCGTGGTCGGCGCCGATGGACGACATTCGATTGTGCGCGAGCGCGCCGGGCTCAAGGTCATCAACCTCGGCGCCCCGATCGACGTCTTATGGATGCGGCTCTCGAAACATCCGGACGATCTGGGCCAGAGCGCCGGCCGGCTCAATTACGGCCGCCTTCTGGTGATGCTCGACCGCGGCGATTACTGGCAATGCGCCTTTGTCATCCGCAAGGGCGGGTTCGACGCGATCCGGGCGCGCGGCATCGCCAGCTTCCGCGATGAGATCGTCCGCATCGCGCCGTTCCTACGAGACCGTGTCGCTGAGCTGCGCGAGTGGGACGATGTGAAGCTCTTGACGGTAATCGTCGACCGGCTGGAGCGCTGGTGGCGGCCGGGGCTCTTATGCATCGGCGACTGTGCGCATGCGATGTCGCCGATCGGCGGGGTCGGCATCAACCTGGCGATCCAGGACGCCGTCGCCGCCGCCAACATCCTGGCGCAGCCGTTGCGCGATCGCGCGCTGAGCGACGCGCATCTAGAAGCCGTGCAGCGGCGCCGAACCCTGCCGACCCGGCTGACCCAGGGGTTGCAGGTCGCGATCCAGGAGCGCGTCATGGACCCGGTTCTCGGCTCGGACCAGCCGATCGTGGCACCCTGGCCGCTGCGGGCGTTCAACCATCTGCCATGGCTCGCGCGCATTCCGGCGAGGCTGATCGGGATGGGCTTCCGCCCGGAGCATGTCCGCAGCCCTCCCGCGCAATCGTGAACCACGCGTCGGCCGGGACCGTCCCCTATAATCACGCGGGAGCCGCATTCCGAGGAGTTGATGCGATCGGTTCGGCGCAATTCGCCGCGCTGGCGCACCGAACGGGGGAGCCAGTCGGGGTGGTGCCGATCGCGGGCGACGACCAGAAGGCCTTGGCGCTGGCGTCGGATTTGATCAAGGCGATCGGCTTCGAGCCGGTCGTGGGTTGTGGGTCCTTCGAGACGCCCGCTACGCGGGCTCCTCAGGATGACGTGGGCTGATGCCGGCCGCCGCTAGCGGCTTTATCTGCGCTCAGTCGTGGAAGCGTGGCGCGACCTTGCGCATGAAGAGGCGCAGGCTTTCCGCGGCAACTTCGTGCGGCATCGGTCCGAGGCGAAACGTCGCGATGACCCCGCCGATCCCAAGTTGGTCGAGCGCGGCAAAATCCTCCGCAACCCGCGCCGGCGTGCCGTGGATCAACCCGTCGCCGCGCGCGGTCCGCGACCCCGGCAGATCGCTCTGCGACACCTCGATGCGCAGGCCCGTGTCGGCGAAGATGCGGTTGCGCATTTCGGCGCGGGCGCGGGTCATCGTCTCGAATGCCGCGATCCCGACGCGCTCGGCTTCAGCCTCGCTCGCCGCAACGAAGACGTTGCGCCACACCCAGCTGGCCTTGAGGTTCGCGGCGATTGCCGCCTCGTCGTGCCCGGCCTCCCGCATCGCCTCCCGGTAAAGAGCGACCCGGCGCCGCGTCGTTTCGAGCGACTGCACATTCATCATGAAGGGCCGGCCCTGCCGCGCCAGTTCGACGAGCGACGCATCGCCGGAGGACCCGCGTATCACAAAGGGATGGGGCTGTGTGTAAGGGCGCGGGCGCAGCATCGGAACCTTGAGCTGCCAGAACCGGCCGCGATAGGCAAATTCGCCGCCGGTCCACGCCTGAAGCATGATCGCTTCGGCTTCATCGAGGCGCGCCTGCGCCTCGTGGTGGTCGATGCCAAAACCCTGGTAGTCGTAAATGTTGTACGAGCTGCCGCGGCCGAGCCCGACGATGAGCCGCCCTTTCGTCAGATTGTCGAGGAGTGCCATTTGCTCGGCCAGCCGGATCGGATGGTGGAGCGCCGTCTGCAGTACCGCGAAGCCGATCGCG
>DASYZD010000302.1:0-4655 GCA_035946655.1 Allostellaceae bacterium | reverse complement strand
ACCGCGCTCAGCTCCTCGGCTTCGAGCCCGAACAGGTTGAACGCGGGCAGTTTCACGAAGAAGGTCTGGCCGGGCGCCAGATTCGGCGGGAAGGCGAGGCTGAAGACCGAGCTGTCGAGCCGGGCGAATTGCGCGCCACTGGCGTGGGCGGCGATCGTCGTGCCGTAGACGCCGCGCCGGATATAGGTTGCGAGATTGTATTTGTGTTGCGCGGTGAGGGTCGCCGCCGAGAATGCGATCAGTTCGCCGTCGCACCAGCACAATGTCACGAAGGCGTCGGCATCCGCCTGCGTCCCCGCGGTCAGGCTGCCGCGGCTCTCCGTCAGATCGACCGGCAATGTGTCGGTCGTGTCGGGGTCGCCGCCGGAGGGAAAACTCGCCGATAGGACGCCTTGCCGGCCGCCGGCATAGATCACCCCGTATTGGCCGTAGGTCGTCCCGTCGAGCGACAGCCACACCTCGCAACCGCCCCACTGCGCGCCGCCCGAGGCGACGATCCAGATTTCGTTCTGGCCGTTGGTCAGCGGCACCGGCGGCTCGAAGAGCACCGGCGGATTGGTCGAGCCGGGCGCCGCGAGCGGATTGATGCCGAGCCCGGCGCCGCCGGTCCCAGTGGTGTAGCTCCAGGGCAATGCCGGGATGTCGAAGAGATCCTCGGCGGTGACGACATAGGTGCTCTTGTCGTCCTCCTCGACCGAGATCACGCGCACGAGCGCGCCGGAGAGGCCCGAGATCGACTCGCTGATGGCGAGAATGTCCATCGGCTCAACGAGGCACTTCGAAATTCCGAGGCGGAATTTGTATTGGTTGAGGTTGTACTGCTCGCGCTGCAATTGCAGCTGGACGCTGCCGCCGGCCGAGGTCGGGTTGGTGAACATGTGCGCCGGCACCGAGGGCTTGAGGCGCAGCCCGTACCGGTCGATCGCGCCCTGGTCGAAGCCCGAGATCAACTCGCTGTTGTAGGAATAGGAGGAGGGCTGATATTCGAGGCTGACCCAGTTCCATTGCTCGGCCGGATCCTTGCGGGTGATCTCGATCGGGTCGCGCCGCGCGGCGCCGCGCGCATTCGACGGCCCCTCGATCCCGTCATCCTCCCAGTTCAGGAAATCGTCGTCGGTGAGCGTATAGATGGGCGTCAGATCGGGCGTGTAGGTCGCGCCGTAGGCGGCAAGGCTCGCCGCCCGATAGGGCACCATCTTCAACTGCGTGCCGCTGAAGAAGACCGCGGCGACGGTCAGATCCGCGACCTGCTGCAGCCAGCGCGCGGCGCTGTCCTGGCGGCGGCAGAGGAGCGAGATCGCCATACCGCTCGCCTGGCAATAGGCGCCGTATTGCGTGAGGTCGGCGACGTTGGTGGCCGGAAACCCGGCGCCGATATTCGGGTCGGCGAGCAGGTCGCCGGCGACGTAATCGGGCCGCGCGTCGTCGGGAAAGCTGGTGCCGGCCGTGCCGGCGCGCCGGCCGCCGAGCTGAAATTGGATGCTGGGCAATGCCGGCGTCGAACCCAGTCGCATCGGCGTGCCGGTCACATGCGCGGTCAAGGAATAGCCCGGCACCGGCTGATTCGGATCGGTCGCCGAGAAGGTCGGGTCGGGCGCCTGCCCGGCGGTGCCGCTGTAACCGTTGAGCCCGACCGCGCCGAGCCCGCCGGCGGCCCCGCCATTCGCCCAGACCCAGTTCTGGCCGCCGTCGCCCGCCGCCGCTCCGGTGAAGCTGACCGGGCCCGTGCACAGCGCGAAATCGACGTCGACCGAATATTGCGCCGAGCCGCCCTTCTTGCCGCCGGAAGAGCCGATCCCCTTGCCGCCCTTGCCGTTGCTGCCGCCCGAGGCGACGAAGCCGAACATGTCGACGAGGTTCACCGAGACGCGCTGCGTTCCCCACAGCACCGGCACCACGGAGCCGTATTGCGAGGTGTTGTAGCGCAGCGAGCCGGCGAGCGGCGTCGCGAACGCGTTCGAGAACGGCGATGGTTGCGAGCCGGCCATCTCAGGATCGCCCGATTAGGGGACGGAGACAGGGAACGGTGAAAAGAAGCGGCGCTCGCGCGGCCGCGACCGGCGATCGAGAAAACACGCGCTCTCGGCCGAAACCGGTACGACGCCGTGCGCGGTGAAGGCGTGGATCAGCATCGGCCACTCGGTGACGATGGCGGCATGCGAAAAGCAGCGGCCGAACCTGAAGAGCGCGATGTCGGCCGGCCGCGGCACGGCGATTTCGCGGGCGTGCGCCATAAGACCTTCGAGGTAGAGTTCTTCCTCGCGGTGGAGATACCAGTCCGGCCGGTAATGCGCCGTCTCGATCGGGCCGATGATGCCGGCCCGGCGATAGACCTCGACGAGGAAGGTCAGGCAATCGACGCCGCCGCCCTTGACCCGCCCCATATGGTGGTAGGGCGTGCCGATCCACTGCCGGGCCTCAACGAGCACGGCCGCGCGTTGCGGATCTATTTTAACCATGGCAACGCCGTTCATGTTATTATCGGGCTGCGGGTCTTTCTCGTCATTGCCGGGCTCGACCCGGCAATCCGTCGATCTCCGCGGGTCGCGACGGGAAGGGCGTTCACGGGTAGGCTCACGGAAAGCTACGCTTTCAGCGAGTTATGGGGACCAGAGATTGGCAATCGCAAATTGCTCCGTGTGCGGCGCGGCAGTATCCGTCCTGGGGAGCCAGGGCAATTGGACGATCGAGCCGGACCTCGCGCAGATGGAGCGATGGTGCAAGAACTGGCCACCTCAGCGTCGCGGCCTGATGGGAGAATCGCCTACCGGATGCCAGAACCTTGATCAGGCGGCGGATGACCCAGATGCCGCGGCGGCCGCCACGTCCGATCTTTTGACCGCGATGAGCCGGTGTTCGATCACGATCAGACGGCCGTCGTCAGCTTCGTGGCACGTCGCAGGCATCCGTATTTCATCTGCCTCGCGCAAGAACTCTATGGCGTAGTCGAGGAGTGTCACTCGCGCACCTCCGAATATGCCGGGGGGTTATTCAGACCGCCGCCTCGGGTGGCGGGATGTAGGGGAAGCCGCCGAAATTCACCAGATTGTTGAAGGTGCCGTTGCAGGTGGCGATCGTGTGGTCGCAGCCCGGCAGGAGCTGGAACTGGTCGCCGACCGCGACCGGATAGGCGAAGGGCTGGCGCAGGTAGACGAACCCGCCCGTCAGCTGCAGGATCGTGCGCGCGACGGCGCTGTTGCGTCCGCTGGTGCCGGTGATCGTGCCCTGGTCGAACAGGGTCGAGGGGCTCGGCGCGAGCGTGGTGGCGATCGTGCTCTGCGTCGATCCTGCGCCGGCGGCGATGGTTTGCGCGAGGCTCGCCCGGTTGAAGGTGCAATTGGCGTCGCCGAAGACCCAGGTGCAGCCGGCCTGGAAAAGCCGCCGCGGGTACTGCCCGGTCAGCAGCACCAACAAATCCGGGACCTGCATCGTGATCTTGCTGCGCCCGATCGCGAGCTCGCCGACCCGCCCCAGATGCAGCACGATAGAGCCGAGCGAATAGTCGGGCGGGCTCATCGTCTGCATGAAAAGCCGGTCGATCTCGACGAGCGCGCCGTCGAAGAAACGTTGCGCCGCGGCGGCCTGCCACGAGAAATTGCCGACGAGGTCCGGCGCCGCGCTCCCCGACGGGTGCGGGTAGATGTCGAGCTCGCATGTGTCCGGGTCGAGGCCAACCTTCAGCGTCGTCCTGACCCGGCTGAACCCCGGCCCGAGCGGGAATTGCACTGGCGCCGGGCTATTGCCCCAGTTGAGCGACGCGCCGTTGCCGAAACCGTCCGGGCCCCGAAAACTGTTTGCCGGCGGCGCCAAGGCGGACTGCGCGCCCGAATAGCGCAACATGGTGCCGTCGATCAGCTTGAAGGTATAGAGGTCGGCGAACAGCACCGGCGCGGTCGGGCCGCGGCCGTTCAGATAGTTCTGCAGCGCGGTCGATGCGGGCCTCACAGCGTCACCGACACGAATTTGAGCGCCTTCAGTTCCCAGATCCGGTTCATGAACTGCGAGAAATCGGCACTGTCCTGGGCGAAGCGGCAGCGCCAGAAATAGGTGAAATCGGCGGTGATCGCGGTGCCGGCGGCGGGCGGTGTGGTGAAGGTGAGAATGCCGGTCGCCGAATTCACCGACCAGGCGGTGGAGGCTTGCGGCACGCCGTTCAAATAGACCGCGGCGACTTGGTTCGGGGCGAGGACCGGCTCGACGAAACCGCCCAAACTACGGACCAGTTGAAACGCCGAGGTCGAGCCGTCGCCGCCGCCGATCGCCTGACCGGTCACGTTGTCGTCGGCGCCGTCGTCGAAGAGAAAAGTGTCCCAGGCCCCGGTGCGTTCCAGAAAGAAGCCGAGCAATGTCTGCCAGTCGGCGAGCGGCAGATAGGCGAAAGGCAGCGTGAACTGCCAAATCGGATAGGCGAAATCGCTGATCCGCACCTCGCGCCCGGAGACCGATCGCTGCACGCGCGTCGAAAATTTCGGCGTGCGGATCGCCGGATAGCTGGCGCCGATCAATGTCGGCAGGACCGCGAGGCTCATCGCTTCGTCCGAGAGCCTGGCTCACGCGAGCGAGAAGCCGGCGCCGCGCAATAGCTGGCGGACCGGCTCCGGGTGCGAGCGCACCATGTCGCTCCACCAGCGCGACAGCGACTCGCGGTCCATCGG
>DASYZD010000301.1:0-3778 GCA_035946655.1 Allostellaceae bacterium | reverse complement strand
ATCTTCGACAGTGAGGACCACCGCGGTGCCGCGATCAACCTCGGACCGAACGGTCAAGACCAGCGGCCGATCGGCGATCCCGATCATGGCTTCGAGCGCGTTGGTGACGAGGTTCACGATCACCTGCTGCAATTGCACCGGATCGCCCGACACCATGACGGGTGAGGAGGCCAGGTCAGTGCGCACGACGACACGCTGTCGGTCGATGGCGCCGCGCGTCACGTCGAGGACGCGCTGGACGATGTCGTTGAGGTCCAACGGACGCCGGTTCGGCTCCTCCTTGTTGAACAGCGCTCGGATTCGGGCGATCACGTCGCCGGCGCGGTGGCCATCGGCAACGATGCACTCTGCCGCCTCGCGCGCGTTGTCGAGCTTGGGCGGGCGCTGGATCAGCGAGCGCAGGCAGGCGCTGCCATTGGCGGTAATCGCGGCGAGTGGCTGGTTGATTTCGTGGGCGATGGCGGCGGCGAGTTCGGCCACGGTGGCCAGACGCAGGATGCGGGCCAACTCGGATTCGGCGTCACGCAGCGCCTCTTGCGCCGCTACCCGCTCGGCGATTTCGCGCTGCAGCGCGGCGTTGCTGTGGCGTAAATCGGCGGTGCGCTGCTGAACCGTCGCTTCCAGCGCCCGCTGGGCGTTGCGGCGCTGGGATCCCCAGGCGAGGCACACCAGGGTGAAGGCGACGAAGATGATGAACGACGGCAATTCGGCCGGGCCGATGCGCAGATTGAACTCGGGAGGCGCCCACAGATCCTCGGCCGCCAGCGTCACGATGATGAACGTCAAGCAGCCCGGCCCGGTGCCAAGCCACGCGGCGGCGACGACCGCGGTGTAAAACGGGAAGGTCAAGAATCTGCCGGTCAGGTCCTCGATCAGAACCGCGGCCGCGATCGCGGCGGTGGCAAATCCGACGGCTAATCCATAGCGCGCGGCCGAGCATTCGAGAATTGGGTGCCGACCGCCCGCCCGCGGCCACAGGCGGCCGAAAATGGTGCGCCCGCCTGCAACGACCGCGCCCCACTGAGGCTCGCGAGTTTTTGCTGCTGAAATCACTTGAGCGCCACGTAGCTGCGATAAATATTGCCGGGCGGACCGGTCGGAGCTGAGCGCACAGTCAGCTCCGCTCGATCTCTACGACGGCGATAATACCCGCGTTTTCTTAAAACTCCGGCAAGGAAACGCCGCCGCGCGCGACCCGGCCAGCGCACCGATCAACCCGCGCGCGCGGTTGACCGCCTGCGGCGCGCGGTGCTTACCTGCGGGTCGGGCAAGCACAGCTGGGGATGGGGGCAAGTTGCGATGATCATCGACTGCCACGGCCACTACACCACCGCGCCCCGTCAGCACGAGGGCTGGCGCCAGCAGCAGATCGAGGCGCACGCCGCGGGGAAGCCGCCGCCGCCGCGCCCGGCGATGACCGACGAGGAGATCCGCGCGACGATCGAGGGCGGCCAGCTCAAGGTGCAGCAGGAGCGCGGCACTGACCTGACGATCTTCTCGCCGCGTGCCGCCGGCATGGGCCACCATCTCGGCGATAAGACGACCAGTGAAGCCTGGGCCACCGCCTGCAACGAACTGATCTGGCGCGTCTGCTCGCTGTTCCCGAAGAATTTCGTCGGCGTCGCGATGCTGCCGCAGAGCGCGCGCGTGTCGCCGCGGAACTGCCTCGCCGAGATCGACCGCTGCGTCAACCAATACGGCTTTGTCGGCATCAACCTGAACCCCGATCCGTCGGGCGGCCACTGGCAGGACCCGCCGCTCGGCGACCGCTATTGGTATCCCGTTTACGAGAGGATGGTCGAACTCGACATTCCCGCGATGATCCACGTCAGCGCCTCGTGCAATCCGACCCATCATACGACCGGCGCGCACTACCTCAACGGCGACACCGCCGGCTTCAACCAGCTGATGACGTCATCGGTGTTGAAGGATTTCCCTTCCATCAAGTTCATCATTCCGCATGGCGGCGGCGCGGTGCCCTATCACTGGGGGCGCTATCGCGGCCTGGCGCAGGACGCCAAGCTCGGCCTCTTGTCCGATGTCATGCTGAACAACGTATTTTTCGATACCTGCGTCTATCACCTGCCCGGGCAGGAGCTCCTCGCCAAAGTCATCCCGGCCGATAACATCCTGTTCGCCTCCGAGATGATCGGCGCGGTGCGCGGCGTCGATCCGGAGACCGGCCATCACTACGACGACACCAAGCGCTACATCGACCAGCTGCCGCTGTCGGCGGCGGACAAGGCGAAGATTTTCGAAGGCAATGCGCGCCGCGTCTACAGTCGCCTCGCCGCGGTCATCGCCAAGCAGTCCGCGGCGGCGCGCTAAGCCCCAGCGGCGCGATCCTCGGCTCCACTCGCGCCGGCGGGCAACCGGAGCATTGACGAGGGTGGGCACCGCAACCGTGTGATGCCCAATCGGCGATTGCCCCACAAGCGGGTCGCGGGTTATCAGACACCGGCGAATTGCGCAAGAATCGGGCAGATGAGGTAGGGAACACACGGTCGGTGACGGATTTTGTGCGTACGACACCGATCGGGGTCGCTGCGGCGGCGCGGTCGGCCGGCGGCCCGGGCGCGAGCATCGAGTCGCGCCAATCGTGGGTTGCCGCCTGGGTCGCGCTCGCGCTCTTGACGGTGTGCTTCGGCTCAACGCTGCCCGTCGTCGTCGGATTGAAGCCGATCACCACGGATCTCGGCACGGCGCGCCAGGTGGTGGCGCTCGCCGGCGCGCTGACCTGGCTCGGCACCGGGCTGGGCGGCATCGTCTTGGGCCGGGTGGCCGAACGGCTGGGGATCCGCTTCATCGTCGCCTTCGGCGCGGCGATGATCGCGCTGGGTCTGGCGATATCGGCCGCCGGCAATATCTGGACGATCCTCGTCGGCCACGCGCTCTTCATCGGGCTCTTGGGCAATGGCGCCCTTTACGCGCCGATCCTCGTCTACATCAGCCGCTGGTTCGACCGGCGGCGCGGTACCGCGCTGGCGCTGATCTGGTCGGGACAGTACATCGCCGGGATCACCTGGCCGACGCTGTTCGAGCGGGCGATGACGGCCTATGGCTGGCGTCTGACGATGGTCGGGATTGCGGTGGTGGTCGTCATCGCCGTGCCGATCGCCGCCTTGTTCCTGCCGAACACACCCCAGGCGCCGCCCGAGTTCGGGTTCGCCGACGCCGGCACGCGCCGCAAGGTGCTCGGCCTGCGCCCCAACACGGTGCTCGCGATATTGTGCGTAGCGTCTTTCGCCTGCTGCGTTCCGATGGCGATCCCGCAGGGGCACCTCGTCGCGTTTTGCAGCGATATCGGAATCCCGGCGGCACAGGGCGCGGCGATGCTGTCGGTGATGCAGGCCGGCGCCCTGGTAAGCCGGATGTTCTGGGGCTGGCTCACCGACCGGATCGGCGGGTTGAAGACGGTGCTGCTCGCCTCGACCTGCCAGGCGCTGGCCGTCGCGGCATTCCTGACGACCCAGGACGAAGCCGGGCTGTTCGCGATCTCGGCCGCCTACGGGCTCGGGTTCAGCGGCATCATCCCAGCCTATATCGTCGCGATCCGCGAGCTCTACCCGTCGCGCGAAGCCTCCTGGCGGGTGCCGACCCTACTCTTTGTCGGCATGAGCGGGATGGCGTTCGGCGGCTGGTGGGCCGGGGCGCTCTACGACTATTTCGGGTTTTATGCGCCGGCCTTCGCGAGCGGGTTCTTGTTCAACCTGTTCAACCTCGCCCTCGTCGGGTTCCTCGTCTTGCGCCAGGGCTGGGCCGGCGGCTTTCGCCGAGC
>DASYZD010000300.1:0-22361 GCA_035946655.1 Allostellaceae bacterium | reverse complement strand
TTGACCTTGCCGGTAAACACCGCGCCGGGATCGACAGTCAGCACAACGTTGCCACCGCCGAACTGAACCGCCGTCCCGCTCGTTCCGTCGATCGTCCCGGCATTGGTGAGGTTGATCGTCGATGTATCGGTGCCGGCAATGAGGATGCCGGTCCCGCCCTTAATCTCGCCGAAATTGGTCACCGTGGCGCCGCCCTGTTCAATTTCGAGGCCAGCATGCGGCCCGTAGATATAGGCGCCGGTTGACCCGCTGGCGCCGTTGGTGAGAATGCCCTGGCTAAGATAGACGCCGCTTGCCGAGGTGTTGCTCGCCGCCACGCGGCCGTAGTTGGCGACCTCCCCTCCTGATCCGGCGATGGTGATGCCGAAATAAGTGCCGTCGACCTGCCCGCCGGTATTCGCGACAGTGCTGCCGTTGGTGACGATCCCGCCGGTGCCGAGCTTGATGCCGCCGTCGCCAGGGTAGGTCTCGTTGCCGAAGACGTTGCCGAAGTTCGTGACCGTGCCGAAACCGCCCTCGATGTCGATGCCGACCGGGCCGCTGATTTCCGCACCGGTGCTGTATCTTGAACCATTGGTGACGACACCGCCGCCTGAGAGCCCGACACCGCCGCCGGCGGTGTAGCCGATGCCGACGAACTCGGCGGAACCCATGATCCGGCCGTAATTGGTAACCGTGCCGGCGCCGCCCTCGATATATACGCCCCGCCGGCTGGAGTATCCGAAGATATCCGCGTCGGTGAAGTTGGTGAGGGTGCCGCCGGAGGTCAGCTCGACCCCGGCGCCCTTGCCCCCACTCCCGGCAAACCCGCGGATCGCGCCGTAGTTGGTGACGGTGCCGCTGCCGTTCTTGATGAGGACCCCGACATAGCCCTCAATCAAGCCGTCTACATTGCCGTTGAGGCCATTGCCAACATCCCCGCCGGCTTTCAACAGGACGCCATCGCCGGTGCCGCTGCCGTCCCAGGCGATGACCCCGCCGCGGTTACCGATCGTCCAGGAGTAGTTGTATCCATAAATGCCGTTCGGATGGGTGTCGCCATAGCCGCCGACGATGCCCGGCGGGCCGACCAGGAGCCCGTTCTTGGTGGCGAAACTCGAACTGAGGATGACGCCGTCATGTGCGAAGTTATAATAAGCGCCCATCGAAACCTCCCGGTGTGATACCCCCGATCCCGAAAGGTGCTGGCGGCCGGCGCATGGCCTGGCGATAGTCAGAAGCCCTGCGCGGCGGATCCTGCGCTGCAGATCCGCCTCGGGAACGATGCGGACTAACGTTTACGCGAACTGCGCCACTACTATATTCTCGCCTGGGCAATAAATAAAAGTCGGTCACGCCGATCCCGGATCGCGCTAGGGGCGTGTCTCCGCGACGCGCGAAATATCCTCGCGCGCACCGCGGGACGGAATGCTCGCAGCGCCGCGAGAGGGGGACCTCGGCCGTTCGCCTCTGGACTCGGTCCGGCGCGGTCCCCATGCTCCCTTAATGGCGGACGATGCCGAGCTGGTGATCGCGGGCGCCGGGCTGACGGGCATGCTGCTCGGGGTCGCCTGCGCCGGCGCCGGGCTCCAGGTCGCCGTCGTCGACCCGCAGGACCCGGCGGCGATGGTCGAGCGCGGCTTTGACGGCCGCACCTCGGCGATCGCCTACGGCTCGCGGCTGGTGTTCGACGGCATCGCGCTGTGGCCGGAGATTGCCGCCGAAGCCGAGCCGATCCGCGAGATCCGCGTCGCCGACGACGATTCTCCGCTGTTCCTGCATTACGATCATCGCGATCTGGGCGGCGATACGCCGCTCGGTTACATCGTCGAGAACCGGGTGCTGCGCCGCGCTCTTTACCAACGCGCCCGCGCACTTCCCAATTTGCATCTGCTCGCGCCCGGCCGGGTCGCGGCGATCGAAGCGAGCGAGACCGGCGTCGTCGCGGTACTCGACGCGGGCGAGCATCTCAAGGCGCGGCTGGTCTGTGCCGCCGACGGCAGGGAATCGCCGTTGCGCCACGCCGCCGGGATCGGCGCGATCGAATGGCGCTACCGCCAGACCAGCATCGTCACGACGGTGGCGCATGCCCGACCGCATGGCGGGATCGCGGTCGAGCAGTTCTTGCCGTCGGGGCCGTTCGCGATCCTGCCGATGACCGGCAGCCGGTCGTCGATCGTGTGGACCGAGCATGCCGATTTGGCGCCGCGCCTCCTGGGCTTACCGGAAGCGGAATTCGCCGCCGAGCTCGCCGCCCGCTTCGGCGACTTTCTCGGGGAGACCCGGCCGGTCGGGCCGCGCTGGGCCTATCCGCTGGCGCTCTTGCAGGCCGAGCGTTATGTCGCGCGCCGCCTCGCGCTCGTCGGCGAATCCGCCCATGTCATCCACCCGATCGCCGGACAGGGCCTCAATCTCGCGATCCGCGACGTCGCCGTCCTCGCCGAGCTGATCGTCGACCAGCGCCGCCTCGGTCTCGACATCGGCGACAATGCCGTGCTGGCGCGCTATGAGCGCCGGCGCCGCTTCGACGCGCTCCTCCTCGCGACCGTTACCGACGGGCTCAACCGCCTGTTTTCGAACACGATCCCGCCCATCCGCCTCGCCCGCGACCTCGGCCTCGCCATCGTCAACCGCCTGCCGCCCCTGAAGCGCCTCCTGATGCAGCACGCGATGGGGACGCTCGGCGACCGCCCCCGCCTCGCCAGGGGTCGGCCCCTCTAAAGATGGGCCAGACTCGGGTCGGCTACCCGACGATGACAACCTTGCCGATGGCTTTGCGGTCGATGACGGCCTGCACGGCGTCGGCCGCACGTTCTAAGGGGAAGCGGTGCGAGATGCGCGGGCGCAGCTTGCCCTCGGCAGCGAGCCCGACCAGAATCCGCATATTCTCGCGGCCGATCTCGGGCTGGTGCTCGGTGACCCCGCCAAGGCGCACCCCGATGACTTCCAGCCCCTTGATCAAAAGATAGTTGGTGCGCGGCGTCGACGGTCCGCCGCCGAGAAATCCGAGGACGAGAATGCGCCCGCCCCAGGCCAAGCAGCGCAGCGACTCATCGAACACCTCGGCGCCGATCGGGTCGTAGACGATGTCGACCCCGTCGCGCGCTCCGGTCAGCTCCTTCACTTTGTCGCGCAGGCCAGCGCGGTAATCGATCGCGTAATCGGCGCCCTCCGCGAGGCAGGCGGCGCGCTTTTCATCGGTGCTGGCGGTGGCGATGACGGTGGCGCCATAAAGCTTGGCGACCTGGATCGCGGCGATGCCGATGCCACCGGCGGCGCCGTTGACCAGCACCCAATCGCCCGCCTTCATCCGCCCGCGCTGCAGGAGCGCATGGTAGGCGGTCATGTAGGCGCCGCTGAACACCGCCGCTGCTTCGATGCTCATGGCCCCCGGGACCATGCTGCAATTATCGGCCCGGGCGTTGCCGATTTGCGCGAAGGCGCCGAGCCGGTGCCGGCTCATCACCCGGTCACCGACCGTGAAGCCGGTCACCCCCTCGCCGACCGCGACGATTTCGCCGGCGGCCTCATTTCCGGGCACGAACGGCGGCTCGGGGCGGAACTGGTATTTGCCGGCAAGCATCAGGACGTCGACATACTGGACCCCGCGCGCGGCGATCCGCACCTGCAATTCGCCCGGGCCGGGCGCCGGCGGGTCGGGCAGCTCGCGCAGATGTAAGACCTCGGGCCCGCCAAACGCCTCGCAGACAACCGCTTTCATCAGCTCCCCCTCAGAGTGGTCCGGGGATGCTATCACTCGGAGCGATCCGCACCCAGTCGCCCTCGGCGGCGAGGCGGGCGCCGAGCGGGGCGCTTTGCGCGATGATGCGTTCGAAGGTCGCGCTCTCCGCGGCGAGCCCGCACGGCACGGTCTCATTGGCCGCGTTGTGGCGCACAAACCGGAAGCGCGTTGCGCCGACGCCGCCCGGCGCGACCTCGACCCGCGCCATCATGCCGATCCAGTCGCCGTGGCGGCGGCCGCCATGGCCGGTGTGGACCGAGAAGCTGCCGAGCCCATAAAAAACCGGCTTGCCGCGATAGATTTCGACCGGCAGCGAATAGTGCGGCCCATGCCCGATCACGATATCGGCGCCGGCCTCGATTGCGGCGTGCGCGATCTCGCTCATATAGTCGAGCACCTCCTCGCCCAGCCCCCAATGGCACGAGGCGACGACGATATCGGCGTCGCGGCGCAGGGCGGCGATGTCTTGGCAGAAGGCGGCGAGGTAGGCGCGGTCCGCCCAGGTGAGGGTAACCGGCGGGATACCCGGCCGGTTCATCGGCGGCAGCTCGCGGCGGACCTTGTGCGATGGCACCTGGTAGGCGGTATGGCCGGGAATGACCGCGATGCCGCCGGCGCGCTCGCTCGCCTCGTGGTCGGTCGGCCAATAAACCGAGCTTCGCTGCAGGACGCCGACGCGCATCCCGCCGCATTTGGCGACCGCGGGCGCGCGCGCCGCGGCGAGATTGCTGCCGGCGCCGGTGTGAGCGATTTGGAGGCGGTCGAGCTGAGCGATCGAGCCCGTGATCGCGGCACCCCCGTAATTGACGTTGTTGGCGAGCCCGACCGCGCCAATCCCGGCGATTTTGAGCGCGTCGCCAGCGATCTCGGGGTCGGCAAAAAACCCTTCGCCCTCGACCGCATGGCCGCTCGGCGGGCGGTGAAGCAAGCATTCGAGATTGGCGAACACGAAATCGGCGGCGCGCAACTCCTCACCGACCAGCGCGAACGGCACCGCCGGATCGGCGACATTCATCAGGTTCACATCGCCGACGAGGGTCATCGAAGGCATCTAAAATCGCTCCTCGAGAGTACGTACATGTGTTCCGACGGCTGCGATGGACAGCGAATGGGACGAGGCTAAGCGCCAAGCCAATATCCTCAAGCATGGCGTCGACCTTGTCGATGCGATCGAGATCTTCGCGGGCGAGTTCATCGAGGCCGAGGACCGGCGGCGGGACTATGGCGAGCGACGGTACCGGGTTGTCGGACAGCTCGGTGAGAAAATAATTCAGATCGCGTACACATGGCGAGGCGAACGCGGCCGGATCATCAGCGCCAGAAGGGCAGGACGAAAATGACCGAAGAGAATATCACGCGAGTGTCGCTAAAGCAGGCTCGCAAAATGAAGAGTGAAACCGACTGGGCACGCCTCAACGCGATGACCGAAGAGGAGATCGAACGCAACGCCTTGGACGACCCGGATAACCCACCGATGACCGAGGACGATTGGAAGAATGCCCGGGTCGTCTGGCCGCAAGGCAAGGCGCCGGTCACGTTGCGGCTCGACCGGGACATCATCGCCTGGTTCAAGGCGCGTGGCCGCGGCTATCAGACGCGCATCAACGCCGTGTTGCGCGGATTTGTCGAGGCCCAGAAGCCGCGTGGCTGGCCCACGGCATCCGGTGTTTCCTCGGAGCCGCGCATCCGCTTAAATCAGCGGGCGAAGCATCAGAAGGCGCGGCGCCCATGATCGACAAAATAGTCCGTTCGGTCGCCGAGGCGATGGCGGGGATCAAGGACGGCTCGACCGTGCTGATCGCCGGGTTCGCCCAGGTCGGCGAGCCGCGCGCCTTGATCGACGGGCTGATCGAGCAGGGCGCCAAGGACCTCACGGTCGTCCACAACACCGCCGGGCGCGGCCACGAGGGGGTGGCGCGCCTCATCGGCGAGGGCCGGGTGAGAAAAATCGTGTGCAGTTTCGCGCGGAGCCGGGGCTCGGTCATTTTCGAGGAGGTCTTCGCCCGCGGCGCGATCGAACTGGAAATTCTGCCGCAGGGCACGATGGCCGAGCGGATGCGCGCCGCCGCCGCCGGGATCCCCGCCTTCTACACGGCGACCGCGGCCGGCACCAAGCTCGCCGAGGGCAAGGAGACGCGCACCTTCAACGGGCGCGACTACATCCTCGAACTGGCGCTGCCGGGGGACGTCGCGCTCGTCGAAGCATGGCGCGCCGACCGCTGGGGCAACCTCGTCTACCGCGACGCCGGACGCAATTTCAATCCGGTGATGGCCGCAGCGGCGCAGCTGACGATCGCGCAGACCCAGCAGCTCGCCGAGCTCGGCACATTGTCGCCGGAGGAGATCGCCACCCCCGGCGTCTACGTCAATCGCCTCGTCCATGTCGCGGCCGGCGATCCGCCGCTCAAGACCGGATGACCATCGTGGCGTCGGACCGAAATTCACCGCGACCGTCATGGCCGGACTTGTTCCGGCCATCCACGAGGCCGCCCCGGCAGAGGCGTGGATGACCGGGTCAAGCCCGGTCATGACGGGTGGAGGGATTGCTAATTCAGGAGGCAATCATGCCTGAGACCCCAAACTGGCAGCCGCTCGAACGCGACGCGTTGGCCGCACGCCTCGCACAGGACATCCCGGAAGGGTGGTCGGTCAACCTCGGGATCGGCATCCCGACCTTGGTCGGCAACTATGTGCCGCCCGAGCGCGAGGTCGTCTTCCACTCGGAAAACGGCATCCTCGGCATGGGCCCGGCGCCCTCACCGCAGAACATCAACCGCTGGCTGATCAACGCCAGCAGCCAGTACGTAACCTTGCGTCCCGGCGCCAGCTACATGAGCCATTCCGACAGCTTTGCCCTGGTGCGCGGCGGGCACCTCGATCTCTGCGTGCTCGGCGCCTTTCAGGTGGCCGAAAACGGCGACCTCGCCAATTGGGCGCGCTCCGACGACGACAACGCCCCCGCGATCGGCGGCGCGATGGACCTGGCGGCCGGCGCCCGGCGGATCTGGGTGGTGATGGAGCACACGACCCGCTCAGGCGAGCCGCGCCTCCTGCGCCGCTGCACCTACCCGTTGACGGCGGCCGGCTGCGTCAAGCGCATCTACACCGATCTCGCGGTCATCGACGTGACCCCGAAGGGTCTCGCCGTCATCGACATGGTGCCGGGCATGACTCTCGAAGCGCTGCAGGAGCGCACCGAAGCGCTGCTCAGGCGGGCGTGAGGAACCCCATGTTGGTGCGCGACGGCGCAAGCGGCGCGAGAACCCGCCGAGGCTGATGTGAAGCACGCCGGCCAGGACGCTCTTGACACGCTTGGGGATTTGCTGTCGGCGGTGCGGATGAGGGAACCTCGCCCGGGCATCTTCTATCGCCGGGGTAAGGCGTGGCTGCATTTTCACGAAGACAAAACCGGCCTCTTCGCAGACATTCGGGCGGGTAAGGAATGGGAGCGGTTGCGCGTGTCCGATGCTCGGGAGCGTGCCGAGTTGCTTTCCCTGATCGACCGCAGCCTGTGACGAGTCGGTCAGTCTAAGCGCACACGAGGAGCGCGATGCCCGAGACACCCCAATCGCCGCTGGCGGTCTACCAGAGCCATCTCGACAACGGTGAATTGGCCTATCAATGGAGCCCGGCGGCCAGGCGAGCGGTGTTCTACCCGCGCCTCGTTTGCCCCTATTCGGGCTCGACCACGCTCGAATGGCGGGTCGCCTCGGGGCTCGGCACAGTCTATGCGACGACGGTCACCCACCCGGCGCAGGGCGCGCCCTATAACGTCGCCCTCATCGATTGCGACGAGGGTTTCCGGCTGATGAGCCGGGTCGAGGACATCGACCCGATGGCGGTCAGGATCGGGATGCGGGTGCGGTTCCGGGTGCATAAACCGGAGGGCGACGAGCCGGCCTATCCGGTGTTCACTCCGTGGGCCGATAGCCCACGGACTAGTTCCGTGGGTGAGGGTGCACCATGAGCGCCCTGAAACGCGCCGGCACGGCAATCATCGGGGCCGCCGAGAGCGATCTCGGCCAGGTCGCCGAGGGAATGAGCGTCATCGATCTGATGGCGCAGGGCGTCACCCGCGCCCTCGATGATTGCGGGCTTGCGTTGAACGATGTCGACGGCCTCCTTTGCGCGGCGACGCAGAGCCGAACCTCGGGGCTATCCTTGAGCGAATACCTCGGGATTTCGCCGTCGTTTATCGATTCGACGATCCTCGGCGGCTCCTCGTTCATGTTCCATGTCGGCCATGCCGCGGCCGCGCTCCAGCTCGGGATGTGCAACGTCGCCGTCATCGCCTATGGCTCGACCCAGCGCAGCATCGGGCGCCGCCAGGCATCGGTGCGCGAGATCAACCCCTACGAGACGCCGTACCGCCCGTTCCTGCCCTCGACCGCCTATGCGCTGGCCGCCTCGCGCCACATGCATCAGTTCGGCACGACGCGCGAGCAACTGGCCGCGGTCGCGGTCGCGGCGCGAGAGTGGGCCCTGCTCAATCCGGCGGCCTGGGAGAAAAAGCCGCTGACGGTCCCCGAGGTCCTTGGCGCGCGCATGGTCAGCTATCCGTTCACGGTGCGCGACATTTGCCTCGTGACGGACGGCGGTGGCGCGATTGTCCTGACCGGCCGCGAGCGCGCAAAAAACCTCAAAAAGCCACCAGTTTACGTGCTCGGGCAGGGCGAGGCGGTCACCCACGCCAATATTTCCTCGATGCCCGATCTGACCGTGACCGGGGCACTCGAATCCGGGCGGCGGGCCTATGCAATGGCCGGCCTGGCGGCAAAGGACATCGACGTCGTCGAGCTTTACGACGCCTTCACGATCAACCCGATCCTCTTTCTCGAGGATCTCGGGTTTTGCCCGAAGGGCGAGGGCGGGCGCTTTGTCGAAGGCGGGCGTCTGGCGCCCGGTGGCAGTCTGCCTGTCAACACCAACGGCGGCGGCCTCTCTTATTGCCATCCGGGCATGTACGGGCTCCTCGTCTTGATCGAGGCGGTGCGCCAGTTGCGCGGTGAATGCGGCGCGCGCCAGGTCCCAGGCGCCGCAACCGCGATCGCCCACGGCAACGGCGGCGTCCTCTCATCGCAAAGCACGGTGATTTTGGGGACAGAGGCGACGGTTTAGCAGGAAGGATAGCCACCGAGGCGCAGAGGACATGGAGAGCAAATTTTTTACTACCAGGAACGCAAGTTATACTCGTAGCGAGCGAATGGCTTAACGCTTTTTTTATAACCCTGCGTTGCTGTGCAACTTCTGGATCATTCTTCCCCGTGACCTCTGGGTCTCCGTGGTGACGATTCATAGGAGTAAAAAATGGCTGAACGCGAATTGGTCCGCTTCGAGAACGAGGGCGGCATCGGCGTCATCACGATCGACAATCCGCCGGTCAATGCGCTCTCCCCGGGGGTGCCCGAGGGCATCGTCGCGGCGGTCGACAAAGGCAATGCCGACCCGGCGGTCAAGGCGATGGTGGTGATCGGCGCGGGCCGCAGCTTTATCGCCGGCGCCGACATCCGCCAGTTCGGCAAGGGGCCCTCGACCCCGCCCACCGGCCGGCGGCCCTACGACGTGCTCGACGACAGCCCGAAGCCGGTGGTCGCCGCGCTCCACGGCTATGCGCTTGGCGGCGGGCTCGAAATCGCCCTCGCCTGCCATTACCGCGTCGCCGTGCCGAGCGCCAAAGTTGGCCTTCCCGAGGTGCAGATCGGCATCTTGCCGGGCGCCGGCGGGACCCAGCGTCTGCCGCGTCTCATCGGCCCGAAGGCGGCGCTCGAGATGATTACTTCGGGCCGCCATATGCCCGCGGCCGAGGCCGAAAAACTCGGCATCATCGACGAAATCGTTCCTGAAGGCGGGCTGAAGGCGGCGGCCGTTGCCTTTGCCGCACGCATCGCCGACCGCCGTCCGCTGCCGCGCATCCGCGACAGGAACGACAGGCTCGCCGAGGGCACGCCCGAATTGTTCGAAGCGACCCGCAAGGCGATCGCCCGGCGCGCCCGCAACCAGCGCGCGCCCTATGCCTGCATCGAGGCGGTCGAGGCCGCCACGAAGCTGCCTTTCGACGAGGGCTGCGCGCTCGAGCGCAAAATGTTCGACGAACAGGTCAATTCCGCCGAGGCGCGAGCGTTGCGTTATGCCTTTTTCGCCGAGCGCGAGGTGGCGAAGCTGCCGCACATCCCCGCAGACACCAGGCTGCGCCCGACCGACCACCCGGCCGTCGTCGGCGCCGGCACGATGGGCGGCGGGATCGCGATGAGCTTCGCCGACTATGGCTTCGACGTGAAGATCACCGACGCCACCGCCGACGCGCTCGACCGCGGCATGGCCCGCATCCGCGGCAATTACGCAACCAGCGTCAAGCGCGGCAGCCTCAGAGAGGACGAAATGGAGCGGCGGCTCGCGCGCATCCACCCGGTCCCAAGCATTGACGACCTCGCCGATTGCGATGTCGTGATCGAGGCCGTGTTCGAGCAGATCGCCGTCAAGGAGGAGGTCTGGAAGAAGCTCGACGCCGTGATGCCGCCGGGCGCCCTCCTGTTCTCGAACACGTCCGGCATCGACATCGACATCATGGCCAATGCGACGCAGCGGCCGCAGGATGTCGCCGGGACGCATTTCTTTGCGCCGGCCAACGTGATGAAGCTGTTCGAGGTGGTGCAGGGCAGCAAAAGCGCGCCTGACGTCATCGCCAGCGCGATGGCGCTCGGGCGCAAGATCGGCAAGGTCAGCGGGCTCGCCGGCAATGGCGACGGTTTTCTCGCCAACCGCAGCCGCGCGCCGTTTTCGACCGAGATGATCATCATGCTGGAGGAAGGCGCGCTTCCCGAGCAGGTCGACAAGGTGATGGTCGATTTCGGCTATCCGATTGGCCCCTTTGCGACTTCCGACTTGTCGGGGCTCGATATCGGCTATGACACACGGAAGCGCCGGGCGGCGCAATATCCCAACTATAGGAAGCAGCCGATCGCCGACCGCATCGTCGAAGCCGGCAGGCTCGGCCAAAAGAACGGCAAGGGCTGGTTCCGCTACGAGCCGGGCGATAGGACGCCCCATCCCGACCCCGAGGTCACCCGCATCATCAAGGAGACCGCGGCCGATATGGGCGTCGAGCAGCGCGAGTTCACCGACGATGAAATCCTGCGGCGGCTCCTCTTCGCCAGCGTCAACGAAGCCTGCCGGATCCTCGACGAAGGAAAGGCGCTCCGGGCCAGCGACATCGATGTGATGTGGCTCTATGGCTTCGGCTTTCCGCGCTACCGCGGCGGCCTGATGTATTGGGCCGACACAATCGGGGTGCGCGAGGTCTACAACCAGATCGCCGCCTGGCATCAGCGCTACGGCGAGCGCTGGGCCCCCTCGCCCTTCCTGCGCCGCCTCGCCGAGGCCGGCACCCCGCTCCGGGAAGCGAAGGGGAACTGGCACTAATTTGTTGCGGCCGATCTTGTGTCTCGGCCAGTTAACGTTCCCCGGCGTGAGATTGCGTCGTCGCCCCGCTCCTAGCAATGACGCCTGAGAATTGTCATTGCGAGCAAAGCGAAGCAATCTCCCTCGGACGGCACTCCATAATGGCGAACGGGGAGGTTTGACATGACCAGGGCGGAATTGGATGCGGCGTTGGTCCGGCTCGGGCTCAACGTGCCAGAGAAGGAGCGCGACGAGATCGCCGCGGCGGTGCCTCTCCTCGAGGATGTGCAGCGGCGGCTGCGGCCGCCCGGCGGGCGTGATGTCGCGGCCGAACCGGCGCATGTCGTGCGCTTCCCGGAGGCTTGAGCCATGGTCGCCGATTTCCTGACGATCGCCGAGGCGGCGCGGCTCATCGAAAAGAGGGAGCTGTCGCCGGTCGAGCTCGTCGACAGCCGCCTCCTTCGCATCGCGCGGCTCGACGGCAAGCTCCACACCTTCATCCGCCTCCTCGCCGATGAGGCGCGCCGCGACGCCCGTGCCGCCGAAGCCGAGATCGCCGCCGGCAAATACCGGGGGCCATTGCACGGCATCCCGATCGGTCTCAAGGACATCTACGAGACCGCGGGGGTCGCCACCACCGGCCATTCCAAGGTCATGCAGGACCATGTGCCGAAGGCCGACGCCTATTCGGTAAAAAAGCTGCGCGAGGCCGGCGCCATCATCATGGGGAAGCTGGCGACCCATGAATTCGCATTGGGCGGCCCCTCCTTCGATTTGCCCTGGCCGCCGGCGCGCAACCCGTGGGATGTGAGCCGCTTTACCGGCGGTTCGTCGAGCGGCACCGGCGCCTCGGTCGCCGCGGGCCTTGTCCTCGGCGGCACCGGCAGCGACACCGGCGGCTCGATCCGCGGCCCGGCCGCCTATTGCGGGCTCGCCGGGTTGAAGCCGACCTACGGCCTTATCAGCCGCATGGGCATTCTGCCGCTGGCGTTTTCGCTCGACCATGCGGGGCCCCTCGCTTGGACCGCCGAGGATAACGCGATCATGCTGCAGGCGATGGCTGGGCACGACCCCGCCGACCCGGGCAGCGCCAACCGCCCGATCCCCGATTACCGTGGCGCACTCCAAGGCGGGGTCCGGGGGCTGCGCATCGGCCTCGTCCGCCATTTCTACGAGCACGACAACGAGGCGAATGCCGCCACACAGGCGGCGATCGCGGCGGCTGCACACACGTTCGAGGGCCTCGGCTGCACGGTGCGCGAGCTGACGCTGTCGCCGCTGGCCGATTGGGCGGCCTGCGGGATGGCGATCATGCAGTGCGAGGCCTACGCCATCCACGAGGCCAACCTGCGCACCCGGTTTACCGATTACGGCGAGATTTTCCGGGACCGCATGGTGTTGGCCGGCCTCGTCACCGGCGCCGATTATGTGCAGGCGCTGCGCCGCCGCCGCGAGCTGGTTGCCGAGCTCGACCATGCGATGGCGGATCTCGATCTCGTGATGACCGCAGCGGCCCCGAGCGAAGCGCCGAAAATCGACGAGGTACCCAAATTCGGGATCCTCGAACGCCCCAGCCTGACGATCGCCTTCAACGTCACCGGCAGCCCGGCGATGTCGGTGTGCTGCGGCTTTACCGATGGGGGCCTCCCGCTCTCGTTTCAGATCGTCGGCAAGCGCTTTGCCGATGCGACCGTGCTGCGCGCCGCGCACGCCTACGAAGCGGCAACCCCGTGGCGCGGGAGACGGCCGGCGCTGTAGCTAAGCAGCCCCACCTTCCCTCCCCTCCCCAGGCTTGACCCGGGGATCGCGGGGGAGCGTTACGGCGGCGAGCGGGGCGCGCCCCGCCCCCGCAAGCGGGGGAGGGTTGGGATGGGGGCTACGAGGGGAGGAAAGAATGATAGTCCTGAAGAATGGGCGGCTGATCGACGGCACCGGGACGGCGCCGGTGAACGGCGCGACGATCGTCCTCGACGGCAGCCGCGTTGCGTCGATCACCACCCGCAGCGACAGCGACTATCCGGCCGGTGCCGAGATCATCGACTGCTCCGGCATGACGGTCCTCCCCGGGCTCATCGACTGCCACGACCACATGGCCAACCACCGCTACGATCTGGCGCATCGCTGGCGGCTCGACGAGCCGCAATCGACGCGCCACCTGCGCACCGCCGCGGTGCTGAAAGAGACGCTTCACGCCGGCTACACGACGATCCGCGACGCCGCCGGGTGCGACGCAGGCTTCAAGCGGGCGATCGAGGAGGGGTTGATCGAGGGCCCGAGGCTCGTTCTATCCCTGTCGATCATCTCGCCGATCGGCGGTATCGGCGATGCGGTCAGCCCCTCCGGGCTGCCGCTCGACGATTGCTGCTGCATCCCGGGCGATCCGCTCTTGCCATCGAGCGTGTGCAACGGTGTAGACGAGGTACGACAGGTCGTCCGGAAGATGGTGCGGGCCGGTGCCGATGTCATCAAGACCGCGACGACCGGCGGCGCCAGCTCGCGTCCCGGGCATGGGCCGCGTGACGCCGCCTTCAACCTCGACGAAATGCAGGCGCTGGTCGAGGAGGCGCAGGCGCTGGACCGCCGCGTCATGTGCCATGCGCTCGGCGGCCGCGGGCTCGATATCGCGATCGAGGCCGGGGTCAATTCGATCGAGCACGGGTCATATCTCGACGAGGACCCGCGCCACCTCGAACGCATGGCCGAGCGCGGCATCTTCTTTGTGCCGACCTTGCTCGTCTACGAATACCACCGGAAATCGCCGCAGCCGCATGTCCGCGAACGCGCGCTCGCGCTCGTCGAGCATCACCGGGCGAGCATCCGGCGGGCGCTTTCGCTCGGCGTCAAAGTTGTTGCCGGCACCGATGCCGGCGGGCATGGCCATCCGGCCAATGCGGGCGAACTCGAATGCCTCGTCAAATCGGGGATGACCCCGATGCAGGCGCTGCAGGCAGCGACCGGGTGGGCCGCCGAATGCCTCGGCCGGGAGGCCGACCTCGGCACGCTTCAGCCCGGCAAGCTCGCCGACCTCGTCGTCGTCAACGGCGACCCCTTGGCCGACGTCACCGTGCTCAGCGACATCAACCGCATCGCCCTCGTCGTCAAGGACGGCGCAATCGCCGCCAATCGGCTGGCGCCCGCGCGCTGAGCCGCCCCGCTTGCGCGGCGCCCTGCCCCACGCGCTGGGCGAGACCGAGCGCCGGAGCCCTGCGCAACTGCATCGTGTCGACCCCGCGAGGTTGATCTAGATCATGGTCGATCGCGGCAATGTGTTGCTTGAATTCGCAATTGCCGGACGCTTGGTTCGGCGTGCGAGGAGATCGCTAACATGGTCGCAGTGTTGCACGAGAGCCCAGACTACATCGCGCGTGCCCGCTCGCTCGGGCCCACTCTCGATGCCGCCGCCGACCAGATCGAGCATGGCCGCGAATTGCCGGCGGCGATCGTGTCGGCGCTGATCGACCGGGGATTCTTTCGGCTGTTGCAGCCGCATTTTCTCGGCGGCGCCGAGCTCGATCCGGTGACGTTTGTTCAGGTGATCGAAGAAATCGCCAGCCATGACGCGAGCACCGCATGGTGCGTCGAACAGGCCGCCGGTTGTTCGATGACGGCGGCCTTTCTCGCTCCCGATGTCGCACGAGAGATCTTCGGCCCGCCCGACGGCATAATTGCCTGGGGCCCGGTCGGCCCGGCTGAGCTGCACGAGGTCCCGGGCGGCTTTCGCCTGACCGGCAGCTGGAATTTCGCCAGCGGCAGCCATCACGCCACCTGGCTCGGGGCGCATGTCGTGATGTCGGGCGCCGACGGCACGCCGCTGCGCGGCACGGATGGCGGCGAGATCCTGCGCACGCTGCTGTTTCCGAAGAGCGAGGCGACGATGACCGATATCTGGCACGTCGTCGGACTGCGCGGCACCGGCAGCGACCGCTATTCGGTCACCGACCTCTTCGTCCCCGAGCGCTATACCGTGCTGCGCGGGGCGGAGATCGCGCCGCGCCAGCCGGGTCGGCTCTACTGCTTCAGCAGCAGCAATCTCTATGCGTCCGGGGTTGCCGGGGTCGCGCTCGGCATCGCGCGCGGCACGCTGACGGCGTTCATCGACCTGGCACGCGAAAAGGTACCGCGCGGCGCTCGACAGCAGCTTTGCGAAAACCAGGTGATCCAGTCGCAGGTGGCGCAGGCGGAGGCGCGGCTGCGGTCGGCGCGCGCCTTCCTGCTCGGCACGCTCGGCGAGATCTGGGACGCGGTCGGCGAGAGCGGCAAGTTGACATTGGACAACAATGCGATGATCCGCCTTGCCTCGACCTGGGCCATCCACCAAGCTCACGAGGTCGTCGACACCCTCTATCATGCCGCCGGCGCCACGGCGATCTTTGACGATCGCCGGTTCGAACGGCCGCTGCGAGACATGCATACCGCCTCGCAACAGGCCCAGGGTCGGCAGACCCATTTCGAGACGGTCGGTCGCATTATCCTCGGCCTCGCGCCGGACACGGCGATGTTCACCTTCTAGTTCGGTCAGATCGAGCCATCCCTCTAAACCGTCATGGCCGGGCTTGACCCGGCCATCCACGTGGATCCCCGGGTCAAGCCCGGGGATGACGATCGGGGGGTGATCGCACTTGGTCGGATACGGCTCTAGGACAGCGCACCCGATCGACGCGATTGGCGCAGCACGAAATCGCGGACGAACTCGGTGGCCTGGCGCGACGCTTCGCTCGCCGGATTGCGCATGATGAAGGTGTGCGGCTGGCCGGCGAATTTGTGGAGTTCGATCCTGCCGCCTTTCGCTTGGTAGGCGGCGGTGAAGCGGTCGGCCATGTCGGGGGTAACATTGTCGTCGGCGGTGCCCTGCAAGAGGATCGCCGGCGGGAGCGGCGTCACCGCCTGGCCGCGCTCGAGGACCAGCTGTGGATTGCCCTCTGCCATCTCGGCTTCCGAACGCCAATAGGCGTCGTGCGCCTCGACCAAGCGGGCATTGCCCTTCTCCTTGACCATGCGGTAGCGCGCGAGCGGGTCCGCGATCGGCCAGCACAGCACGATATAGGGCAGCCGCGCATCTTCCGCCGGCGCCTCGGCGAGCGGCAGCGCGGCGTAGAGCGGGTCCTTCGGCATGAGCGCGCTCAACAACAGCTGATGGGCGCCGCTCGAGGTGCCGAGGCCGGCGACCAGCTCGCGCCGGCTGGCGAATTCCTGCGCATGCGCCTTCAGCCAGCGCGTCGCGTAATGGATGTCGGCAATCGAATCGGGATAGAGGTGCTGCGGCGGCATGCGGAAATCGATCGCCAAGACGACGATGCCGCTTTTTGCCAGCGCCTCGTCGAGTGGTGCGTTGTTGAGCCGGTCGCCCGCCGCCCACGCCCCGCCATGCACATCGATGAGCGCCGCAAACGGCCGGTCGGAGTTTCCGGGACCGATCGGCCGATAGAGCCGCGCCAGGAGCGGCGCGCCATCGTGGCGCCGATATTCAAGATCGCGCACCTCAACTTCGAAGCGCGCCGGAACCGTAACCTCGTTCGCCATCCTTGCTCCCCCTCGCCCCCTGCCGCCGACGATCGGATGATAGCGCGCGGAGCGGCAAATTTGAGTCGTAGTTAACCGATAACCAAGGTTTACCGCGCACGATCGTGCGCGATGTTACAGCTCGTGATCGATCGTCCGCCCGGCATGGGCGGCACACCACCGGACACCGTCGACGATTTCGGCGGGTGGACCGGTTATCACATCCCGCAGGATCGTGCCGATTGGCACCCGCTGGTGCGCCGGCTGTACGACTATTGGCAATCGATCGCGCCGCCCGGCCGGCTGCCCGGCCGCCCGGATCTCGTCCCCGAGGACATCGCGCAATTGTGGTCGCGCCTATGGATGCTCGACGTCCATCGCAACCCGTTGCGCTACCGCTATCGCCTGTGCGGGACCGAGATCGTGCGCTCGCTCGGCCGCGAAGTCACCGGCGAATGGCTCGATCAGGTCCATCCCGCGCTGATCGCCAACCCGCAATCTCGCGAGCGGTTTCACTTTACTGCCGAGACCGGCTGCCCGACCTGGCGGCGCGGGCTGCCGCTATGGATCCGCGAGCCCAAGCATCTGGTGATCGAGACCCTGATCGTGCCGCTTGCCGGCGACGGACACACTGTCGACATTATGCTGGGGGTCTCGGTGATGTTCGACTTCGCGGGCAAACCGGTCTGATCGGTTTTTGCCGGAAGCCGGGCGGCTACCAGCGCCAAGCCGGGATCTGAAATTCGACTGCCCCGTTCCTGCGCACCGTTCCCAGGAGCCGCGTCCCGCACGGTAAAGCCGCCGCGCAGCCTGCCGGCTCGTTCTGCTCCAAGGACGCGGCCGCAGGCGGGACGACCGCGGGCTTCCCGGTATCGGCTGGTGGCGGAAGACCCGCGGACAGATCGAGATCGATCCCCGACTGTCCGGCAAAAGCCGGCGCCAGCACCGCTCCGGCAAGCCCGAGCGCCGCCGCGATCAGCCGCAATCGAAACGCTCGCCGCCGGCCCCGCATCGCCTAACAATAGCGCTTGAGGGCCCGGGCCGCATCGCAATTTGATGGAGGGCCGGTGCCGACCTCTATCGCCTGACGAGACAAACTGGCAGCTTCACGATAGCGTTCAGCCTGACGTACTTAGTGCTCTGGCACGCCAGTCCATAGCCTGCGAAAGGGAGACCCATGACTCTCGCGGTTGCCGCGCCCTTCAAGGCCCCGACGGTTGACTCGCTGTCGGTGCGGGTGGTTGTCGATTCGTTCTTTGACCAGTTCATGCCGAAAGCGACCCATCCCCATGTCGCCATCGAGCATGTCAGCCGCATCCCGGGCCGCGAGACCACGACGCTGGCCGGCGAATGGGGCCTCTCGCTGCATCTCGAATCGAAAAGCACAGGCGCCACCGGTCAGTACCTCCTCGATTTCGGCTATACTCCGGAGATCCTGCTGCGCAACTTCGATCTCCTCGGGATCGCGCCCGAAAAGCTCGATGGCCTCATCCTCAGCCACGCGCATCGCGACCATTACGGCGGGATGGTCGGCTTTGTCGAACAGCACCGCAGCCGGATGCGCGAGGACCTGAAGCTGTTCGCCGGGGGCGATCTCGTATTCCGCGAGAAATGGCGAGGCTCGCGCGACGAGGAACCGGAATCGTGGGGCGCGCTCGATCGAGCGGCGCTGGAAGCCGCGCGGGTCGAGACGGTGTGCTGCGATGGCGCCCACGCCCTCGAGGGCCCGTTCACCTCGGGCCCGATTGCGCGCAATTCGTTCGAGCGGGTCTTGCCCAACACCCTGGTTGAGCCGACCGCGGCCGATCATTACAGCGCCGAGGAGCGGCGCGGTCGCCTCGTGCCGGACCGCCACCCCGACGAGCACGCCACCTGCTATGTCGTGCAGGGGCGCGGCCTGGTGGTGATATCTTCCTGCGGCCATTGCGGCCTCATCAACACGATCCGGACCGCGATGGCGGTCTCCGGCGTCGCCAGGCTGCACGCCGTCATCGGCGGGTTCCACCTCGGCGTCGCGCCCCCGGATTATGTCGAGCACACGATCGCCGAACTGAAGGCGCTAGAGCCCGATATCGTGCTGCCGATGCATTGCAGCGGCCGCGCTTTCCTCGCCCAGATGGCGCGCGAGATGCCGGACCGCCTGGTTCTGTCGAACACCGGCAGCCGGTTCACCTTTGGGGTCTGAGCCGTGTTAAGATAACCCCGTCACGGTGCGGCCCGGCCCGGTCGCGCGCACCGGGGCGCAGGTTAAGGGGACAAAAAATGGGCCTGATGGCCGGCAAGCAAGGGCTCGTCATGGGCGTGGCGAATGATCGATCGCTCGCCTGGGGCATCGCCAAGGCGCTGCACGGCCAGGGCGCCCGGCTCGCCTTCACCTATCAGGGCGACGCGCTCGGCAAGCGCGTGCGCCCGCTCGCTGAAAGCCTCGGCAGCGATTTCATCCTCGATGCCGACGTCACCTCCGAAGCGAGCCTCGATGTGGTGTTCGCCAGCCTCGCCCAGCGATGGGGCCGGCTCGATTTCGTCGTGCACGCGATCGCCTTTTCCGACAAGGACGAATTGACCGGCAAGTACCTCAACACCAGCCGGGCGAATTTCCTCAAGACGCTCGACATCTCGTGCTTTTCATTTACCGATGTGTGCCGCCGTGCCGCGCCCTTGATGACTGCGGGCGGCAGCCTCCTGACGCTGACCTATGCCGGGGCCGAGCGGGTGATGCCGCACTACAACGTCATGGGGGTGGCCAAGGCCGCGCTCGAAGCCAGCGTCAAATATCTTGCTGCCGATCTCGGTGGCGACAACATCCGAGTCAATGCGATCTCGGCCGGCCCGATCCGCACGCTCGCCTCCTCGGGGATCGGCGATTTCCGCTATATTCTCAAATGGAACCAGCTCAACGCGCCGTTGCAGCGCAACGTCACGATCGAGGAGGTCGGCGGGGCGGGGGTTTACCTCTTGAGCGATCTGTCCTCTGGGGTGACCGGCGAAGTCCATCACGTCGATTGCGGCTATCACGTCGTCGGCATGAAACGCCCCGACGCCCCCGACATCTCGGTGGTGTGATGGAAGGAAGGCTGGATTGGCCGCCCTGCGTCCTTCGAGACGGCGCTGCGCGCCTCCTCAGGATGACGGCTTACTTAGTGCCGTCAAAAACAACCGTCATGCTGAGGAGCCGCCGCAGGCGGCGTCTCGAAGCACGCGTGGCGCTAATGTGGCGCTGATAGAAAGATGGCCGGCAACACCTTCGGCACGCTGTTCCGCTTCACCACCTGGGGCGAAAGCCACGGGCCGGCGATCGGCGTCGTCGTCGATGGCGTGCCGGCGCAGATCGCGCTCGCCGAAGCCGACATCCAGCACTGGCTCGACCGCCGCCGGCCCGGCCAGTCGCGCTATACGACGCAGCGCCAGGAGCCCGACCAGGTCCGCATCCTCTCCGGCACCTTCGAGGGCCAAACTACCGGCACGCCGATCCAGCTGATGATCGACAATGTCGGCCAGCGCTCCAAGGATTACCGCAACATCGCCGACCGCTTCCGCCCCGGCCACGCCGACTACACCTATTGGAAGAAATACGGCATCCGCGATTACCGCGGCGGCGGCCGCGCTTCGGCGCGCGAGACTGCGTCCCGGGTCGCCGCCGGCGCGGTGGCGCGCAAGATCCTCGGCCCCGGTATTCTGATCCGCGGCGCGCTCGTGCAGATCGGCCCGCACGCAATCGATCGCGCCGCGTGGGACTGGAAAATCGTCGAGGACAACCCGTTCTGGTGCCCGGACCAGGCGATGGCGGTGCGCTGGGCCGAGTATCTCGACGGCGTGCGCAAGAAGGGTTCCTCGGCCGGCGCGGTCATCGAAATCGTGGCAGCGGGTGTGCCCCCCGGGCTCGGCGAGCCGGTCTACGACAAATTGGATGGCGACCTCGCCCGCGCGATGATGACGATCAACGCCGTCAAGGGCGTCGAGATCGGCGCCGGTTTTGGCGCGGTAGTGCTGGGCGGCGAAGAAAACGGCGACGAGATGCGAATGCGCGACGGCAAGGTCGCCTTCCTCTCGAACAACGCCGGCGGCATTTTGGGCGGCATCTCGACCGGGCAGGACATCGTCGTGCGCTTTGCGGTCAAGCCGACAAGCTCGATCCTGCACCCGATGCGCACGGTTGATGCCGAGGGGAACGAGGTCGAGATCGAAACCCACGGCCGCCACGACCCCTGCGTCGGCATCCGCGCGGTGCCGGTCGGCGAAGCGATGATGGCGACCGTCCTCGCCGACCACCTGCTGCGCTACCGCGCGATCGGGGGCGCGGTTTAGCGCGCGGCCCGCCCTCACCCTCCCACGCCTTCGGCGCGGGTCCCTCCCTCTCCCCGCAGGCGGGGCGAGGGCAATGAAACCTACGCCGCAGACTCCCTCTCCCCGTGAGCGGGGAGAGGGACAGGGTGAGGGACCCTTGCAGGGGCTAATGCAGCGGCGAGAAGGCGGCCGGAACGACCAGGCTGTTCTCCTGGGCGAGGATTTGCCCGGGCTGCCCGCCGCGCGGCGGCCAGATGCCTTCCTTCCGGGCTTTCTCGCGAATGTCGAAGCGCGCCGCGGCGTCCTTATAGGCCCAGATGTGGCACCACAAATTGAGGTCGCCCAGTTCGGAATGCCCGGCAAACGCGAGCGGCGACAGCTTGACCCGCTCGCCGATCGCCCCGGACCAGCGCTCGATCTGGTTGGGGATGGCGCCCGGCTTCAGCGTGTACATGCGGATTTCGTAGATGCCGCCGAGCTGGCGCGCCTCAAGCTTGGGCGAGAACGGCGCCGGAATGAAGATCTGGCTCTTCTGCGAAATGACGAATTCGCGCACGTTGGGCGGCCAGCCCTGGAGCTTGGTCGATTCGGCGCGCAGCCGGGTGCGCTCGTCCATCGTCTCGTAGGGCCAGACATGGATCACCTGGTTCAGGGGCCCGACCTCGGTGTGCCAGAAGGCGGCGAGCGGCGATACTTTCGCCCGCACCGGCAAGGCCGCGCCAAAGCGCTCCTCGAAGGTGGCGACCGTGCCGGGCTGCAGGGTGTAGGTGCGCATTTCGACGATCATGGAATGTCTCCGCTGGGGTGGCGCCCGCGACGCTAGACCGCCGTGAGCACGACGACAAGGTCTGCGCGACGGGCGGCGCTATCCGGCGAGGCCTCGGGCGAAGCGGATGATGCGTTCGCCCGCCTCGGCGAGGCGCGCGTCGGGGGCGCTGAGGGCGATCCGCAGGTGACCGGCCGCGCCCGGCCCAAACCCGTCGCACGGCAACACTGCGACCCGTTCGCGTTCGAGCAAATGGCGGGCAAACTCGTTGCTGCCGAGCCCGGTCCCGCGCACGTCCAACAGCACAAACATGCCTCCCTCAGGCATCACTGCGCGACAGCCCGGCGCACGCTGCAGCAGTCCGGACAGGAGTGCCGCCCGCGCCCGATAGGATTCGTGCAGGGCGGCGACTTCGGCTAGGTCCTCTTTCAGCGCGACCAGCGCGCCGTCCTGGATGAATGCGGGACTGCCATAGGTCAGGCTCAGCAATAGGTTGGATAGGTGCCCGGCCAGCGCCGGCGGCCCGACCACCCAGCCGAAGCGGAAGGCCGGGATCGCATGCGATTTGGAGAGGCTCGAGACGACCACGGTGCGCTCCGCCATTCCGGGCAGCGACCAGGCGCTGACATGCGGGCGGGCGAAGGCGAGGTCTTCGTACACTTCGTCGGAGAGGAGCCACAGATCGTGCCGGCG
>DASYZD010000299.1:0-5225 GCA_035946655.1 Allostellaceae bacterium | reverse complement strand
ACACCTGGCACGTGATCGGCCTGGCCGGCACCGGCAGCAAGGATGTCGCGGCCGAGGACGTGTTCGTGCCCGATTATCGGAGCCTCGCGGGCAGCCAGATCACCGGCGGCCCCAATCCGGGGAGTGCGGTCAATCAGTCGATCCTTTATCAGCTTCCGGCGGTCAGCCTGTTTGCCTTTTGTATCGCCGGCGTGTCGCTCGGCATCGCCAAGGGGGCGATCGAATACTTCACCGAGACGACGCGCAGCCGAACCAGCTATTACACCGGCCGCAATCTCGCCGATTTCGTCACCCTGCAGGTGCATCTCGCCGAGGCGGCGGCGATCACCGACACCGCGCAGGCCGTCATGCTCAGCGATTGCGACGAGGCGGAGCAGATTGTCGCCGACGGCGGCGTCCCGAGCCTCGATAGCCGCGCCCGCTATCGTCGCGACGGCGCCTATGCCGCGACCTTGTGCACCCGGGCGGTCGATGTCTTGTTTCAGGCGACCGGCGGCGGCGCGATCTATGCCAGAAATCCGCTGCAGCGCGCCTTCCGCGACGTCCACGCCGCCAACGCGCACTACGTCCTCAACTGGGACATCAACGGTGCGATGTACGGGCGCGTCGCACTCGGCCTGTCGCCGGATGCGACACTCTAAAACCGGAAGTCGAGGCAAGACCGTGTCAAAGGATATTCCGGGCAGCCACCTGGCTGACGTGCACAGCACCTCGGCCGAGGGCTTCAACGCCCGCGAATTGCGCAACGCGCTGGGCTCGTTCGCCACCGGGGTCACCATCGTCACGACGCGCAGCCGCGACGGCAAGCTGCACGGGATGACCGCAAACTCGTTCACCTCGGTGTCCTTGAACCCGCCGTTGGTGCTGTGGTCGAGCTCGCTCTATGCGCAGAGCCTGCCGGCCTTCCAGGAGGGCGGGCCTTTCGTCGTCAACATCCTCGCTTACGACCAAATCGAACTCTCCAACAAATTCGCCAAGCAGAGCGACGACAAGTTCGTCGATGTCGAGCACATCATTCCCGAGAGCGGCGCTCCCGTCATCATCGGCGCGGCGGCGCATTTCGAATGCCGTAACGAATTCCGCCATTACGGCGGCGACCACATCATCTTCATCGGCCATGTCGAGCGCTTCGCCTACACCGACAAGCCGACGCTGCTCTTCTGCCGCGGCAAATACATGCGCGGCGAACCGATCCTGCAAAGCTGAGAGGCTGACCATCATGCTTTCCACCGCACAACGCGCCGCTTACGCTCGCGACGGCGTCATCGTCGTCCCCGACGTTTTCTCGGCCGCCGAGATCGAGGAACTGCGCGCGGTCACCGACCGGTTCGTCGAGCGCGCCGCCCGGGTCAGCGCCAACGATGAGATCTACGATCTCGAGGAATCGCACTCCGCCGCGGAACCGCGGGTGCGCCGGCTGAAGACGCCGCATCTTCACGACCCGGTTTATTTCCGCGCCAGCCGCAACGAGAAGGTGGTCGCGATCCTCAAGGATTTGTGGGGCAGCGTGCGCTTCGACACCGGCAAGCTCAACATGAAGTCGGCCGGGTTTGGCGCGCCGGTCGAATGGCATCAGGATTGGGCGTTCTATCCGCACACCAACGACGACCTCGCCGCGGTCGGGATCATGCTCGACGATGTGACGAGCGAAAACGGCCCGATGCTGGTCGCCCCCGGCAGCCATCGGGGCCCGATCTACGACCATCACGGGCCGGACGGCCGGTTTTGCGGCGCCATTCGCCCGGAGCGCCTCGACCTCGACCTGTCGCGCGCGCTTCCTTGCCTCGGCAAGGCGGGCTCGGTGAGCGTCCACCATGTCCGCGCCGTCCACGGCTCGGCGACCAATTTTTCAGGGAAGGAGCGCCGTTTCCTCCTCTACCAGTACCGCGCCGCCGATGCCTGGCCGCTCCTCGGCTTCAAGGACGGCATCGACAAATTCAACGAACTCCTGCTCGCCGGCACCCCGACCATCGAGCCCCGCCTCGCCGCGGTCCCGGTGCGCCTGCCCTTACCGCCGGCCGAATACCAGGGCTCGATCTACGAAAACCAGCGCGCCAGCGACCACCGCTATTTCGCCACCGCCGCAACCGCGCGCATCGCAGCGGAATAGCGTTGGTTCCGAGCGGTTAATCCGCGGGTGCCAGCCCCTCACCCCCCGCCCTCTCCCCGTGGCCAGGGGGAGTGGGAGGGGCCCGCGCGCAGCGGGGGAGGGTGAGGGGCAGGCACGGCGCGGGGCCACTATGACCGCAGTTTTTCCGGAGGGTGCCTACGGCAGCATCGCGTCCCCTGCATACCGCCGCCAGGCGCTCATCTGCACGGCTGAGGTGAGGCAGTGCACGACGACCGGGCGGGTCTTGACCGCGAAGGCGCGGGCGATGCCGTCGGCGATTTCATTTTCGTTTCGGATCGTGATCCCCTCGGCGCCGAACGAGCGGGCCCAGGCCGCGAAATCGGGGTTGGTGAGGCGGGTCCCGGCCATGAACGGGCGCTCGGGATAGCGCATGTAAGAGTGCATCCCGATCGTGCCGTACATCCCATTATCCGAGATGATCATGATCGGACAAGCGCCGTATTGCATGGCGGTGGCGATCTCGTTGCCGGTCATCAAGGCGCCGCCGTCGCCGACAAACGCCACGACCTGGGTTCCCGGCCGGCGCAATGCCGCCGCGACCGCCATCGGCACGCCCGACCCCATCGCCCCAACGACGGCGGCGAGGAACACCTGGCTCTGGCGGAAGCCGATATAGCGGTGGACAAAGCTGCCGAAATTGCCGGCGTCGGTCGTCACCGTCGCATCGGCCGCGAGGTGCTTATCGACTTCGCAGACGATCGCCGCGAAATTGATCCCGTCGCTCGTCGCCTCCCATTCCTTGGCGAGGAGCTTGTTGTGGATCGCGTTGAGCCCGGCGACCCAGCCCCGGCGCTTCTCGGCATCAGCGGGCGCGCCGCGCTTTAAGAGGGCCTTCACCACCTCGTGCGGGTCGCATGGCATCCCCAGATCGGGCCGCCATACCCGGCCCACTTCGTTCGGGTCGGGCCAGACATGAACAAACGGCAGCTGCGGCTGGGGCGCCTTCGGGAAATTGTAGGACTGGCTGACGCTGTCGGTCATCCGCTCGCCGAGCGCCACCATCAGGTCGGCCTTTTTCATCTCGCCGATCAATGCGGGCGGCACCCGGATCCCCATATAGCCGCCGAAATTGGGATGCGTCGCATCGAACAGTTGCGGCCGGCGGTGGGTCGGGCTGATCGGCAGCACCCATTCCTCGGCAAAGCGGTTGAGGTCGGCGAAGGCTGCCTTGTCGTGCACCGCGTCGGCGAGCATCGCGCCGCCGACCAGCACCAGCGGTCGTTCTGCGATTTTCAGCATCTCGGCGAGGCGGTCGAGATCGGCGGCGCGCGGGCCGGCGGCGACGCGCGGGCGGGGGCCATCGAGCTCGGCCTCGGTTTCCGCGTCGAAGATGTCCTCGGGGAGAATGACCGCGACCGGCCCGGGCGTCCCGCTTTCCGCGAGATGGAAGGCGCGGGCGATCGCTTCCGAGGCTTGTTCGGGCTCATTGACCTCGATCACCTCTTTGGTCACATCGGACAGGAGCCGCGAATAGTTTTGCTCCTGCAGCGCGCCACGCCCGAAATCGGCGCGCTCGACTTGGCCGACCAGGATGACGACCGGGGTTGCGTCGTGATAGGCCGAGTGAAGCGCGACCATCGCGTTCGAGAGGCCCGGCCCGCGCGAGACCACCGCCACCCCGGCGCGATCGCGCAGTCTCCCGTCGGCGACCGCCATAAAGCCGGCGCCGCCCTCGTGTCGGCAGACGATGACGCGGACCCCGTTGCGCTCGATCAGCGCGCTGGTCAGTCCGACATAGCTCTCGCCGGGGACGCAATAGATCTGGTCGACATCATGCGCTTCCAGGCTTTCGGCCAGCAGGCGGGCGACGGTGCGGCTCATTTGCGGAATTCCCTTCTCCCCAGGCTCCGCCCGAGGGATAGCGCAACTGCCGCCGCCCCGGAAGGCGGCATCGCCGGCTTTCATGTCGTCGGTTTATCGCGTTTGGCGAATCGGCCCAGATCCCGCCGCCTCAGCGTAACCGCTGTTTGGCGGATCTTCGTTGCATGCGATTGCGATCTGTCGGAGCATTCGTGCAAGCGCTGCGCGAATCGAAATAAGTTCCGTTCAGTCATAGAGGATGCGCGCGCATCCGCGATCGGAGTCCTGGGCCGACAGGAGCGCGACCGATGAATCGCTGGTCTTCTTGGATCGCCTGCTGGTTTGACCCGATCCGCGACCTTGTATGGGTATTGAAGCCGACGCGCTTTGCCCTGATTGTGCTGCTGATCGTCCTCGCAGTCATGGTCGGCAGCGATCAGATCCAGGATGAATTGGTCGCTGTCGGGGTGGATGCCCCAAAACTCTATCTGATCGGGATTTATGCTGCGCTGTGCTGGTGGGCGTTCAATACGTTCTATTGGTCGCGCTTTGTGCTCGACTTCGAATTTCGGCCGATCCCGGCGGAAACCTGCACGATCGTCGAGTTGCAGGGGCGCGACGCGCGCGTCCGCTGGCTGGTCGAACAGGTTCCGAGGGTCCTCGGAACCGCCGCGTTCGGCGTCGCGATCATCGGGTTTCTGGCTGCCGGGCTGCCCTACCACGCGGTGGCGGCGCTGATCATCGGCGGTGGCTTTTGTTTTGTCTTCATGTGGCAACGGCGCCCGCTGCTCAACCGCATTGCCGCCAAGCTCGGCCGGAACCGCCCGCGGCTGGGGAGATATCTCGCGATCCCCGCCAGCCCCGCACAGCGGTTTCACTCATGGCGCGACATGCCGGCGAATACCTGGGTGTTCCTGGCCGTCAACGCAGCGATCTCGATCGGATTGCTGCTCGGCACGATGTTCTTCCCGGTGGTCACGGCGCGCCAGTTCGGCACGATCAACGTCATGCTGCTGGGCACCACCAGCTGGGTCGTGGCTGGGTCGGTCCTGGTCCTGATCGGCGAATGGTCGCGCGTACCGGTATTGGTGCTGGTCGCCCTCTATCTCCTGGTGGTCAGCCCGCTCAACGACAACCATGGTGTGCGTCGCCTTGACCAGACGCCCGTCCCGCGGCCGGGCATCGACGAGGCCTTCAAGCGCTGGAATGCCGCGGGTAAAGCTCGCGCCGAACTGGGCGGCGCGCCGGCGCGCAGCCCGGTGATCGTCGTCGCGACCGAGGGCGGCGGCGTTCG
>DASYZD010000298.1:0-16694 GCA_035946655.1 Allostellaceae bacterium | reverse complement strand
GGCTGATTTTCCCGTTTGCCCGCAACATCGTTGCCGAGACGACGCGCGACGGTGGTTTTCCGCCGCTGATGATCAATCCGATCGATTTTGGCGAGTTGCTGAAACGCGAAGCCGCCGCTGCACCGGCGGGCGGCGAGCCGGTCGGCAGCACGCCCGTCGGCAGCACGCCCGTCGGCAGCACGACTGTGTGATCCATTTGATCCGCGGCGGTTCCAGCCCGTTCAGCCGACGGCGAGCCACAAGGGCGCCTTGATCGCGGCCAGCATTGCCTGATGCGCCGCCGCCTCCGCCGCCGAGGGGGCATGCGGACGAGCCGGCCGTGGCGGACGATTCAGCGGTGCATCAATCGCGGCAGCACGGGTGCTGCTCAGCGCAAAATCGAGACCCGGCTGCCGGCCGCCGAGCAGCTCGATGTAAACCGCAGCCAAGAGGTCGCAATCGATCGCGGCGCCATGTCTATCGCGCGACGACAGATCGATCCCGAAGCGCCGGCACAGCGCGTCGAGGCTCGCCGGTGCACCCGGGAACCGGCGGCGCGCCACTGCGAGCGTGTCGACGAAGGGACTGGCGAGAGGACCCTGGCCGAGGCGTGCCAGCTCGGCATTGATGAAGGCAAGGTCGAACTCGGCGTTGTGGATGACGACACAGTCGCCGGCAATGAACTGGATAACTTCTTCGACGATCGCGGCAAACGGCGAATGGCCGGCGAGAAATTCGCTGTCCAGACCATGCACCGCCATGGCCTCCGCCGGAACGTCGCGCTCGGGGTTGACGTAACAATGCAGCTTGCGGCCGGTCGGTACGTGGTGGACCAGTTCGAGGCAGGCAATCTCGACGATGCGGTGGCCCTCTGCGGGATCGAGCCCGGTGGTCTCGGTGTCGATCACAACTTCGCGCATGCTCTCCCCCGCCGCAGCCGCCGCGGCAGCTCCCTCTGCCGCAGCGTTCTGACAATCGCCTTCAACCGGCGAAATGTCACGCTGCGTCCCAGCGCGGTCGCGACGACGAAATCCGCGCGGCGGCGTTTTTCATGGTCCGGCAGCTGAGCCCGCAAGATGTCGGCAAAGCGGCTCTCGCTCATCCCCGCACGGCGCATGACCCGCTCGCGCTGCAAGCGCAGCGGCGCCGACACGACCAGCGCAAAATTGCACCGCTCGACCCCGCCGCTTTCAAACAACAGCGGGATGTCGAGGACCACGAGCGAGGCGCGTCGCGCGCGCGCCCGCGCGACGAATCGCCGCTCGGCCCGCCGAACCATCGGATGGAGGATCCCCTCAAGCCGTCGCAGCGCGGGGGGGTCGCGAAACACACGCTGGCCGAGCAGCCGGCGATCGATCTCACCGCCGTCGCTGCGCACGCCGGGAAACGCCGCCTCAACCACCGCGACCGCTTCTCCGCCAGGCGCAAGCAGCCGGTGAACCTCTGCGTCGGCATCGAACAGCGGCACTCCCAGCCGCCGCAACGTCGTCGCCGCGGCGCTTTTGCCCATCCCGATCGAGCCGGTGAGGCCGAGGATTATCACCGTGGCGCAGCCAGCGTCGTGAGCACCGCGGCACGCAATTCCCGGGTCACCCGCACTGGCGTCCCGAACCACGCCTCGAACCCCGGCCGTCCCTGGTGGAGCAGCATGCCCAGCCCATCGACACAAGGATTGCCGCGCCGCCGCGCCGCCGCCAACAAGCCGGTCTCCAGCGGCACATAGACGAGGTCGGCGACAACCGCCCGCAGTGGCAGCCGGGCAAGATCGATCGCCAGTTCCGGCTCGCCGGTCATGCCAACGCTCGTCGAGTTGACGAGGAGCCCGGCATCCTCGAGCGCGCCGTCGCGGGCCTCCCAGCGGTGGATCGTGATCCGGGTGGCGGGGGAAGCGAGCTCCGCGGCGACCCGTTGGGCCCGGGCAAGCGTCCGGTTGACGAGGCGCAGTTCACTGACGCCCATCTCGATCAGTGCCGCGACCACGGCACGGGCGGCACCGCCGGCGCCGAGCACCACCGCCGGACCGGCCGCCGGTTGCCAATCCGGGGCAGCGTCGCGGAGATTTTCACAGAACCCGTACACATCGGTATTGCTTCCCGAAAGACTGCCATCCCCCGCAACGACGACGGTGTTCATCGCGCCGATGCGCCGGGCCGACGGCTCGACCCGATCGACGATCGACAGCGCCATCTCCTTGTGCGGGAGCGTCAGGTTGCAGCCGCGGAAGCCCAAGGCCGGAAGCGCGCGCAACGCCTGTGCCAGGTCTTCGGGGCGGACCGCCAACGGCACGTAGGCGCCGTCGATCCCGTTTTCGTCGAGCCAGAAATTGTGCAGCGTTGGAGAGCGCGAATGGGCGACCGGCCACCCCATGATGCCGGCCAGTCGCGTCCGGCCCGTGATCCTCATCCCCGGTTCCTCACGTCAAGATCACGCCACGCTCGCGCAAAAACTCCAGTAGCTCAATCAGCGGCAATCCGAGAACGGCAAAATGGTCTCCCGCAATCCGCGAAAACAGCTGTGCGCCCCTGCCCTCGAGACGATAGGCGCCGACCGAGCCGAGCAGCACCTCACCCTCGGCGGCAACATACGCCTCGACAAAGGCGTCGCTGAACTGCCGCATCTGCAATTCCGGTACGCTCGTCGCGCCCCACAGGGTCACGCTGTTCCGCACGACACAGGCCGCGGTCGCGAGCTCGTGCACACGGCCGCGCAACACCCGCAGCTGAGCACCCGCTTCGAGTAGATTGGCGGGCTTGTCGAACCATTCCCTGCCGATTGCGAGAATCTGGTCGGCGCCGATGACCAGGGCTCGCGGATGACGATGCGAGATGACGCTCGCTTTCGCGGTGGCGAGGGTCATCGCGCAGACGATCGCCGAATGACCGGCTTCGTGGGCCTCGCACTTCAGCCGCGATTCATCGATCTCCGCCGGCTCAGCATTGAACTCGACCCCGGCTGCCCGAAGCAATCCCGCCCGTGCCGCGCTCGCCGAGGCGAGGATTACCCGCTCAGCCGTCGCCGCCATGGCGGCGCATCAAGAGCTTATAGATCGACGAAGCGGTCTCCTCGATCGAGCGGCGAGTGACATCGATGACCGGCCAATGATGCTCGGCGAAAACCCGCCGCGCCTCGCGGACCTCGGCGCGGACCGCCTCGATGTCGGTGTAATCGGTGGCCTCGTTATGGTCGAGCATACTGAGCCGATTGCGGCGCAAATGAATGAGCCGCTCGGGGTCGTTGGTCAATCCGACGATCAACGGTTTATCGGCCTGCAACAGTTCCTGGGGCAGCGCCATGCCCGGCACGAACGGCACGTTGGCGGCCTTGATGCTGCGATTGGCGAGATACAACGAGGTCGGCGTCTTCGATGTCCGCGATACGCCGACGAGGCACACATCGGCATCGTTGATGCCCCAGCTCGATTGCCCGTCGTCATGATTGATGGCGAAGGTCATCGCATCGATGCGGGCAAAATATTCGCTGTCGAGCAGATGCTGTTGCCCCGGCAGCCCGCGGCTCTCGCGACCGAGGTATGAGGCGAGGGCCCCGATGACCGGATCCAGCACCGGGATCGCCGCCACTTGCAGCCGCCGGCAGCCATCCTGAAAAACCTGGCGCAGCGTATTGTTGACCAGCGTGAAGAGAACAAGCCCGCGATTGGCTTCGATGCCGGCGAGTACGCGATCAATCTGGGTGCGCGTGCGCACCATGCTCCAGACATGCTCGATCGCCTGGGCTTCATCAAACTGAACGAGGCAGGCGCGCGCCACCGAATGGACCGTATCGCCGGTCGAATCGGAAACCAGATGAAGATGAAACCGGCTCAGCGCCACCCTGTCCTCGCTTCCGGACCTAGCTCATGCGACCCTGTGGACCGATTGCGACCATGCGGGCATAACCCACGACATATCTCCCGCCGGCAATTCTCGGCAAAAGTGCGAACATGTTGGCCCGAACGTTATCAACCGCGCTATCACATTATCCCCATACCCAACCGATCGGGTAAAGTTTGCCGGCAATGCCGGTTTTCCCGATTTTATCCGCAATCGCCACGCGTTCTAAATACCTGCAGCCAACCTCGATGGTAACCTTATGGACAAGTTGCCAACAACTACACAAAGACAGCATCGATTTGGGACAATTATGGGGATTGTTGTTAATCCCCGATAATTTCCTACCATCATCATCAACTACATCCTTTGAATCTAACTATGATAAAAGATAGAAGAGTGATGATGCCCGGTGGACAAACAAAACCGCTGCTCCGCGCGCTCAGTGGCGAAACATTGGATAGACCGGCATGGTGGCTGATGCGGCAAGCTGGCCGCTATCTGCCGGAATATCGGGCGTTACGGGCCCGAGCGAGCGGCTTTGTCGAATTCTGTCTGAACCCCGGCCTGGCGAGCGAGGCGACAGTTCAGCCGGTTCACCGCTTCAGCATGGATGCGGCGATCCTGTTTGCCGACATTCTACTCGTGCCATACGCGCTCGGACAAAAGGTCGAATTCGGTGAGGACGGGCCGATCCTGGAACCGATTGGGGAGGGCGCCGGGATTCGAAGGTTACGGCGAGGAGCATTGTCCGACCTCGATGCGGTCTATGAGACGGTGCGTCGCAGCCGCGCGTCATTGCCTTCGGAAACAGCGCTGATCGGGTTTGCGGGGTCGCCATGGACGGTCGCGACCTACATGGTGGAGGGCGGCGCCAGCCGTGATTTTCGTCGGGTCAAGGCGTGGGCGTATCGCGATCCGCAGGGTTTCGCCGCGCTGGTCGACCTGATTGTGGAGGCCACGATCGCCTACCTGTCGGGGCAGATCGCGGCAGGGGCAGACGTTGTACAGCTGTTCGACAGCTGGGCGGGGATTTTGTTCGAGGCCGGCTTCGAACGCTGGGTGATAGGCCCGACGCGGCAGATCACCACCCGGTTGAAGGAGCGCCACCCGTCGGTTCCGGTCATCGGTTTTCCGCGCGGCGCCGGGGTGCTTTATCCGCGCTATGTGGAAGAGAGCGGCGTCGACGCGGTCAGCATCGATACGACGGTTCCCGGCGCCTTTGCCCGCGAGCAATTGCAGCGGCGCGTGACTGTGCAGGGCAATCTTGATCCGGTCGCGCTCTTCGTCGGGGGAGCGGCGCTGGAGCATCAGGTCCGCGAGATCAGGCGCGCGCTCGGCGGCGGACCGTTCATCTTCAATCTTGGGCACGGTGTGCTGCCGCAGACGCCGCCTGAGCATGTTGCCGCGTTGGCGCGGCTTCTCGCCGAACCTGTCGATCTCAGGTGAAATGGTCCATCGCGCAGTTGTGCTGATGAATTTGGGCGGACCCGATTCGCTCGCCGCGGTCCGGCCGTTTCTCTACAACCTGTTCAGCGATCGGGCGATTATCGATCTCCCGGCGCCATTGCGGTTGCCGCTGGCGACGGTGATCGCGGCGCGCCGGGCCGGTGTCGCGCGCAAGATCTATGGCCAGCTGGGCGGCTCGTCGCCCCTGCTCGCCAATACCGAAGCGCAGGCCCGGGCGCTGGAAGCGGAGCTCGGCGCCGGATATCGCTGTTTCGTCGCGATGCGCTATTGGCATCCGCTGACCGCGGCAGCGGTTGGTGCGGTCAAGGCGTGGCGGGCGGACGAGGTGATTCTCCTGCCGCTCTATCCGCAATTTTCGACGACGACGACGGGATCCTCGCTCGCAGCATGGCGGCGCGAGGCGAGGCGGCAGGGCCTTGGCGTCGCGACCCGCGCGGTCCGGTCCTACCCGGCGGCGGCCGGGTTTATCGCCGCCGAAGCCGCCTTGATTGCGAACGCACTGGACGCAGCGGAGGCTGGCGGCGCCGCGGTGCGGCTGCTCTTCAGCGCGCACGGACTGCCGCTCAGGATCGTGGCCAAGGGCGACCCTTACCCGCGTGAGATCGAGCGTACCGCGGCCGCGGTAGCGGCGGCGCTGGGGCGGCCGGGGCTCGACTGGCGAGTGTGTTATCAGAGCCGGGTCGGACCCCTGGCTTGGCTCGGGCCTTCGGTCGAGGACGAGTTGCACCGCGCCGGCTGCGATGGGGTGGGAATCGTCGTCGCGCCGATTTCGTTTGTTTCCGAGCATTCGGAGACGCTGGTCGAACTCGATCGCGACTACCGCCGTCTGGCCGCCGCCTTTGGCGTTCCGGCCTATCACCGGGTGCCGACGGTGGCCGCCGACCGCCGCTTTATCGCGGCCCTCGCCGAACTGGTTCGCGGAACCGGGCAACGGGCTCGATCGGTGGACCGCGCCGCGATCTCGGCCGGACCGGGTTCGTGAGCAACATTCTCGCCGCCGCTTATCCCTGGGTGAAGGCGCTGCACATCATCGCGGTCATCGCCTGGATGGCGGGGCTCCTCTATCTGCCGCGGCTCTTTGTCTACCACGCTGATTCGCCGCTCGGATCGAACCGCTCGGCGATGCTGGAGGTGATGGAACGGCGGCTGTTGCACGCGATCATGCTGCCGGCGGCGGTGCTGTCCTACGGGTTCGGGATCATGCTGGCCGCGACTCCGGGCGTCGTCGAGTGGCAGCGCGGCTGGATCTGGACGAAGCTGGGCCTGGTTGTGCTGCTGACCATCTTCCATGTCATGTTGGCCCATTGGCGGCGCGACCTGGCTCGCGGAAAACGCCCCCATTCCGTGAAATTCTACAGGGTTATGAATGAGTTGCCGACATTGGTGATGATCGCGATCGTGGTGCTTGTCGTGGTCAAGCCGTTTTGAAGAGGGCGGCCATCGAACCGCCGAAACAGGCCCCTTGTAATCGTATTTGACTTGCATATCTGCATTCGGTAGGGAACCGCCAAACCGCCCGCCGGTTTTCTTTCACACTTTCCGGATAATCTCGGAAATCCGCTCCCGGCCGCTGGACTCTGTCCAGGCAGCTCTCCCGAGACCGGGCCAAACCCCTCCTCTCGCGATACAAAGACCCATGAACCTCCAAGAATTGAAGCGCAAGTCCCCAGCAGAACTATTGGCCTTCGCCGAAGAGCTGGAAATCGAAAACGCCTCCTCTCTGCGCAAACAGGACATGATGTTCGCCGTCCTGAAGCAGCTCGCCGAAAACGACGTGCCGATTCAGGGCGAAGGCGTGCTCGAAGTTTTGTCGGATGGGTTCGGCTTTCTGCGTTCTCCTGAAGCGAACTACTTGGCCGGGCCTGACGATATTTATGTCAGTCCCAATCAGGTCCGCCGCTTCGGGCTGCGCACCGGCGACACCGTCGAAGGCCAGATTCGCTCGCCCCGCGACGGCGAGCGCTATTTCGCCGCGCTCAAGATCAACCGTATCAATTTCGAGGAACCCGACCGGCTGCGCCACCGCATCAACTTCGACAATCTGACGCCGCTCTACCCTGAGGAAAAGATCGAGCTCGAACTCGACGATCCATCCAAGCGCGACCTGACGACGCGCGTCCTCGACCTGATCACCCCGCTCGGCAAGGGCCAGCGTGCTCTCATTGTCTCGCCGCCGCGCACCGGCAAGACGGTGATGCTGCAGAACATCGCCCACGCGCTCGCGGCCAACCACCCCGAAGTCTACCTGATCGTGCTGTTGATCGACGAGCGGCCCGAGGAGGTCACCGACATGGCCCGCTCGGTCCGCGGCGAAGTCATCAGTTCGACCTTCGACGAACCCGCCTCGCGCCATGTTCAGATCGCCGAGATGGTGATCGAGAAAGCCAAGCGCCTTGTCGAGCACAAGCGCGACGTCGTGATCCTCCTCGATTCGATCACCCGTCTCGCCCGCGCCTACAACACCGTGGTGCCGTCCTCGGGCAAGGTGTTGACCGGCGGCGTCGACGCCAACGCGCTGCAGCGGCCAAAGCGGTTTTTCGGGGCGGCGCGCAACATCGAGGAGGGCGGCTCGTTGACGATCATTGCGACGGCCCTCATCGACACCGGCTCGCGCATGGATGAAGTCATCTTCGAGGAGTTCAAGGGTACCGGCAATTCGGAAATCGTGCTCGACCGCAAGGTTGCCGACAAGCGCACCTTCCCGGCCCTCGACATCACCAAGTCGGGTACCCGCAAGGAGGAACTCTTGGTCGACCGCGGTGTGCTGGCCAAGATGTGGGTGCTGCGCCGCGTCCTCATGCCGATGGGCACAAACGATGGCCTCGAATTCCTCATCAACAAGCTCAAGGAATCGAAGAACAACTCCGAGTTCTTCGACGCGATGAACACATAACGATAGCCGCAGTCCCCGGCCAAGGCCGGGGCCCGTTTATCCACCTGGCGAGAACGCAGAACCGTGGGTCCCGGCCTTCGCCGGGACCGCGGCGGCAGCTACACCGTAAGCACCGTCGATCCCGTGGTCTTGCGGTCCTGCAGGTCGCGGTGGGCCTGCGCTGCGTTGCGCAACGGATAGGTCTGGTTGACCTGGATCTTGACGGCGCCGCTCGACACTACCGCGAAGAGCTCCCCGGAGGCAGTCAACAGATCCTTGCGGCTCGCCGTATAGGTGTTGAGGGTTGGGCGGGTCAGGAACAAGGAGCCCTTGCCGGCGAGGATGCCGATATCGACCGGGCCGATCGCGCCCGAGGATTGCCCGAACGACGCCATCAGCCCCAACGGCGCGATGCAATCCAATGATTTGTAGAACGTGTCCTTGCCGACCGAATCGTAGACGACTGGGCATTTCGCGCCCTTGGTGATCTCGGCGACGCGGGCGACGAAATCCTCCTTGCGGTAGTTGATCGGATAGTCGCAGCCGTGTTGCTTGGCGAGCGCGGCCTTCTCGTCGTCGCCGACCGTGCCGATGACGGTGGCGCCGAGATGCTTGGCCCATTGGCAGACGATGAGCCCAACCCCGCCCGCGGCGGCGTGGATGAGGATCGTCTCGCCCTTCTTCACCGCATGGGTGCGGCGAATGAGGTACCACGCGGTCATGCCCTTCAGCATCATCGCCGCGGCTTGGGCATCGGTGATGCCTGCGGGCACCGGCACCAGCCGGTCGGCCGGCATGACCCGCGCCTCCGAATAGGCGCCGAGCGGACCCCCGGCATAGGCGACGCGGTCGCCGGGCTTCAACCCGCTGACCCCGGCCCCGACCTCCTCGATGATTCCGGCGGCTTCGGAGCCGAGCCCACTCGGCAGCGGCATCGGATAGAGCCCGCTCCTCTGGTAAGTATCAATGTAGTTGAGCCCGACGGCGCTGTGCTTCAGCCGCACCTGTCCCGGCCCCGGCTTTCCGACCTCGACCCGCTGCCACTCCAGGACCTCGGGTCCGCCGGTTTTCGCAAAACGGATCGCCTGTACCATTGCCGTGCTCCTCTGTTGGGGGCCCAGGGATGGCCGGATTGATCCCCGGGTCAACACCGGGGACGGCCATGGCGGGAGTGTCGGTAAACTCTAAACCAGTGCGCCCTCGAGCGCGAGAAGGCGCTGTTTGGTGGCAAGGCCGCCCTCGCCGCTATAGCCGCCGAGCCCGCCTTTTGCCAGCACCCGATGACAGGGGATGACGATCGGGATCGGATTTCTGCCACAGGCGCGGCCGACCGCGCGCGGCGCCGAGGCGACGGAGGCCGCGAGATCGCCATAGGAGCGCGTCTCGCCATAGGGAATGACCTGCATCGCCGACCACACGCGCGCCTCGAACGGTGACCCGGCCGGCGCGAGCGGCAGATCGAAATGCAAGAGGCGGCCGTCGAAATAGGCGGCGAGCTGGCGCGCGGCCTCGGCGAGGAGCGGGCTGCCGTTGCCCGCGGGCGCGCCAGGGGAGCCGTCCGCCCAACGGATCGCGACGATCGCATCGTCGATTTCGTCGATCGTCAGTTGCCCGACCGGGCTCGGAATTGACAGCGAAGGCATGGCCACCTCATTGGGAACATTTCACGAACCCTAGCGCAGGGAGGCGAGGTTGTCGACCAGCGTTTGCGGCTCGGTGAGGGGTAATGAGCAGACGGGGCCGTCGCAGACATAGGCCGCCGCACGGCCGCCGACGAGCCCCTTGCCGTGCGCCGGATGATCCTCCGGCAGCGCTTTGGTGGGCGCCACCGCCAGCACCACCCGGTTGGGCAGCGAGACCTGGTAAACCGCGCGCCGCAGGCCCGCGACGCCCGGATCGCCAGGGTTGCCGACAATAATGATCTGCACCGGCTTCAGCGCCAGTTCGGCATTGTTGATGAGGGTGGCGAGCGGGAAGAAATTGCGCGCCAGTTCGCCGGCAAAGGTCGAGATGATCGCCTCGGCGCGCCGGCGATACGCGTCCTCGCCCGTCAGGAGCGCGAGCCGGGTCAAGACCCCGACCATCGTGCCGTTGCCGGCCGGTACCGCGGCGTCATTTGCGGTCTTGACCCGGGCGATCAAATCCGCGGTGTCGTCCGCGGCAAACCAATAGCCGCCATCGCCCACGTCGCAGTGATGCCGGTCGAGCACCGCCACCCAGTCGCGCGCCCGCGCCAGATAGGTGCCCACTGAGGTCGCTTCGTATAGCGCCAGCGCGGCGCGGCAAAGATTGGCGTAATCGTCGACGCTCGCCGGGTGGCGCGCCTCGCCCGCACACCAGCTGTGCCGCAGCCGGCCGTCGGCACCGGTCATCCGCTCGGTGACAAAGGCGAAGGCGCGCTCGGCCAGCGCGATCCACTCGGCGCGCTCGAAGCAGAGCCCGGCCTCGGCCAGGGCGGCGCTCATCAGCCCGTTCCAATCGGCCAGCACCTTGTCGTCGAGCCCGGGGCGCACCCGGGGTGCGCGCGCCGCCAGCAGCTTGTCGCGGCAACGCGCCAGCGCCGCTTCGGTCTCGCCATCGCCGAGGGTGGGGTGGGCGAGACGGTTGAGGATCGTGTGCCCCTCCCAGTTGCCCTCCGCGACGACATCGTAGAAGCGCTTGAACAAGCCGGAATCGGCGCCGAGCACCGCATCGATTTCGCCTTCGGACCAGACGTAGAACTTGCCTTCCTCGTGGTCGCTGTCGGCATCGAGGCTGCTGACAAAGCCGCCTTCTTCGTTGACCATCTCGCGCTCGAGCCAGCCGATCGTCTCGGCGATGCGCTGGGCATAGAGAGGGTCCTGGGTTTCCTCCCAGACCAGCGTCAAGAGGCTTACGAGCTCGGCGTTGTCGTAGAGCATCTTCTCGAAATGCGGCACCAGCCAGCGCGCATCGGTGGCATAGCGGGCATAGCCGCCGCCGAGATGGTCATAGATGCCGCCCTGGCTGATCGTCGTCAGCGTGCGCAGCACGGCCTCGCGGTAGGCTTCGAGGCGGGTGCGTTTCCAGCCGCGCCACAGCAATTCGAAAATCCCGCATTGGGGAAATTTGGGGGCGGTACCGATCCCGCCATTCAACGGGTCAACCTCGCGCAACAAACGCTCGGCGATGCGGTCGAAGAGGGCCGGGGCAATGTCCGGAGCGGCGCCTTCCCCGCGCTCGGGCCGGCCGAGCCGCGCCAACCCATCACGCAACGCGGCGACGTTTTTGGAGACCTTGTCACGGTCAGTGCGATAGGCATTGCCGATCGCCGCCAGCACCTGGGGAAAGCCGGGCCGGCCCCAGCGCGGCTCGGGCGGGAAATAGGTGCCGCCCCAGAACGGCTCGCCCTCAGGGGTCAGGAACATCGTCAGCGGCCAGCCGCCATGCTCGCCCATCAGCGCCAGCGCGTTCTGGTAGATGGCGTCGAGATCGGGGCGCTCCTCACGGTCGATTTTTATGGGGATGAAATTGTCGTTCATCTGTGCCGCGATTGCCGGATCCTCGAAGCTTTCATGGGCCATCACATGACACCAATGGCAGGCGGCATAACCGATCGAGAGGAGGATCGGCCTGTCGGCGGCCCGGGCGGCGGCCAGCGTTTCGGCGTTCCAGGCCTGCCAATGCACCGGGTTGTCCTTGTGCTGCCGGAGGTAGGGGCTGGTTTCCTCGCCGAGGCGGTTCTGGTCCATGTCCAATCCCATGTTCGATTCTGGGGGGCGGGTTGCGCCCGGATCTGTTGCCGTGAGCGGCGCGACGGGTTAGGGTCCGCGCCCCATCCTACACACAGAACGGCGGAATGCGTCACCCCGCTCCGCCCGACACCAGCGGAGAACCCGAATGGCCGACGCGCCCGCCGACCCTCGCCTGTTCTATGATCGACACATCTTCATGTGCAACAACGTGCGGCCGGAGGGCCATCCGCGCGGCTGCTGCATGGCGCGCGCAGAGGCGGCGGGCGGCTTCGACAAATTGCGCGGCTATGCCCGCGAAAAGGCGCGCCAGCTTGGCATCCCGAATGTCCGTTTCAACGCGGCCGGGTGTCTCGACCGCTGCGAATTCGGCCCCAACATGGTGATCTATCCGGAAGGCGTGTGGTACCGCTTCGAATCGCAGTCGGACATCGACGAGATCCTCGAAACCCACCTCAAGGGCGGCGGCCGCGTTCACCGGCTGATGCTGCAGCCCGACCAGTTGCCGCCGAAGCACTGACGACCGGCGAGGGTCCCTCCGACACCATTTACGCCCCGGCAACCGCCGCCGGGCGCGCGGCGATCGCGATCGTCCGAATGTCGGGCCCGCAATCGGGGCCGGCCCTCGCAGCCCTCGCGGGCAAGCTCCCGCCGCCGCGGGTCGCCCGCCACGTCCGGCTGCACGATCCGGCGAGCGGCGAGGAGCTCGACGACGCGCTGGCGCTGTGGCTTCCCGGCCCGGCGAGCCTCACCGGGGAGGACGTCGCCGAACTCCACCTGCACGGCAGCCGCGCCGTCATCGCCGCGGTGATGGCGGCGCTCGGGGCGCAAGGCCTGCGCCTCGCCGACCCCGGCGAATTCACCCGCCGTGCCTTTCTCAACGGCAAGCTCGATCTGACCCAGGCGGAAGCCGTGGCCGACCTCGCCGCCGCCGAGACGCAAGCGCAGCGGCGCCAGGCGCTGCGCCAGCTCGATGGCCGCCTCGGCGAACTCTACAGCCGGTGGGCCGAGCGATTGCTGCGTCTCCTCGCCCATCTCGAGGCGGTGATCGATTTTCCCGATGAGGATCTGCCGCCCGAGATCGAGGCGAAGATCGCCGCCGAGAGCGCCGGGCTCGCCGCCGAGATCACCCAGCACCTCGCTGACGGTCATCGCGGCGAACGCCTGCGCGACGGCATCGCGGTGGCGATCATCGGCCCGCCCAATGCCGGGAAATCGAGCCTTCTGAACCAGCTCGCCCGGCGCGAGGCGGCGATCACTTCGCCCCTCGCCGGGACGACGCGCGACGTCATCGAGGTGGCGATCGATCTCGCCGGCTATCCGGTCGTCTTCGCCGACACCGCGGGGCTTCGCGACAGCGCCGATGTGGTTGAGCAGGAAGGACTGCGCCGCGCGCTGGCCCGCGCCGAAGCCGCCGAATTGCGCCTTTTCGTATTCGACGCCCGGCGGCCCGAGGATGCGACGGGCGCCGCCCAATGGCCCGGCCCCGACACGCTCCTCGTCGCCAACAAGATCGATTTGCTCGAATCGCCAATAAAACCCTCTCCGGCACCGCGGGAGAGGGGGGACCGGCCGCACCAGCGGTCGGTGGGCGAGGGCGCCGGGATCGATGCGGCCTCTCGCCCCCTCACCCCGACCCTCTCCCCCGATGGGGGCGAGGGGGCAACCATTGCCCGCCCGCTCCGCGTTTCTGCTTTGACCGGGGACGGCATTCCCGAACTAATGGCGACCCTCGCTGCCAAGATCGCAGAGAGCTACGACATCGCCGCGCCGCTCTTGACCCGGGCGCGCCACCGCGAGGCGCTGGGAACCGCGGCCGAAGCCTTGACCCGCTCCCTCGCCGCCGAACTTCCCGAATTGCGGGCGGAAGACCTGCGCCTCGCCTGGCGCAGCATCGGCCGCATCACCGGCCGGGTCGATGTCGAAGACCTGCTCGACGTAATCTTCCGCGACTTCTGTTTGGGGAAGTAGGTTCACAATGAGGTGGTGAGATACCGGAACCGCGTTGGTTAGGGGCAGCTGCTTAGACTTGATTCGCCGCTCGCCGCCATTGCTGTTTCACGCGAAACCTCGACACCCCGCGGCGCCCTCCTTACATTCCGCCGCCATGAATGAGGCGAGCGCCACATACGATGTCGTCGTGATCGGCGGCGGGCATGCCGGGTGCGAGGCGGCGGCGGCGGCGGCGCGGGTCGGCGCCCGGACCGCGCTGTTGACGCATAGGCGCGCGACGATCGGCGAGATGTCGTGCAATCCGGCGATCGGGGGCCTTGCCAAGGGGCACCTGGTGCGCGAGATCGATGCGCTCGATGGGCTGATTGGCCGGGCGATCGACCAGGCCGGCATCCAATTTCGCATGCTCAACCGCAGCAAGGGGCCGGCGGTGCGCGGGCCCCGGGCACAGGCTGATCGGAAGCTCTATCGCGCCGCGATCAGCGCCCTCCTCGCCGAGATCCCGGGGCTCACGATCATCGAAGGCGCGGCCGAAGATCTGCGGCTTGATCGAGAGGGGCGGGTGCGCGGGCTCGTGCTCGGCGACGGCCGGGAGATCGCCGCCGGACGCGTCGTCTTGACCACCGGCACGTTTCTCGGCGGGCTCATTCATATCGGACCGGAGAAAATCCCCGCCGGCCGGGTCGGCGAAGCGCCCTCGCTCGGATTGTCGCGGACCCTGCGGCACTGCGGGTTTGCCCTTGGGCGCCTCAAGACCGGAACGCCGCCGCGGCTCGACGGCACGACGATCGACTGGGCGGGGCTCGAGATCCAGCCGGGTGACGACCCGCCGGTGCCGTTCTCGTTTATGACCGAGCGCATTACGACGCCGCAGATCGTCTGCCACATCACCCGCACGACGCCAGCGACGCACGACATCATCCGCGCCAATCTCGATCGCTCGCCGCTCTACGCCGGCGACATCACCGGGGTGGGGCCGCGCTATTGCCCCTCGATCGAAGACAAGGTGGTGCGGTTCGCCGAGCGCGGCCACCACCAGATCTTCCTCGAGCCCGAGGGGCTCGACGACGACACGATCTACCCCAACGGGGTCTCGACCTCGCTGCCGCGCGACGCCCAGGCCGCGTTCATCGCGACGATCCCCGGTCTCGAACGCGCGGTCATGCGCCGGCCGGGCTATGCGATCGAATACGATTACGTCGACCCTCGCGAACTCCATCCGAGCCTCGAAACCCGGAGGGTGCCCGGCCTCTATCTCGCCGGCCAGATCAACGGCACGACCGGCTACGAAGAGGCGGCGGCGCAAGGCCTCGTCGCCGGGCTTAACGCGGCGCTGGCCGCCTCCGGCGCGACGGCCGTGGTGCTCGACCGGGCCGACGCCTATATCGGCGTCCTCATCGACGATCTGGTGACGCGGGGGACGAGCGAACCCTATCGCATGTTTACCTCGCGCGCCGAATACCGGCTGACCTTGCGCGCCGACAATGCCGACCAGCGGCTGACCCCGATCGGGGTCGCGCATGGTGCGATCGGGGTCGAGCGGGCCCGCGCCTTCGCGGCGAAGGGGGCGGCGCTCGAGGCCGGCCGACATCTGGTTCGCGGCCTGCGCCTCAGCCCCTCGGCGCTGCGCCGGCACGGCGTTTGGGTCAACGCCGATGGCGTGACGCGCTCGGCCGCCGAGCTCCTGGCGTATCCCGGGATCGATGTGGCGCGGCTCGCGGCGATCTGGCCCGAGTTGGGGGCGCTCGCGCCCGCGATCGCCGAACAGCTCGAAATCGATGCGCGCTATGCCGGTTATCTCGAGCGCCAGGCGCGCGACATCGGCGCGTTCCGCCGCGACGAGGCGCTGTTCCTCCCGGAATCGCTCGACTACGCCCAGGTCGGCAGCCTGTCGGCGGAGATTCGCGGCAAGCTTGCCGCCTCCTGCCCGGCGACGCTGGGTGCCGCGGCACGGATCTCGGGGGTAACCCCGGCCGCGCTCGTCGCGCTCCTGCAATACGTCAAGCGGCAGCCGGCGCCGGCCGGAGCGCTGTTACCAACAAAGCCATCTCGCCCGAAGCCCACTCCGGGGGGTGGCGAGATTGATGGTGCGCGATGAATAGTCGATCAACCGGCAAAATAAAGCATTAACAGCAACTTCGATTCGGTCGATTGAGAACCGCCGAGAGCACTTGCTGTGCCGCGCCGCGTTTTTGGCTTTCAAGACGCCCGCACCGCAAGCGCCGCGGTGGCCGTGCGAAGAGGCTCAAGATTCACCGGTAAAGACCTCAAAAAAGGTTGTTTGCTGGTAATTCATCCGTATAAATCACAGCTAAGGGTATTCGGCCTCAGGGCCATATCAACTTCGGTATCGCGCGTATGCTCGCTTGGCGCAGTCGCAAACCGGCCGTTGCTCCCGTCGAGCAGCGGCTCGAGGACGAAGACCAGAAAGCGCAGACCGAGGAGCGGCTCGGACGGCTGTTGGGCCGGCTCGAGTCCGACACCAGAGCGCACGGCGAGCCCGCGGGGACGACGCTAAAGTTGAGCGATCCACTGCCGAGCCCGGACAGCGTCGCGACGAGCCAGCCCGTGGTGGAGGTGCTCAGCCGGGCCGAGCCGCCGCCGAGCCCCGACACCAGAGCGGATGAGGGCGTCAACCTCCGCCGCGAGGACCTGACGATAACCCGCCGCGGGCCGGGACCCTCGGCCGCCGAGTTGCTCGCCAGCGGATACAGCTTTGCCACCGGCCCCGATGGCAGGATGGTTATCTACGACGCCGACGGCAACCTGGCGGACGCTGCGGCGATGCTGCCGAGCGCCGACAGCGCCGCCGCAAGCACGCCTGCGGCCGAGGCGGTGAACGAGACCGTTCCGGCTGGGTCTGGCGACAGCATCGCGGCGAGC
>DASYZD010000297.1:0-6873 GCA_035946655.1 Allostellaceae bacterium | reverse complement strand
GTAGACGACGCGGACGCAGCGGTAATCGACGCCGAGCGCATCTGCGCAGATCTGCGCCATCGCCGTCACAAACCCCTGGCCGACATTGGAGCCGCCGGTCACCAGCTCTATAGCGCCCGTCGCATCGACGCTGACCCGCGCGCCATCGAGGGGGCCGAGCCCGCCCTTGTCGACAAAGATCCCGATCCCCGCCCCGACCAGTTCGCCGGCGCTGCGGCGCGTCTTCAACTCGGCCTGCAACGCCTCCCAGCCGATTCGCGCCAGCGCCTTGTCGAGGAGCAGCGCATAGTCGCCCGAATCGTAGACGATGTCAGTGCCCAATGCGCTGAGCGAGCGGGTGAACGGCATCTCGGCCGCGCCGATCAGATTGCGCCGGCGCACTGTCAACGGATCGAGGCCGAGCCGCTCGGCGACCGCGTCCATCAGCCGCTCGCGGACAAAGCTGCCTTCGTAGCGGCCGGGCGCGCGGTAGGTCGCGGCCGGGGTCTTGTTGGTCAGGCGGAAATGCCCGGTGACGCGGTAGGCCGGGATGCGGTAGGGGCCGGGCAGCATCGCCATCGTCATCTCGGGGACGCGCGCGCCGTGGGTGCGCACATAGGCGCCCTGGTCGAGGAAGAATTCGTCTTCCAACGCCAGTACGACGCCCTCGGCATCGACGGCGACCCGGGCTTGGTGGCGTTGCTGGCGCGAATGGTTGGCGGCCATCAGGTGTTCGCGCCGGTCCTCGATCCATTTGACCGGCCGCCCGAGGCGAAGCGCGGCGAGGCAGACGAGGAAATCCTCGGGGTAGAGCTCGCCCCTGATGCCGAACCCGCCGCCGGTGCTGCCCTCCTTCAACACCACTGCGGTGAGGCTGCGGCCGAACATGCGGGCGAGGGCGTCGCGGTTGCGGTGCGGCACCTTGGCGGCACCGTAAAGCTCGATGACGTCACGCATCGCGTCGTAGTGCGCGAGGGCGCCGCGCGCCTTCAACGGCACGCCGCTGTGGCGGCCGATCTCGAGATCGAGCGCGATGACGGCATGGGCTTTGGCAACAGCCTCATCAACCTCGCCATACCCGGCCCGCAATACCAAGGCCTCGGTCGAGAGGCCGCCGGCGAAGCTGCCCGGCGCGCCGGCGGCATCGAGAACCGGCGCCAGCTCCTCGGCATCGACCGTTACGAGGTCTGCTGCGTCCTCCGCCAGATAGGCGTCCTTCGCGAACACCGCGGCGACCGGCTCCCCGACATAGCGCAGGCGGTCCTTCGCGAGCAGCGGCTGGCGGTAGGGGCGCAGGACCTCGCCCGCGGGGTCGCGAAAATCGATCGGCGGCAGATCGGCGATGTCGGCCCCGGTCCAGACCGCGGCGACCCCCGGCGAGGCGAGCGCCGCGGCGACATCGACGGCGCGCAGCACGGCATGGGCGTGGGGCGAGCGTACGATGCGCATGTGCAGCTGATGCGGGAACGAAATGTCGCCGACAAACCGCCCGCGTCCGGTGACCAGCGGCGGGTCCTCCAGCCGTGCCACCGAGCGGCCGAGCACCCGGCCGGAGGGCTTATCGTTGCTGATTGCCGCCATCTTGGGTTCCGGGCGCGAAGCAAATCAATCCCGAGTTCCCGGCGCAGGCCGGGACCCATTCCGCAACCGCTCCGTCGCGTGAAGAATGGATCCCGGCCTGCGCCGGGAACTCGGTCTTGTTGGGGGGAGAGCGCAGCGTCATTTCCTCGCCTCGCGCATTTCGGCGAGCGCGGCTTTGACCGCGGCGACGATATTCTGGTAGCCGGTGCAGCGGCACAAATTCGACGACAATGCGTCGATCAGCGCTTCCTCGCCGATATCGGGCTCGCGCTCCAAGATCCCGGTCGCCAGCATCAGGAACCCCGGCGTGCAAAAGCCGCATTGGACACCGTGATGCGCGATGAACGCGCGCTGCACCGCAGTGAGCACGCCCCTCTCGGCCAGCCCCTCGACGGTGCGGATGAGCGTCCCCTCGGCCTGCACCGCGAACATCAAGCAGGCGCGCACCGGGTCGCCATCGACGATGACGGTGCAGGCGCCGCACACCCCGTGCTCGCAGCCCATATGCGTGCCGGTGAGCCCGCACTCCTCGCGGATCGCGTCGAGAAGCGTGCGGCGCGGCTCCAGCCGCAGTGCATAGCTCCGCCCGTTGACGGTGAGCGTGACATCGACCGGGCCGCTCATGCGCCGGCACTCGCCGTGCAAGCCTGGGTCAGCGCCCGGAAGACCATTGCGCTTACCAGTTCGCGGCGGTATTGTGCGTCCGTTTCCGGGTCGATCATCGGGTTGATCGCCGCCGCGGCCGCCGCACCCGCGGCGCGGAACAGGGCTTCCGACGGGGCCTGACCACGCAACACCGCCTCGGCCGGCGCGATGCGGCGAGGGGCGGTTTCGGCGCTGCCGAGCCCGATGCGTGGCTCCGCGATCATGCCACCATCCACCCGCAGCACCGCCAGCGCCATCGCCAGCGCATAATCGCCGGCGCGCCGACTGAATTCGGCAAAGCCGAAACGCGTACCCTCCGCCAGGATCGGCAGGCGCGCCTCGGCCAAAAGCTCGTCCGGCAGGAGCGCGGTTTCCATCGCGCCCCGGAAGAAATCGCGCCCCGCCAGACGCCGTTCGCCGCGCGCGCTTACCGCGACCAACTCACCATCCAATGTAGCCGTCACGACGCCCCATTCCGCCGCTGGATCGGCGTGCGCGAGGCTGCCGCAAAACGTGCCGCGCTGCCGGATCGGATAATGCGCGATATGGCGGACTACTGCGGCAAGGAGCGCTCCAAGCGGTCCGTCGACGACGGGGCGATGAAACCGGGCGTGGCGCACCAGCGCGCCGATGCGCAAGGTTCCCTCGCGCGCTTCCAGCCGGTCGAGCCCGGTGACGGCATTGATGTCGACGAGGTGCGCCGGCCGCGCCAGGCGGAACGCCATGATCGGCACCAGGCTTTGTCCGCCCGCCAGCACCCGCCCGTCCTGCGGCGCCAGCTCGGCGAGGAGGCCGACCGCATCCTCGATCCTCGCCGGGCGGTGGTAGGTGAACGGCGCGGGCTTCACCGAACTCTTCTCCCTATCGCCGGGTTTGGCGCGGTGCGGCATTTCTTGCTAAGTCTGCTCACCCGGCGCTTGTCTTGTCCATGCCGCGTCTCATCTGAAAGGGTTCTCACCATGCAGCTCGGCGCCTCGATACCGGTTGGCGACATCGGCGCCGGCCCGACGGTCCTGCGCGATTATGCCCAGGCCGCCGAAGGCCTTGGTTACGCGCATCTGGTGGCGCCAGATCACGTGCTCGGGGTCAACCCGGACGCCGACCACGGCGGCCAGCGCGTCGGCACCACGGCCACCGCCTATCACGACCCGTTCGTGCTGTTCGCCTTCCTCGCCGGCTGCACCGACAAGATCGGGTTTGCCGCTGGCGTCTTGATCCTCGCACAGCGCCAGGCGGTGCTGGTGGCGAAACAGGCCGCTTCCCTCGATGTCCTGTGCGGCGGCCGGTTCCGGCTGGGTATCGGGGTCGGCTGGAACGAAGTCGAGTTCATCGGGCTCAACGAGAATTTCAAGAACCGCGGCCGCCGCTCCGAAGAACAGGTGCGCGTGATGCAGGCGCTGTGGGCCGAACCGCACGTCACTTTCGCCGGCGAATTCCACCGGATCGAGGATGCCGGCATCAACCCGCGCCCACCCTCGGGCCGCGTGCCGATCTGGTACGGCGGCCATGCCGAGGCGACCTTCCGTCGTGCCGCCAGATACGGCGACGGCTTCATGCCGCTGCGTTATCCGCCGGGCGAGGAAGCGCTCGCCGCCTTCGAGAAATTGCGCCAACTGACGCGGGAAGCCGGCCGCGACCCGGCGGCTGTTGGCCTTGAGGTCTGGGTCTCCCCCGGCAGTGGCACCGAAGAGGATTGGCGGCGCGAGATCGCCTTCTGGAAGGCGGCCGGCGTCACCCACGTCACCGCCCACACCACCTACACCAGCGACCATCACAAACGGATCGCCGGCCACACCGCCGCCGACCACCTCGCGGCGATCACCCGCTACCGCTCCGCCGTCGCCGATCTGCTGTAGACGACGCCTTCAGCTGCAAGACCAGCAGATCGAGCAAAAGAAACTGCGGCTCGTCCTAGCCGGATCGGTCCTGTTGCCGACCGCTGGCGCTTTGGGGCCGCTAAAACTCGTAGGCTTCGACGATCATCGGCTCGTTCTTGGCGGCGGTGACCCACTCCTGCATCGCCGGCAGCGCCATGATCGTGTCGCAATAGACCTCCGCCTCGCGCTCGATGTCGCTCTGGTAGGTGCGGAAGCGGGTGACGACCGGTGCGAACATCGCATCGGCGATGGTGAATTGGCCGAACAGGAAATCGCCGTTACCCTCGCCGAAGCGGGTGCGGCAGTCGCGCCAGATCGCCATCACCCGGTTGATGTCGGCCTGCACCTCTGGCGTCACGCCGCGCCCGGGAAAGCTCGAGCGGATATTCATCGGCATATGCTGGCGCAGGGCCTGGAACCCCGCGTGCATCTCGGCGCAGACCGCACGCGCGCGGGTGCGCGCCGCCGGGTCTTTCGGCCACAAGTCGAAAGTGGGGAACGATTCGGCGAGGTATTCGCAGATTGCCACGCTCTCCCAGACCGTGACATCGCCGTGGCGCAGAGCCGGCACCCGCCCCGAGGGCGAGTATTTGAGGATCGTCTCGCGGCTCCCCGGCTGATAGAGCGGGATCACCACCTCGTCGAACGCGACCGTGGTGCGCTTCAGCACGAGCCACGGGCGCAACGACCAGGAAGAGTAGTTCTTGTTGCCGAGATAGATCGTCAGATCGGCCATTGCGTCCCCATGACGGGTGTGGGCGCGCCAGTGTGACGACAACACCGGCGGCAGGCAATCGACGCAAAAAACCGCCGGGCGCGGGCGACGCTACCCCATGCCGAGCGCGGTGCGGCGTTTGGGCGGGGGGAAGGCGCGGTCGAGCGCGGCGAGGTCTTGGCTGTCGAGCGCGAGGTCGCGGGCGCTGCAATTGTCGCGCACATGCTCGAGGTTGGTCGCCTTCGGGATGACGATCATGCCGTCCTGGCGCAACAGCCAGGCGAGCGCGACCTGGGCCGGGGTCGCGCCATGCCGGGCGGCGACGTCGCCCAGCGCCCGATTTCCGAGGATCCGGCCCTGGTCGAGCGGGGTGTAGGCCATGATCGAAATGGAGCGCTCGCGGCACCACGGGATCAGCTCGAACTCCGGTCCGCGGCGGCCGAGGTTGTAGAGGATCTGGTTCGACGCGACGGTCTCCCCGCCGGCCTGCCCGATCCATTCCCGCATGTCGTTGGTATCGAAATTGCTGACGCCGTGATGGCGGATCTTGCCATCGCGCTGCAATCGGGTGAACCCCGCGAGCGTCTCGGCGACCGGGACCGAGCCCCGCCAATGCAAGAGGTAGAGATCAATCCGGTCGGTCTTGAGCCGCTTGAGGCTGCGCTCGCACGCCTCAACGACGCCCCTCTGCGAGGCGTTGTAGGGGAGGACCTTGCTGACGATGAAGAGCCGGTCGCGCAGCCCCGACATGGCTTCGGCGACGATCTCTTCGGCCGCGCCATTGCCGTACATCTCGGCGGTGTCGATCAGGTCCATGCCGAGTTCGATCCCGAGCTTGACGGCGGCCACCTCATCGGCGGCGCGGCGGCGGTCCTCGCCCATATGCCAGGTACCGAGGCCAAAGGCCGGCACTGATTCGCCGTTGGGCAAGGTCACGCGGGGCTCTTTCTCGCTCATCCTCGGTCTCCGGTCCGGGCGCGCTGGCGGCGCAGGAAGACGAGCCGCGCGGCGCCGTAAACGCGCTCGTCGATAACGATGAAGCCGGGGGCTGCCGCCAAATCTTCGCGCGCAGCGAGCTCGATCACAACGAGCGCGTCGGCGCTCAGCCAGCCGGCGGCGGCAAGCGCCCCGAGGGCCGGCGCCGCGAGACCGCTGCGATAGGGCGGGTCGAGGAAGGCGACCGTGCATTCGAGGATCGCGCGCGGCGGCCTGGTCGCATCGCCGGCGACGATGTGGGCGCGGTCCTCAGCGCCCAGCGTGCCGAGGTTGCGGCGCAGCGCGGCGAGCGCTTCGCGCTCCCTCTCGATGAATACGGCCGCGCTGGCGCCGCGCGACAAGGCTTCCAGACCAAAGGCGCCGGTGCCGGCGAAGGCGTCGAGCACCGGCCGATCGGCGAAAGGCGACCCCCCGGCGGCAAAATCTCCGTGCGACAGGATGTTGAACAAGGCTTCGCGCGCCCTGTCGCTGGTCGGCCGCACCGCCTCGCCGGGCGGCGCGACAAGGCGCCGACCGCGATCGACGCCGCCGATGATGCGGAGCCCACGGGGTCTCGTCTCAGAAGAACGCATATTTCACGATGAACAGGAGGGCGAGCACGATCATCGACGGGCCGGCTTCGGCGAACCGGCCGGAAAACAGCTTGACCGCGGCATAGCTGATAAAGCCCAGAGCGATCCCGTTGGCGACCGAGAAAGTGAGCGGCATCGCGAGCGCGGTTACCACCGCCGGGGCGTATTCGGTCGGGTCTTCCCAATCGAGCTCGGCAAAGCCGCGCGCCATCAGGCAGGCGACAAAGAGGAGCGCCGGGGCGGTTGCATAGGCCGGGACCGATTGCGCGAGCGGCGCGAAGAACAGCGTCACGAGGAAGAGGGCGGCGACGGTGACGCCGGTGAGCCCGGTGCGCCCGCCGGCTTTGACCCCGGCTGCGCTCTCGATGTAGCTCGTCACGGTCGAGGTGCCGAGGAGGGCGCCGCCCATCGCCGCGAGCGAGGCGGCGGCAAAGGCGCGCCCGGCGCGCGGCAGCCTGCCCTCGTCGTCCAGGAGGCCGGCGCGGTGGGCGACCCCGATCAGGGTGCC
>DASYZD010000296.1:0-20953 GCA_035946655.1 Allostellaceae bacterium | reverse complement strand
GCATTAAGAAGGAACGTCATCCTGAGGAGGTGCGAAGCACCGTCTCGAAGGACGCACAACGATCATCCACCTTCGATATCTCCCACCTTGGCCAGCTGTGCAACAAAACTTGCTTCGTCTTCGAGGCAGCGCAGGTCGAGGATGGCCTGTCCCCCTTCGATCCGGCCGATGACCGGAATGGGGAGCCTGCGCAACCGCCGCGCCAGGGCTTCTACCGCGGCGCCCGAGGGCTGCAGCGGCAAGAGTGCGAGCCCGGTGCTCGGCAGGAGCGACACCGGCAGCGCGCCGCTGCCGATCTGGCTTTTTGTCTCGATCAGCGTGACGCGGGCGATGCCATCGAGCGCACGGGCGAGGGGCGGCATGACGCGCCCGGCCAAGGCGGCGATTTCGCTGCGGGGGCGGGCCAGGAGGCGCAGGGCGGGCAGCCGCTCGGCGAGGCGGTCGGGATCAGCGTAGAGGCGCAGTACCGCTTCCAAGGCGGCGAGGCGAATTTTGTCGAGGCGGAGCGCGCGCTTCAGTGGGTTCTTCGCCAGCGCGGCGACGAGATCGGCGCGGCCGACGACGAGCCCGGCCTGCGGCCCGCCCAGCAGCTTGTCGCCGCTGAACGTGACGAGATCGGCGCCGGCGGCGATCGCCTCGGCGACGGTCGGCTCGTGCGGCAAGCCCCAGCGGTCGAGACCAAGGAGTGTGCCGCTGCCGAGATCCTCGACGAGGGGGACCCCGCGTTCGCGGGCAAGTTCGGCGAGGCGGCGCGCCGGGACCGCGGCGGTGAAGCCCCGGATTTCGTAGTTGCTGGTGTGCACCTTGAGGATGAGCGCGGTGTCCGGCCCGATCGCCTCGGCGAAATCCCGGAGGTGGGTGCGGTTGGTGGTGCCGACCTCGCGGAGGGTCGCCCCGGCGCGCGCCATGATGTCGGGGAGCCGAAACGAGCCGCCGATCTCGATCAGTTCCCCGCGCGAGACGATCGCCTCCCGGCCGAGTGCTAGCGCGTTGAGCGCGAGGAGGAGGGCGCCCGCATTGTTGTTGACCGCGAGCGCGGCCTCCGCTCCGGTCAGCCGCACGAGCCACGGGGCAATGTGGTCGTCGCGCTCGCCGCGCCGGCCGCTTTCGAGTTCGTATTCGAGGGTCGATGGCGACCGCATCGCTTGCGTCGCCGCTTCCACTGCCTCTTCGGGCAACGGCGCGCGGCCGAGATTGGTGTGGAGGACGGTGCCGGTGAGGTTGAAGACGCGGCGCTGCGAGGGCGCCATCAGCCGTGCCAACGCGTCCCCGCTCGCCGCGACGATCGCCTCGACCGAGGCCGGTTCGGCGGCGCTGCGGTGCGCGGCGAGAGCGTCGCGCACGGCGTCGGTGACGAGATTGCGGCCGTAGCGCTCGACCAGGAGGGCGGCGTCGGAGGATCGCAACACCCGGTCGACCCCGGGCAAGGACGCCCGTCTGTCCCCCGCCGCCGCACGCATCAGCCGGCCGCCGCTGCGACCGGCAGCTCGGCGGGACGCACGCAGCCGGAATCGAGCCAGACGCGGGGCGTGGCCCCGTCGCGCGCGGCCCCGTCGCGCACGACGACGCCCCCGATCAGAGCGGCCTGGTAGCCGAGCCGGGATAATTCGTCGAGACACGATTGCGTGCGCTCGGCCGGCACTCCGGCGAGGAACCCGCCGGCGGTCTGCGGGTCGACAAGGAGCGCGGCGAGCGGGGTGTCGAATTCGGCGTTGGCGAGCGCCGAGAGCGCCGCGCGGTTGGCGCCGTCGAGCGAGCTGGCGAGCCCGCCGGCGAGGAGCGCGAGGGCGCCGTCGAGCGCCGGGATCCGCTCGGGGTCGAGCCGCGCGTCCATGCCCGAGGCGTTCAGCATTTCGAGGAGGTGCCCGAGGAGGCCGAACCCGGTGACGTCGGTGCAGGCGGTGGCGCCATGGGCGCCGAGACACGCGGACGCTGCGGCGGCGGGTTGCAGCATCGCGCGAACCGCCGCGCTGACCTCGCGCGCGCCGGCCCGTCCGCGCATCTCGGCGGCGAGAATGACGCCGGTGCCTAGCGGCTTGGTCAGGATGAGGCGGTCGCCGGGGTTGAGCCCGCCCTTGCGCATCAGGCGGCCCGGGCGGATGCGGCCGGTCACCGCAAAGCCGAGCGCGAGTTCCGCGGCCTCGGCGCTATGGCCGCCGACCAGGACCGCCCCGGCGGCCTCCAAGACCTCGGTCCCGCCCTTCAGCATGTGGAACAGGTCCTCTTCGACGATCGCCGGGCGCGACGGCGGCAAGGTGGCGATCGCCAGCGCGGTCTCCGGCAGCCCGCCCATCGCATAGATGTCGCCCAGCGCATGGGTCGCCGCGATCTGCCCGAAGAGATAGGGGTCGGAGACCATCGCGCGGAAAAAATCGACGGTCTGCAACAACGGCGGCGCGCCGGGAAACGACAGGAGCGCGGCGTCGTCCGGGCTCGAAAGCCCGATCGCGACCGCATCGCTCGAAGCCGCATCGAGGCGGGCGACGACCCGGCCGAGCACCGCTGCCGGCACCTTGGCGGCACAGCCGCCGCAGCGCATATCGTCGTCGCCCTCCGCGGCGGCCATGTCGGGCAATTCGGTATAGCGCCGCATCCAGCTCCGGTCGATCCACTCCTTCAAGCGCCAGAGAATTGCGCCGTAGGCTTGGTGCCGGCCGCGCGAGGCGACGGCGCGCTTATCGCCGGTGCCGATCAGCGCCAGCGCCTGGCGTTGCGGAAAGGCGCGCCGCAGCCGTCGCCCGGCGAGCGCGCGGCGCAGGTTGTCGGCGAGCGGCGGCCCCGCCCGGACGGCAAAAACCCCGGCCTTGTCGCGCGGGTGGGGCGGCATCGTCGCGATGTCGCCGGCGGCAAAGATCGCGGCGTCCGCGGGCGAGCGGAGGTGCTCGTCGATGACGACAAACCCGCGCGCGTCGAGCAACAGGCCGGTCCCGGCCAGCCACGGCGCGCCCGCCGCCTCGGTGACCCACAGCGCCTCGTCGAAGGGAACCGCGCTGCCGTCGGCGGCGATCAAGCGGCCGGGCTCGACGCTCTGAACCGGGTTGTTGGTGAGGGTGCGGATGCCGCGCTCGCCGAGGATCATGGCGAACCGCCGCCGGGTCGCGGCGTTGTGCGAGGGCAGAAGGCCTTCGCGAGTGACCAGCGTCACCTCGGGCACGGTGCCGAGGAGGCCGCTCAGGCGGTGCTCGGCCGCGAGTGCCAGCTCGACCCCGCCGGCGCCACCGCCGACGATCGCGAGGCGCACCTGCCCCTGCGCCCGCGCGCGCTCGAGTAAGCCCTCCCAGCGCGCCGCGAAACGGGCGATCGGCTTTACAGGGATCGTATGGAGGGCGGCGCCCGGCACGTCACCCGGGCGCGGCGTCGAGCCGATGTCGAGCGAGGCGACATCGTAGCGGATCGGGGGATGGGCCTGGCAAAGGACGCGCCGCGCCGCGCGGTCGAGACCGACCGCCTCGTCATGGATCAGCCGCGCCCCGGCAAACCGCGCGAGGCGCACCAGGTCGATATGGCATTCGGCAAAGCTGTAATGCCCGGCGACATAGCCTGGCAGCATCCCCGAATAGGGGGTCTCGAGATCGCGCGTGATCAGCGTCAGCCGGACGCCCGGAGCCGGGCGCATGCCAAACCGCTTCAGCACATGCACATGCGCATGACCGCCGCCGACCAGCACGAGGTCCTGCGCGATCGCAACGGAAGGTCGCATCAAATCACGCCGGCGGCAGCGCGGCTCATTCGATCACCTGATCGGCGTGGGCGAGGAAGGCCTGCGGCAGGGTGAGGCCGATCGCCTTGGCGGTCTTGAGGTTGACGGCGAGCTCGAATTTGGTCGGCTGCTCGACCGGCAGATCGGCCGGTTTGGCCCCTTTGAGGATTTTTTCCGCCAACGCGGACACCTGGTCGTAACATCCGACAAGGCTCGGTCCATAGCCAATCAGGCCGCCGTCTTGGGCGTAATCCGGCCATTGGTAGATCGCCGGCAAGCGAGCGCGGTTGAGCCGCTCGATGATCGCCGTGCGAGCGGTGGCGAGGATCGGCGAGGCGAGGACATTGACCGCCTTCACCCCAGTACCAGCCATGTTGTCGGCGGCGCGGGCCGCGTCGGCCGGGTTCATCGCGACGAGGATGACAAGATCGAGCCCGAGACGCCGCGCGGCGGCTTCGAGCTGCGGGCGTGTCGAGACTGTGGTCGGATCGGCGAGGATACCGACGGGCGAGGCTTGCGGCGCCGCCTCATGCAATAATTCCAGCCGCTTCACGTCGAGTTCGGTGGCGAGGATGCTGACGCCGGTGGTGTTGCCGCCGGGCCGCGCCAGGCTCGAGACCAAGTTGCTGCCGAGCATGTCGTCGGTCATCCCGACGATCGGAATGGTCGTCGTCGCTTGTTGCGCCGCGCGGATCGATGGGTCGCCCAGGACGATGATCAGATCGACCTTGCGGGCGACCAGTTCGTTGGCGGCGGCCGGAAGGCGATCGCCCCCGCCCTCGGCCGAGGCCACGAGAAGCCGCAGGTTGCGCCCCTCTTCACGTCCGCGCTCTTTCATCCAGGAGCGGAAGGCGACACGGAAATGCTCCGTTGGATCATCGGGAGCAAGATGCAGTAACCCGACGAGCGGCCCCTCGCCTTGCTGCGCGCCGGCGGGATGCCAGCGCATAGCAGCGGCGCCCGCAAGCCACGCGAGGAGGTCGCGCCGCCTCATTCGCGGAAGGCGAAGCGGTAGGCGGGGCCGTGGCGCTTGATGTGGCCGACGGTCGGGGTCGGGAAATGCGCCGGCATGATCAGGGTCGCGCTGTCGGCATGCTCGGCGACGAGGCGGGTGCGGCTGACCCGTGAGGCAGCGGCGTCGGTGCATGCCATCGTCGACCACTCGGGTTTGAGGCATTGCAGCGGGTGATGCAGGACGTCGCCGATGAAGATCCCGCGCTCGCCGCCCGATTTGGCGTGGATGACGACATTGCCCGGGGTGTGACCGGGATAGGGCTCGAACCACAGCCCGTCATCGAGCGCGTAATCATCGCCGACGAGGAGCGCCTGCCCGGTCTTGACGACCGGCAGGATGCTGTCGGCAAAGGCGCGGGCATGGGGCGAATCAGCCCCGCTCAGGTGGAAATCCCGCCAGTGATCGTATTCCCGCTCGGCCATGATGTATTTGGCGTTGGGAAAGGTCGGGACCCAACTGCCGTCCTGGAGGCGGGTGTTCCAGCCGACATGGTCCCAGTGCAAATGCGTGCACATGACAAAGTCGACTTCTTCCGGCTTCACCCCGAGCCCGGCGAGATCGCCGATGAACGAGGATTTCATGCGGTGGAATTGCGGCCGGGTCGGGCGTTCCTTGTCGTTGCCGATGCACGAATCGATCAAAATCGTGTGACGCCCGGTGCGCACAACAAAGCTGTGAAAGCTGAAGATCAGCTTGCCGGTGCCCGGTTCGAGCAGCCGTGGGCCGAGGTGCTCGGCGTGTTCGCGCACCACCTCGGGGTCGAAATCGGGGAAGAAATCGGCCGGGTCGAAAAACGGACCTTCGTAATCGGCGATCCGGCTAACTTCGAAAGTGCCGATGCGGAGGGGCGGCATCTGTCCTCCTTCCCTTGAGGGTTGCGACCGGCCGCGACTGTAGCGCCGCGCCGCCCGGTGGGAAATCGCGGAATCGTTGCTCCGCCACTGCAGGTCCGATAGGCTCGGCCGGCGCGGTCACCAGCGGGATGCCGATCATGCGCGCCATTCTTGCCGTGAGCCTGGTCGCCCTCTTGGGTCCGGCGGTTGCGTTGGCGCAGACCACGGCGGCACCGGCACCGGCCAGCCCCGCGCCGTCAGCGCCGAGCGCCGCGCCGGCAACTTCGAGCGCCAAGCCGGCGCGGGGCGGCGACATCACGAAGGAGCAATATGTCGAGCACGCGGTGGAGCGGGCCCGGCGCGCCGCCGAAAAACGCTTCGACCGGATGGATACCGATCACGACGGCGTCCTCACCGCCGAGGAGCGGCGGGCGGCTCACACTACCCGCGCCGAGCGGCACCCGGCGCCGTCCCAGTAACCGCCGCAATCAGGGAAAGGAGCTTTTCGATGCCCGATGACGTCATTCTCGCGAGGCCGGCCACAGCGCTTGGCGACCCGTCGCTGCGGGTCAAGGGTCTCGACCACATCGTGCTGCGCGTCGCCGATATCGACCGCGCGATCGATTTCTACGGCCGCGTCTTGGGCTGTCACGTCGAGCGCCGGCTCGCCGAGATCGGCCTCGTGCAATTGCGCGCCGGCGCCGCGATGATCGATCTGGTCCCCAAGACCGACACCGACCAGGGCCGCAATGTCGATCACTACGCGGTGCAGATCCAGGAGATGGATGTGGGGGCGCTGACCGCGCATCTGCGGCGGCAGGGCATCGATCCGGGGGAAGTCAGGCGGCGCTATGGCGCGGAAGGCTACGGCTCGTCGATCTACATCACCGATCCCGACGGCAACACCGTCGAACTGAAGGGTCCGCCCGAAAAAGCCTAAACCGGTAAAGCTGATTGACGCCGTCATCCCCGGGTCAGGCCGAGTCAGGCCCGGGGACGACGCTCCCGGTAGTGGATCGTCGACTTTTTTCCCGACGCCGCCGGACCGACCGGTTATGCCGTCTGCGCCACCGTCCCGTACCCGAGAGCGTCCATCACCAGCTTGTCGACGGCGCTGGTGTGATAGGCCACGCCCGAACTGGCGAACGCATCAAAGGCATCGTTGCCGGCGGAACCCGACCGCGCCGTCGAGGCTGCTGTTGTTGGCCACCAGCCCCAGGGCCTTCTCCTCGGCGCTCGCCACCCAATAGGAATGAGTACCGGAAATCGGGAGGGTTCGCGCCCGCGGGGGTGCCTAGGGCGTGTCGGAAACTTGGTAATTGTTCGGCAGCGTCGAATGCGTGTTCGGATCCTTGGCGCGCGAGGTGTCCGACTGGGTCATCGAGACCGCCGAGATATCATCGCTGATCGCGTTGAGGTTCTGGATGTCGCTCGCCCGCTCCGGCCCGCCGGCGACGCAGCCGCAGGCGCCGCCCAGCGCCAACGCCAAGGCCAACCCGCAGCGGATGAGCGTCATCGGCTTTCTCCAACCAGACCGAGATCAAATCGGCGCCCCCGCATCAAATTACAACCGCGACCGCGACGCCACCGGCTTTGTCGCGCGGCTGCCCTGCGCCTATACTGCGGGATGGCCCGCCTCTCGGTGAACCTCAACAAGATCGCGCTGCTGCGCAACTCGCGGCGCACCGGCGTCCCCGACATCCTCGACTTCGCCCGGATCGCGCACGATGCCGGCGCCGACGGGCTGACCGTGCATCCCCGCCCGGACGAGCGCCACATTCGCGGCGCCGACATACCGGCGCTGGCGGCGGTCATGCAGCCGTGGCGCCCGGGCTGCGAACTCAACATCGAGGGCTATCCCGATCCGCGGCTCCTGGAGATCGCGCGCGCCGCCCGCCCCGAACAGGTGACGCTGGTACCCGACGGCCCCGGGGTCCTGACCTCGGAAGAGGGCTGGAAGCTCGACAACCGCGATACCCCGCTCGTCCATCCGGCGATCGCCGCGCTGAAGCGGCTGGGCTGCCGGGTGATCCTCTTTGTCGACCCCGATCCGGGGGTGGTCGAGCGGGTGCCGGTCAGCGGCGCCGACGGCATCGAGATCTATACCGGGACCTACGCCGCCGCCTGCCGCGCCGGCAACCCCGCGGCCGAATTGGAGGCATGCGCCGCAACCGCCGCCCGCGCCGCCCAGCTCGGTCTCGTCGTCAACGCCGGGCACGACCTCAACCTCGACAACCTGCCCGCCCTCGTCGCTGCGCTCCCCGCGCTCGCCGAAGCCTCGATCGGCCACGAGCTGACCGCCGACGCCCTCGTCATCGGCTTCGCCGCCGCCGTCCGCGCCTACAAGGCGGCGCTCGCCGGGAGATGATCACCGCACCGGCGAGCGGACCGGGCTGAGCCGGCGTGGGTATCCTACCGCGACGACCAACGTCAGGACGGCGATCAGCGGTCGTGTTGCAAAACCCCATGCCGATCCCGATCAGGAACGAGCCGGCCGCCGGCAACAGGGCGCCGTTCGACGGTTGCATCGTCAGAAGGACGGCGCAGCCCGCGATCAGGCTGATCGTTGCCGCACCCACCTTTTCGACGACCGCCTGATCCACGCCCCGTCCTTCGAGACGCCCGCGATGCGGGCTCCTCAGGATGACGTCTTTTATAAATTTCACCATAGACTTACGTCATCCTGAGGAGCGCGCGGAGGGCGCGTCTCGAAGGACGCATGTGATTTCCAGGGGTGGGACCGCCGTCGAACCTGGCCGCCTCAGCCCGGCGTGGCGCCGGCGGCCCGCCACACCTGGATCTCGCGGATCAGCGCCTCGACCGCGCCGCAGGCGAAGCCGAGCGAGGTTTCATCGACGAGGCGGCCGCCTTGAACCTTGGTTTCGGCGGCGGTGATGATGACCTCGCGCGCCAGCGCGATCCGCGCCAGGCACGAATCGAGTGCGACCCGCATGTGTTCAAGGCAGCGCGCCCCGCCCAACGGCCCGCGCGAAGTCGCCATGATCGCGACGTGCTTATACGCCAAGACCGACTGGAAGGCCGGGCGCGAGGCCCAATCGATCGCGTTTTTGAGGACGCCCGGGATGCTGTGGTTGAACTCCGGCGCGCACAGCACGAGGCCGTCCGCCGCGGCGATGTCGGCGAGCAGCTTTTTCACGATTCCCGGCCGCTTTTCGCCCTCGAAATCCTGGTTGTAGGCCGGGATCGGCGCCAGGTCGTAGAGCGCGAGATCGGCGCGGCCGGCAAACTTCTCGCGCAATGTCTCCAATACCGCGTTCGAATAGGAACCGGTGCGCAAACTGCCGGACATGCCGATGAGGCGGATCGGCTTCTTCTCGTCGGACATAACGCTGGTTCCCGGTGTAGCGCGTCGCGCTGGAAATTCGCGCACCTCATAGCGAACCCGGCTTGCCGCTGGCAACAATCGCCACGCCTGCCGGGCGGAATATCCTACGTGTCGGGGCGAAGCTCCGCGACCAGCGCGGCGACAGCGGCGAGCCGGCGGAAATCGTGGATGATCTCGAGGCTCGCCTCGATCTGCCGGGGGCCGACCCCGGCGAGCGGCACCAGCGCACGGTACTTGGCGTCGATATCGGCCCAGGCGATCCCCAGCATGCCCGAGCCTTTGGGCGCGTAGACGGTGCTGGTGACGCTTTTTCCATCCCGCGTGCGTATGGTGACGCTCGCGCCTTGCCGATACCGGGCGACATTGTCGGTCGGCGGAGCGCCGACCCGGACTTTGTCGATGAGCCCGTGGATGACCGGGTCGGCGATCTTCTCCGGGCTCGCATGCGCCCATGAAAATCCGCGGTCGGCGACCCCGGCGGCGAGGAAATAGGCCGGGCTGTGCGCCATGTCGATCAGGTCCTTGGGATGCAGCGGGCCGGTGAGCGCGGTCATCCCCGGGCGCGACACCGTGATGCTTTCGACCTCCGATGCCGCGATCTGCCCCTCGCGCGCGGCGTTGCCGGCAGCTTCGGCGAGCGCGTGATAGGGGTGGCCGCCCGGCACCAGCTTCACCGCCATGTCGGTCACAATGTCCCAGGAGGCGCCGAGGTCGCGGGTCGCGGCGGCGGCGGCTTCAGTGCCGTCAACCCCGCCGTAGACCTCGAAGAAGCCGAGCTTCATTTCGAGTATGCGCTCTTCGACCCGGTAGCCGCGCTGCGCCGCACGCGCCGCCTGGATCCCGCTCATCGTCGCCATTCCGGCATGGTATTCGCGCGCCAGGCTGGTATCGGCGGCCTTGGCGAGGCCGCCGGTCGAGGTCGCGGCGAGTGCGATCGCGTGCGTTGTCTGCTCGGCAGTGAGCCACAGCATCCGCGCCGCCGCAACCGTCGCGGCAAAAATCGCCGCGTTCGAGCCGTGGAACCCGCGCTCGCGAAACCCGGTCATCGCGTCGATGATGCGCCCGGCGGCTTCGTAGCCGACGACGATCGAGCTCAGCACATCCTCGCCCGTGCCGCCGTGGTGCTCTGCGGCGGCGAGCGCGGTCGCGACGAGCGGCGTCCCGCAATGGACGATCGTGCGCAGGTCGCTGTCGTCGGAGGCGGCGGCGTCGCTCATCACCGCGTTGACCTGCGCGGCAGCGACGACCGGCAATTTGGCGCCGACATCGAACCACACCGAGGCGCGCGGGCTGCCGCCGAGGCTCTGCGCCATATCGTTGATGATTTTGGCGGACTCGATCCCCCTACCCATCGCCGCGCTGGCGAGAGTGCTGGCGACCAGCATTGCCGCGTGATCCATCGCCTGCGGTGGCAGATCGGTGGCGGTGACCCCGGTGAGAAACTCGGCCAGGTCGCGCGCTGCGCTCATCGCTGCCTCCTTCGCTGTGGTGGTTGAGTTTGCCGCCTTGTGCTGCCAAGCTTTCTCCGCGAACCTCAGCGATCCAACCGGAGGAAACGAGCATGGCCATGGAAATCGGGCACGTCCATATAAAGACCTACGACCCTAAGAAGACGGCTAAGTTCTACATCGACAATTTCGGCGCGACGATGAAGAACGAGGCCCCCAACGGCAACATCCAGCTCAACCTGCACGGGTTGCAGCTCAACGTCACGACGATCTCGGCCGCGCAGAACCGCAAGCAGATGATGGGGATCGAGCACATTGCGGTGCAGACCGACGACTATGCCGGGGCGATCGCCAAGCTGAAGGGCAATGGCGCGCACGTCATGCTGGAGCAGTTCAACAACGGCCGCCATGTCGCCTTCATCGAAGCCCCCGACGGCGCCCAGATGGAACTGATCGAGAAGGTCTAGGCCGCGCTGCGGCGAATGCCCCTCTCCCCGCCAGCGGGGTGAGGGGCGATCGGTCTAAAAGGATCAGGCATGGCGTTGAAGGACCGGATCGCGTTCGGGGTGGCGCTGCCGCACCGCGCGGCCGAACCGATTGATATGGCGGCGGTGCGCCAGGTGGCGATGCGCGCCGAAGCGCTCGGGTTTCGTGATTTGTGGGTTACCGAGAACACGCTCGACCATGTGTTTTGCTTCGATCCTGTCGTCGTCTTGACCTACGCGGCGGCGGTGACGACGACAATCCGCCTCGGCGCCTCGGTCGTCGTCTTGCAGATCCACAGCCCCTTGATGGTCGCGCATCAATGGGCCTGCCTCGATTATGTGAGCCAGGGCCGGGCGATCCTCGGGGTCGGCATCGGCCGCGAGCACCACTACCGCCAGTTCGAGGTATCGCAGGAAGGCCGGGTCAGCCGGTTCCGCGAGGAACTCGAGATCATCAAGGCGCTGTGGACCGAGGAAAAGGTCACCTATCAGGGGCGCTTCTATCACCTCAAGGACGAGACGATGGCGCCGAAGCCGGTGCAAAAGCCGCACCCGCCGATCTGGATGGGGGTCGGCCACCCCAACGCCGTCCGCCGTGCCGCCGCGCTCGCCGATGGCTGGATGGGCTCGGGCGGGTCGCGCATCGCCGATTTCGCCGCCTCGGTCCCGATCCTCAAGGCGGCGCTCGAAGAGAAGGGGCGGGACCCGGCGACGTTTCCGATCTCCAAGCGCATCTTCATGGCGGTCGATGAGCGAGCCGAGGTGGCGCGCGCCGAGTTGCTGCGCTGGTTCACCGAGGTTTACCGCAATCCGCCGGGCACCGATCTTTGCGGCATTCACGGCACACCCGAACAGGTGCGCGCTCGGCTCGAGGAGGTTATCGCAATGGGCGCCAACCATTTGCTGTTGAACCCGGTGTCGCGCTATGGCGAGCAGCTCGAAGCGCTCGCCGAAGTCGTGGGGCTGAAATGAGCGCGATCGGGTCGGACCCGGTCAAGGCCCAGGTCGCCCAGCATTGGGGCCGGCGAGCCGCGCATTTCGACGAGGATTTCGGCCATTCGATCGGCAGCCCCGCGGAGCGCGCGGCGTGGGACCGCATCCTCGATCTGGTGATCCCCGAGGGCCACGCCTTGGACGCGCTCGATTGCGGGTGCGGCACCGGGTTCTTGAGCCTCGAATTGGCGGGGCGCGGCCACCGGGTGACGGGCGTCGATTTCGCCCCGGCGATGGTTGCTCTCGCGCGCCAAAAGGCGGCGGCGCAGGGCCTTGTCGTCGGCTTCGAGGAGGCCGATGCCGAAGCGTTGCCGTTCGCGCCCAAGAGCTTTGATCTGGTGATCAGCCGGCATGTGCTGTGGACGCTGCCGCACCCCGAGGCGGCGATCGACGAATGGATCCGGGTGCTGCGGCCCGGCGGGCGGCTCGCGATCGTCGACGGGGCGCAATACAACGAGGCCGCGGCGCCCCCGCAGCGCGAGAACGCGCGCACCAGCGCCGAATACGCCGCGGTCGGCAACAAGCTGCCGTTTTACGGCGGCCGGCCGCAGGGCGAGATCGAGGCGCTGCTGGCCCGGCATGGGCTGGGGCAAGTGGCCGGCGATCCGCTCGCCGATCTGGTGGCCGCGCACAACCGCCGCCTCGAAGCGGCAGGCAGCCAGCCGCGGCCGCGCCAGCGTTATGTCGTCTGGGGCGATCTGCCGCGATGAGGAGAGCAGCATGAGTTACGAGCATATCCTGGTCGATATCGAGGACGGGGTCGGCATCATCACGCTGAACCGCCCCGAGAAGCTCAACGCAATGAACCGGCGGTTGACCAGCGAGGTGCACGAGGCGGTGCAGCGCCTCGACGCCGACGACGGGGTCGGCTGCATCGTCTTGACCGGCGCCGGCCGCGCCTTTTCCGCCGGCGGCGACATCCATGAGCAGCTCGAGGACGACGCCCGCTACACTGACGAAGAGCTCGACCGGATGCGGACCCGGCGCGGCTACCTCGACGTCAGCATCTCGAAGAAGCCGAATATCGGGATGATGAACGGGCTGGCCTTTGGCGGCGCGGCGGTGATCGCTTCCTCGCTCGACATGCGGATCGGCTGCGAGGATACGAAATTCCGCTTTCTGGCCGCCGCCTATGGCCGGATCAACAGCACCTGGACCTTGCCCAACCAGGTCGGCTGGCCGATCGCCAAGGAATTGCTGTTCTCGGCGCGGGTGGTCGAGGCCGAGGAAGCCTACCGCATCGGGCTCCTCAACCATCTGGTGCCGAAGGCCGAGCTGCGCGCCAAGACGATGGAATTGGCGAAAACCATCGCCGGCAACAACCGCGGCGCGGTCATCGGCATCAAGGCGCTGCTCCTCAAACAGATGACCCAAGACCTCGAAGCGCAATGGGACGAGGAGCGCCGCTACACGACCCAGGTCGTGCGCAACGCCAAGGCCAGGGAGGCATTCCCCGAGTTCATGGCGCGCAAGGGCATTGCGGCCGACTGAGCCGCCACAAAAGAAAGCGCCTGGGGGAGGGCTTGGGAGGGGGTGAGGGCAGCAAAATCCGATCGGGACCCCCCTACCGCACCTCTGTCCAGCTTTCCGAGAAGGCGAGCGCGCAGGTGCTGAACGGGCGGCCTTCGCGCTCGGTCGCAAAGGGCGTGCCGGCGGCCTGGATGCCGTTCACGGCGAGGCGCGCGCCGAGCGCCGGGATCAAAAGCGTGCAGACGCCATATTTGCGCCCGCCCTCGCCGGGGTTGGTGTGGATCAAGAGGGGATCGCCGATCTGGTACCAGGTCAGGGTGATTTCGGTGTCGTGCGATACGAGGGACTCGGTCCAGAAATAGCGGGGGTCGCCGGACTTGGCGAATTCGGCGTCGATGACCGGGATCGAGGGGTCGGCGGTTTCCGCGTTGAGCATGCCCTGGACGGTGCCCTGCAGCCAGCGCGCCATCGCGATGTTGTCGGAATAGATGCGCGTCTGGTTGTCGGTCAGTTCGCTCTTCAGATAGAGGACGTGCCCGGGTCCCGCCGGGCAGGTGACGATGCGCCAGAAGCTGGCGTTCGTGGTGACCGCCCCGCCATTTGTGGCGCTGAGGCGGATGAACGGGTTTTCGCCGGTGAGGATGACGCGGTTGGGGTCAGCGGCCATTGGGGGTGCCTCTCAGGGTTCGGAACGGCGTTGCGGCACGATGCTAGGCCATCATGGGTCCCGGCGCCACCGACGGGAATTGCATCTTGCGAGGGCACGGCATCGCGGTAAGGATGCCGCCGGCCGCGCGACCAAGAGATGGGGAGCCCCCGCCGATGAGCATCGAACTGTGGACCTGGAACACGCCGAACGGCCGCAAGATCAGCGTCGCGCTCGAGGAGATGGGCCTCGCCTATCGGGTAAAGCCGGTCAATATCGGCAAGGGCGAGCAGTTCGGCGCTGAATTCCTCAAGATCAGCCCCAACAACCGGATCCCGGCGATCATCGATGAGGACGGGCCGGGCGGCAGGCCGATCAGCGTCTTTGAATCGGGCGCGATCCTCATCTATCTCGGCGGGAAGACCGGCAAGTTCTGGCCCAAGGGCGACCTGCGGGCCCAGGTGCCGGTGCTCGAATGGCTGATGTGGCAGATGGGCGGGTTCGGGCCCATACCCGGGCAGGTCCACCATTTCCTCCAGGTCAAGGACGAGGCCGACCGCCGCTATGGGCTCGAACGCTACATGAAGGAAACCCACCGGCTCTACGGCGTCTTCGATAAGCGCCTGGGCGAAGTGACGTATGCCGGCGGCAACGACGTGTCGATCGCCGATTTCGCGATCCTCGGGTGGGCCTGGCGCCACGAGCGCCACCAGGTCGACCTCGCCCAATACCCCAACGTCAGGCGCTGGTACGAGGCGATGATGGCCCGCCCCGGCACCAAGCGCGGCTTCGAGGTGGCGCTGAGCTAGTCTACGCGAAATGCACCTCGCGCGCGTTGTCGGAAGCTTCCTTGATGGCGTCGACCAGGCGGTGCAGCGCGACCGCGGTTGCGAAATTGGGCTGCTCGCCGTGGCCGTCGCGGATCGCCCGCGCAAACAGCGTGTACATCTGCCCGACGTTGCCGGCTTCGCCCGCGGGCGTCGCGGGCGCGGCGAGCGTGAAGCGCGCCGGCACCGGGATCGGCGCGAGCGTGTTGCCGCGCTTTGCCCCGTGAAGAACGATTTCGCCCAGCTGCGGCGAATCCGCGCCGGCGGCAACCAGCGTCCCCTCGCGGCCGTAAAGCTCCATGCGATAGCCGCTGCCGGCGAACGGAATGGCGCCGATATGGACTGACGCCACGGCGCCCTTCGCCAACCGGCCGCTGATCAGAACATTATCGGGCGCGGTGACGTCGAGGAGGGTCTGGGTACCAGTGTCGAGCCATTGCTTGGCCTGCGTCGCCACCACGGCGTTGAGCCGCGCGAAGTCGCCGACGACAAAGCGCATCGCATCGACGGTGTGGCCGTTGGCGATGGTCAGCGTATTGGCACCGAGCGTGGCGTCGCGCTGCCAGGTGCGGTTCGACGGGCGCGAGAGGACGCCCTCGCGCATCAGGCTCACATGGACCGCCAGCACGTCGCCGACAAAACCGGCCTCGACCAGTTCCTTCATGTGCATGACGGCCGGATTGACGCGCGCCTGGAGCCCGACCGCCGTGACCAGCCCGCGAGCTTCCGCGAGTGCCGCCAGTTCAACGGCCTCCGCGGTGGTGCGCCCGAGCGGCCATTCGCAATAGACGTGCTTACCCGCTTCCAGCGCCGCCTTGGTCGGCGCGTAGTGCGACGGCACGCGCACGACGATTGCGACGGCGTCGATCTCGGGCGAGGCGACCATCTTGGCGTAATCGTCGAAGGCCAGCCGGGCGCCATAAGCCTGGCGCGCCGCCTCGGCGCTGTCGGCCCGCGTAGTGCAGACCGCGGTCAATTCTACCTCCGAACTTGCCCGCACCGCCGGCAGGTGGGACCGCGACGACCAGGTCCCGGTGACGCTGGCGCCAACGAGGCCCAGCCGAATCTTCTCCGCCATATCGCTCCCTCCTCAGATCTGTCCTCGGTGAACGGCTCAGCCGGCCTTGGCCTTGGGCGCAAGAGTGCGGCGGATTACCTGCGGGGCCATTTTCAACCAGCGGCCAATCCGCGGCTGGGCGACACGGCCGACCGCGCGAAATAAATCGGGATGCACCAGCGGCAGCGGCTCGCCGGCCGCGGCGGCGAGGTCCGGGCGCGCCGCCAACGCCTCCGCGCTGGCGAACAGCACCAGGTTCTGCCGGTACCAATAAGCGATCAGCTTGTCGTTCCATACCCGAGGGCGCAGCACGTCGACGGCGCGATAGCCGCGCTCGGCAAAGAGCCCTGCCCAATAGCTCGGCCATTGCTCGTTGACGTGGTGGACCCCGCCCTGGCCGGGGATCGCCGCCGAAAACAGAACGACCGGTGCGAGCGCGGTCAGCTCGGCGATAAAATCGGCGGCCCGCTCGGCCGGCAGGTGCTCGGCGACTTCAAGGCTGAGGGCGAGATCAAAGCGGCGGCCGACCGCAAACGGCGCATCGAGACGGACGCGACGGAACTGCGCGACCGGGATCTTGAGCGACAGTTCATCGACCCAGGGTCCGTCGAGCCCGAGGACGTCGAAGATGCCGCAGCGGCGCGCCGCCGCGAGCCAGCCGCCCTCGCTGCACCCGACATCGACGACGCTCTCCACCGGCAGGATTTCCCGCAGGATCGGCCAGATCCGCTCGGCCGACGCTTCGGCGGTTTCATCGAGGGTGCGATAGAATTCGTCGCTGTAGGGTGGGGGTGCGGCCTGGCTCATGTCTTGATCAGGTATGCGACCTTGCCGAACCGACTTTCATGCACCGCTTCCGTCGCTTGTCGCCCGGCGAGGAATTCGTGGAGCGCCCGGCGGCACCCCTCCCAGGTATAATAGTCATCAACGAGGACAAGGGCGCCGCTGATGAGGCCGTCCCAGAACCGCTCGAGGCACAGCAGCGTCGACTCGTACCAGTCGGCGTCGAGCCGCAGGATCGCAATCGGCGGGACATCTGCCGCGGGGAAGGTCTCCGAAAACAGCCCTTCATGCACATGAAGCTGTCGCGCCGGCAGGTCGACTCGCGCCATCACGCTGAGGAACTCCGCCCGCGTCGCCATGCAATTATCAAACTCCGGGTCGCCGGCCGTGTTGGCCTGCCATCGCCGCGCAGCCTCGCCATCCTCGGCGGTCACCGCCGGCAGTCCGCCGAACGAATCGAAAAAATGGTAGTCGCGTTTGGGGCCACCGATTGCCACCAGCCCGGCGGCCATGCCGCCCTTCCAGGTGCCGCACTCGACGATGCAGCCGGCGATCAGCGCGGCGTTGTCCAAGGCGCGGTCGGCGAGGTAGAGATTGGCCAGATAGGCCTCCCGCGGCACCAGCGTGAACCGTCGAAACCGACGATATAGCCGATGATAGCGGATCAGACGAGGCAGGAGGCCAAGCCCGCGTCGCATCAGATCAGCGCCCGCTCGCCCTCGCACCGCACAGCAGCATCCCCTCGATCACCGACAACACAGCCTCCGCCGCAAAATATCGCGCTTGCGGATGCCGAAGCCCCCTTGTAGGGGATTGCGGCACAACTCGGGCCACCCGCGGAGCCAGAGAATTTGACCGCCGTCGCCGCAGCCGCCGGAGCGGGCGTCAGCTACGTTATTACCGTATACAACAAGCGGACGTACCTGCCTGCGGTGATCGCCGGGCTGGCAGCGCAGTGCGGGGATTTTGCCCGCGAATTCGTGTTCGTCAACGACGGGTCGACCGACGGCTCGGCCGAGGAAGTTGCCCGGCTGACCGAGGGATGGCCCGAGGTTACGATCCTGCATCAAAGCAATCACGGGCTTTCTCACGCCACCAATCGCGGGATGAAAGCGGCGCGCCATCGGTACATAAAGCTCGTCGATGCCGACGACGTGCTGATGCCCTATGCAACACAAATCCTGCTCGACGGACTGCTGCGCCATAAGGGGGCGGTGCTCGCCTATGGCATGGGCGAAGTCTACGCCTCGCCGCGGGAAGCGGTGGCGCGATTGGAAGCAGCGCCGAGGGAAATCGCCGCGTCCTACCGGGTCGATGCGGCGCCGCTCGCCGGGCTCCTGCTGCATCATGTCCCGATTCCGAGCGGTTGCCTCTATTCGACGGCAGCAGCGCGCGCGGTCGGCTTTTGCGACCCCGCGATCTTCATCCAGGATTTCTCGCTGGCCTTGCGGCTGGCGACCGTGGGGTCTTTCGTCGCCGTCGACGCCATCGTCGCCATCGGCCCGGCGGTCGCCGAGGGCCGGCTCAACAACGACGGGCCGCAATGCCTGCACGACGCCAATCTGGCGATCGCCAACTTCCTGGAAACCCGCAGGCTCCCGCGGGCGCTGGTGGGGACGGCGGTCAAGCGCGCGACCACCCGCGCCTATCTGTGGGCGCGGCGGCGCGAGGGGGCGAGCCTGTTATCGTATTGGACGTGGCTGCGGCTTTGCGGGCTGCTGCCGCTGCCGCATCTGGCGGTGGGGCTGGTGCGCCGCAGCTGCCGCGCCTTCACGCTTAGCCAGCCGGTGCGCCCCGGTATGCCATAGGGTTCGCGATGTTCGACGCGGAAGAGGCCTGGTTCGCCGCACAGCTGAACGCGCTTCAAGCCGACGAGGTGTCGCCGTGCTGCAATATCGGCAGCGGCGCCGGCGATGGGCCACCGCGGCTGCGCCGGCTTCTGCAGGCGCGCGGCGTGAAAATGCTCAATGTCGACCAGAAAGAGGGAAGAGGCGTCGACATCTCGGCCGACATCTTCAGCGCGGAAGGCATTCGGCAGGTCCGCGAGCTGCGGCCGCGCCTCTTGATTTGCATGAACATGATCGAGCACGTCCCGCGCTGTCGGATCGTCGAACTGGCGCGGTTCTTCGACGATTGCCTGGACGAAGGCGGATATCTGTTTATTTCGGCGCCAAAATCGCACCCCTATCACCTCGACCCGATCGACACGATGTACCGGACGGGTCCGGCCGAGCTGGCGCAGCTGTTCCCGGGGATGATGGTCCTCGGACAGGCGGTGGTGCACGGTCCGACCTACTGGGAGGAGTTGCGGCAAGCGAACTGGTCCGATCATTGGCGAGTGGCGCGCCGATTATTGAAACCGTTCCGCAAGCGCGAGCGCTGGAAGGCGGCGGCGCATCGGTTCTTCTGGCTGTGGCGTCCTTACGAGGAGACCTGCCTCGTCCTGCGGAAGCCGTTCGGTCCGCCGCCGCAACGATGCTGACCAAACTCGAGCGAGGCTCACGCTGATGGCGATCCTGTTTCGCTCGACCGCGGTGGCGCAAGAGCGCTGGCGGCCGTTGCTGACCGCCCTCATGCCCGGTCACGAGTTCCGCTTCTGGCCCGATCTCGGCGACAAGGCGGGAATCGAGTATGCGCTGGTGTGGCAGCCCGATCCGGGGCTGCTCGCCTCGTTGCCGAACCTGAGGCTGATCATCGGTCTGGGCGCCGGCGTCGACGGGCTGTTGTCCGATCCGACGCTGCCGCGCCACCTGCCGATCGTCCGGCTGGTCGACCCGTACATGACGCAGGCGATGAGCGAATACGTCGCGCTCTCGGTGCTGCGGCTGCACCGCCAGGACCTCGATTATCTGGCGCAACAGCGCGCGCACCTCTGGGAGGAGCGCGAGCAGCCCAATGCCGCCGAACGGCGCGTCGGCATCCTCGGGTTCGGGACGCTCGGCCAGGATGCCGGCGCAAAGCTCAAGGCGCTCGGCTTCGAGGTCACCGGCTGGAGCCGCAGCGCCAAGGCGGTTCCCGGTTTTGCCACCTACGCGGGCGCCGCGGGGTTCGGCCCGTTCCTCGCCCGCAGCGACATCCTCGTGTGCCTATTGCCACTGACCCCCGAGACCGAGGGCATTCTCAACGCCACGACGTTTGCCGCCCTGCCGGGCGCCGCCGGACTTGTCAACGCCGGGCGCGGCGGTCACCTCGTCGAAACCGACCTCATCGCGGCGCTCGATGCGGGGCAGCTATCGGGGGCGGTCCTCGATGTCGTCCGCCAGGAGCCGTTGCCGGCGGCGCACCCGTTCTGGGCACATCCGCGCATCATCCTCACCCCGCATATTGCCGCCGAGACCCATCCGCCGACCGCGGCCGCAATCATCCGCGAGGCCATCACCCGCTTCGAGGCCGGGTTGCCTCTCGCCAACCAGGTCGATCCGGCGCGCGGCTATTGAGCACCGCCGGGAATGCGCTCAGCGGGGCGCGCGGATGGAGATGGCGTTCGCGTTGCCGCACTCAAGGATGCGACGGTCCCACCACTAGGTAATTTCCGACGCTAACGGAAATCCCTTGTCGGCATATATTATTTAAGCGTGAGCCAGTCAGGCGAAATAACCGTATCGTTGCAAGCTTTGCCTTTGCGGTCGTTTGCCTGACCGTGGTCACCGTCACTGGAGCCGCGCGGAAAAAAAACGCGAACCGAGCACGTGACAATGACTTGGATGGCGCCATTTCGGAGGCGCGACGCAGGAGGCGAGCATGGCAACACAGACAGTTTTCTTGGCCAATCCGGCCGGGACCAAGGCGACGTACGTCGGAAACCCGCCCAACGACTCCTACATCATTTCCGATAACGACGGCAACGACACGATCACCCTCGGCAGCGGCGCCGATCAGCTTGGCCTCGGCAACGGCAATAACACGCTCACATTGGGCAACGGCAGCGACCAGATTGATGTCGGCGACGGCAACAACACGATGACCCTGGGCAACGGCGCCGACCAGATCATCGCCGGCAACGGCGGCAACACGATCACCACCGGCACCGGCAACAGCCAGATCATCGTCGGCGACGGCAATAACACGATCACCGTCGGCACCGGCAGCAACGCGGTTGTGCTCGGAGCCGGCATCGATAGCGTGACCACCGGGGCCGGCCACAATGTCGTGGCCGTATCGGGTGCGACCCTGAGCGGTGACACGCTCGAAGGCGCCCTGACCAGTGGCGATGGCACCACCAACCGGCTTGTGCTGTCGGACCACGGGACGATGAACCCGGTCAACGTCAGCGGGTTCGCGTCCTGGCAGCTGGCGAGCGGTGGGCCGAATGTGCTTACCCTGTCGAACGCGAACTTCGCTCGCATTCCC